>CAXYYO010000009.1:0-96776 GCA_964293305.1 uncultured bacterium | reverse complement strand
AATTGGTATGTATTCTACACTTGGTAACCTTTTGCTAACTAAATACCTAAGCCTAATAAAATTTTGCAACGAAATGTTTGAAAAAAAATCAGCTTACTTTTTTCATTCCTTTCACTTAGTTTAAAATTATTTATTATGTTATCATTAGATTAAACTTTTAGTTGAACGCTATAGCTAAAGATTACACAATCAAATTCTAAAATGTAAGAAACAGATTACAGTTTAATTGTAATAATCATATTTTAATATCTTTGTTATAATATATGTCACAGAATGCTACTATCAACCTATTGAATAAATACAGGCATCAATTTCACCCTGTTATTCCTCTTGATTTTGTACAGGAAAAAATATTATCAATTGATTTGTCTAAAAATAATGAAACACTTACAAAGAATATTTTTAATAATATTCAATTATTTTCTGATTATATCACAAACTTAATCTCTTTACATAAAGCCAAATTCGCTATCGGTGGATATAATGAATGGAGGGATATTTATAGCAGCAGTAATTTGTTCGATGGCATAGATTCACCTCGCAGATTACATTTAGGTATCGATATTTGGGGGCAGGTTAATACACCAATTTACGCATTCATGGGAGGTATGGTACATAGTTTTGCATTTAATAATCTAGCTGGAGATTATGGTGCTACGCTTATCCTTTCTCATCAATTAGATAGTATTTCATTTTACACTTTGTATGGCCATATTGCATTAAAAGATATTTCTTCTTTACAACCGGGAAATTATGTAAACAGGGGAAATATAATTGCCCATATAGGAGCAACGGAAGAGAATGGTAATTGGCCGCCCCACTTACATTTTCAAATCATATCAAATCTTGAATTGTATGAAGGAGACTACCCCGGCGTGTGTAGTAAAGAAGAAGCAGAAAAATATCTCTTCAATTGTCCGGATCCTGAATTAATTTTAAACCTCAAAAGCCATGTTACCAATATCTAGGATTCCCCTATTTTTGGCCACATAATAAAATTAGTTTATGTCTGACCATTCTCCAGAACCAAATGATAGCAAGAAATATACACTTACCGCTTTTCTTGCATTTGTATCCGTATTTTGTTTATTAATGTTGATGATGAATTGCCATGGAAACTTTGTACCGGGTGGCTCACATGGTAGTGGCCATGAAAGTGAGGAGGCTGTACATCATGATGCAAATACACATGCAGCAGGAGATGCTGCGGGTCATGAAACAACAGAGTCGAATAATGTAACCAATGCAGCATCATTAAATTTATCCCTACCGGGAAATATTGATTTGAATGCCAATAAAGGTGGAATAGAGGATCAATTAATCACCTTTATCAAAAAGGGTTATGAGAGCATCAATGAAGATAGTTTGAAAAAGATTTGGTTTGATTTTGATCAAATAAATTTCAATACAGGAAGTGCAGAACTAACACCAGAAAGTAAACACCAAGTTGAAAATCTAACAGCTATTCTAAAAGCATATCCCTCACTTAAACTAAAAATTGGTGGGTATACGGATAAAACTGGCGATGAAGCAGTCAATAAGAAATTAAGTTCAGACCGTGCAAATGCAGTAAAAGAAGCCCTTACTGCTAGTGGTGTGGAAGCACAGATAGCCGGAGCAGAAGGATATGGAAGCGAATTTGCAAAATTTGCAGCTGATGCACCAGAGTCAGACCGAGTAAAGGACCGTCGTATCGCTGTTCGCATCAGTAAATAATATTTAAAAGAAATCAAACATCTTTGGTATGTAAATGCAAAAGGTTTTTTTTTGAATCGATAGCTGCCAATGGGCAAAACATTTTTTAACTCCTTTTTAAAGACTACACAAATACATTTGACAAAAATTATTCTTCCTGAAAAAGATTGATCAATATATCATCCGCAAATTTCTAACAGCATTCTTCTTTTGCATGCTCCTATTTACCATTGTAGCTGTGGTGATAGATGTAAGTGAAAAAACAGATGATTTTGTAAAAGCAGGATTGAGTGCCGCAGATGTATTTACTAAATATTATTTAGGTTTTATCCCCTTTATCAGTGGGTTATTATTCCCATTATTTGTGTTCATATCAGTCATTTTCTTCACATCTCAAATGGCAGGCAGAAGCGAAATAGTTGCCATACTTGCAAGTGGCACCAGCTTCAATCGATTTTTAAGGCCGTATATTTTTGGGGGAATAATTTTGGGTTCTATATTATTACTCCTAAACAGTTTTATTATACCACCGGCAAATAAAATACGCACCGATTTCGAAGCAAAATATATAAAAGTAAATAGTAGTTATGATCCTTTAGTAAATAGGCAGGAGAGGAATATTTATTTCCGGATTGACTCATTTACCTATGCCGGTGTGCGCAGTTATGATACGTTTAGTAAAAGTGGTGGCCCCTTTTTTTTAAATAAAGTAAAAAACAAAAAAGTAGTTTTTAATCTTCGGAGTGATCGTATTTATTGGGATACTGCAAAGAAAAAATGGAAGCTCCAAAATGTGTATGAAAGAACTATTAATACGCTTACAGAAAAAGTGGTACAACAAAAAGAAAAATTTGTAAAATATAACTTTTCTTACACAGATTTAGCCAAGGATGATTATGCAAAAGATAAATTAACGAGTCCAGCTCTTTTTGAGTATATAGAAAAAGAAAAAACAAGAGGTACCGAGGGGTTGAAAGTACTACAAGTAGAGGCATACAGGCGAATGGCTACTCCATTTGCAGTCATTATTCTTACTATTATAGGCGCAGTAATAGCCAGTAAAAAAGTTCGTGGAGGTAGTGGGGCACATCTTGGAATTGGGCTAGCTATTGCAGCTATTTTTATTATAATGGACAGGTTCTCTACCATATTCTCTACAAAAGGAAATTTACCACCACTCATTGCCGCATGGATACCCAATATCATTTTTATATTTGTAGCTTTGAATGTATATAGAAAAGCGCCAAAATAAAGCAATGATTTTGTTCTGTTTTTACTCTTGATCGATCATTAAAAAAGTATATTTTTAAATCATCACAACACTACCCACACTTCATGCAATCTCTAATCATAAAAAACATTGGCTTATTGGCAGGCATACTCCAAAAAAATACTTTTTTGAGAGGGGATGATTTAAAAAGAATGGAGTCATTAAGAAATGCTTTCTTGCATATTGAAAATGGACTTATTAGTAACTGGGGACTGATGCAAGACATAGAAAATTATGTAAATACCATTGATGAACAAACAGATTTTTATGATGCCGCAAATGCTACAATTATTCCCTGCTGGGTAGATAGTCATACCCATATTGTTTTTGCTGCTACAAGAGAGGATGAATTTGTAGATAAAATACAAGGACTGTCTTATGCAGAAATAGCTGCTAAGGGTGGCGGTATACTCAACAGTGCCAGGCGTTTGGAAGAAACTTCTTCTAAAGATCTTTTTGAAATGGCGTGGAAGCGATTACAACAACTCATTAGCATGGGTACAGGTGCTATAGAAATAAAAAGCGGGTATGGGCTAAGTGTAGAGGCTGAGCTAAAAATGCTTCGTGTTATCCAGCAATTGAAGGAAAAATCTCCCATTCCTATAAAGGCAACTTTTCTCGGAGCGCATGCATTTCCTATGGCTTATAAAGACAATCATTCGGCATATATCAAGCTGTTGATAAACGATTTACTTCCTGAAATTGCAAAGGAAAAATTAGCAGATTTTATTGATGTTTTTTGTGAACAAGGATTTTTTAGTCCTGATGAAATGGTGCAAGTTGTAAAGGCCGGAATAGTGCATGGACTTACTCCTAAATTGCACATTAATCAGTTGTCAAGTATTGGAGGTTTACAAGCTGCTATTCAGTGTGGTGCTTTATCGGTAGATCATCTTGAAGTGATGACAGAAAATGATATCCAAGCTTTGGCAGCATCAAATACTATTGGCACCATGCTACCTACAGCGGCCTATTTTTTACGTATGCCTTTTCAACCGGCAAGGCAATTGATTGATGCTGGGTGCAAGGTGGCTCTTGCAAGTGATTTTAACCCCGGAAGCAGCCCGGGAGGCAATATGCATACTGTTGTTTCTATGAGCTGTGTACAAATGAAAATGCTACCAGAAGAAGCTATTAATGCTGCTACTATCAATGGCGCTTATGCTATGCAATGTGAAGGATTATGTGGAAGTATAACAAAAGGTAAAAGAGCAAATTTGCAACTGATGCCCCCAATGCAATCATTGTCTTACATACCTTATGCATTTAGCCATCCAATAGTAGAGCGTGTTATGATCAATGGATCATTTTTTTAAATAGTATTTTTTTGCCGGATAGTGTGAGTATCTTTTAAATATTGAGTTCAATGTTTTTACATTTGCCTTTATAATACACAACTGATCAAGATTGTACACATATAAAACAGCAGTAGTAATACTCAATTATAATGGTAGAAATTTCTTAGACCAGTTTCTACCTTCGGTCATAACAAATAGTGCAGATGCTGCAATCATTGTTGCAGACAATGCATCTACAGATGATAGTGTTTTACTCCTTAAGTCAAAATTTCCATCAGTACAAATTATTCAGCTCAGCAAGAATACCGGATATGCAGGAGGTTATCATGCTGCATTACAACAGATAGATGCAGAATATTTTGTACTTCTTAATTCAGATGTAGAAGTAACACCGGGTTGGTTAAGCACTTTAATAGATGCAATGGATACAGAGCAACAGGTGGCAGCCTGTCAGCCCAAAATAAAAAGCTATCATCAAAAAGAATATTTTGAATATGCAGGCGCCTGCGGCGGATGGATGGATAGGTTGGGGTTCCCCTTTACCAGAGGACGCATTTTAGATTACTGCGAAGCAGATAAAGGACAGTATGATAGCGCTCAAAATATTTTCTGGGCTACAGGAGCTTGTCTGGTTATACGATCCAGATTATATGAAGCAGTTGGTGGATTAGATCCATACTTTTTTGCACACATGGAAGAAATCGATTTATGCTGGCGTTTGCAGCGTGCCGGATACGAAATAAAATGTTATCCTCAAGCATCGGTTTACCATGTAGGTGGTGGTACATTGCCCAAGGGAAACCCCAGAAAAGTATATTTTAATTTCAGAAACAATCTAATCATGCTTTCGAAAAATCTTTCTACTGCTGAAAAGATTTGGATACTACCCACACGCATGGCATTAGATGCTGTATTTGCTTGGAAGTCATTGTTAACAGGTCATTCAGCAGATTTTACTGCAGTGCTAAAAGCGCATCTTCATTTTTTTTCTTGGCTTTGCTCAAAGCGGAATAAGGTTTTAATACCCCATAGAGCCTTGCATCGGCTTGCCGGCTTCTATCCCGGATCTATTGCATGGCAATATTTTATAAAACGAAGAAAAACTTTTTCAGAAATCATTCCCCACAGGATGGATATATAAATACATGCCCTTACTTTTGCCATCGAAAATTATAAATATGGATAACCATAATGTAGAGCATAAAGAAAAAGAATTCGGGTACAATTGGGTAAATTCATCCCGCTTTCTATTTTATCTGCAGGTGTTAGTTTTTGTTGCTTTTGTTGTAGGTGGTTGCTATAATTTATATGAGCACCGTTATAAAGGCAAGCCAGATGTAGAAGTGCCAGGCAATGCGGAATACACACCAAAATATAAATAAATTCAAGAAAAATTTTGCAATCTAGCGTATAGCTCTAAATTTGCACCTCCGAAAAAGAAGTTAATTTCAAAATCGGAGTAGATCTTTGTAGCATCAGCGGAAGTAGCTCATTTGGTAGAGCACAACCTTGCCAAGGTTGGGGTGGCCAGTTCGAGCCTGGTCTTCCGCTCTCAGAGGAAAAGTTATCTTAATTTGATAACTTTTTTTTTGGATGCCCTGGTGGTGGAATTGGTAGACACGCAGGACTTAAAATCCTGTTTGCAGCAATGCAAGTGCGGGTTCAAGTCCCGCCTGGGGCACAAGCCAAGAGGTTGATTTAAAATGATATTTTTACAAAATATCAATTTGAGTCGCCTCTTTTTTATTGCAAGAAACTAAGCATTTTATCATTTTTGATGCATACAACAATTGGTCATGATATTAAAATAGCAGCCACATTTTTACAACAGGATGCCTTGGTAGCCATACCCACAGAAACTGTTTATGGTTTATCAGCCAATGCATTGAGCGAAGCGGCCATAGTAAAAATATTTGAAGCTAAAAACAGACCTCGGTTTAACCCACTTATCCTACATAGTCATTCCGTCGAATCATTGCAACCATATGCAGATTTTTCTACAAAGGCCTTAGCCATAGCAAGAGATACAATGCCCGGCCCTCTTTCTTTATTGCTTCCCAAAAAAAAATTGGTACCCGATATTCTTACTGCCGGAACTGATAAAGTGGTTGTAAGAATACCAAACCACCCCATAACACTTGCATTATTGCAGTCTATTTCATTTCCGCTTGCGGCACCAAGTGCCAATCCATTTGGGTATATAAGCCCTACTACGGCACAGCATGTATATCAACATTTTGAGGGTAAACTACCTTATATTTTGGATGGAGGGAAAAGTCAAGTTGGGGTAGAATCAACCATTGCTGAGGTGATGGACGACCATATTTTAATACATCGCTATGGAGGTATGTCAAATGAACAGCTACGCGAATTATCCGGACTTGATATCATACTAGCACCTGCCCATAGCACAACAACATCCGGAAAACTAAAAAGTCATTATGCTCCCGGAATACCATTATACATAGGTGATATCGAAAGTTTGTATAATCAATTTATAGAGAAAAAAATAGCAATCATCAGTTTTTATAAAGACTACAGTTATTTAGAAGGTGTAGAAAGTTTTATCTTATCCTACGAACAAAATATGTCCATTGCGGCCGCAAAACTTTTTCAAACCTTGAGATTGATTGATACAAATGCCTATGATATTATCTTGGCAGAGCCATTTCCTAATATGGGGCTTGGCAGAGCCATAAATGATAGATTGCAAAGGGCACAATGGATACATAAATGATTCCCTATTTTATTGAATCACAAAATACAATTCCCTTATTTTTGCGGCCCAGTTAGTATAGCAAAATGTTATATTAATAAATTACTTACTACGAATGCTTCGCAAATACTGGTGGAAATTATTAGCTTATCTATTACTGCTTTATACAGCGGTAATGGGGTTTTTGGTAAAAATCCCAATCTTAGATGGTCGTTTACAACAGACCATAAGAAATTTATTTTTTCATGTACCTATGTGGTTTGGCATGATGATATTACTCACTACATCTGTGGTATATGCCATAAAATATTTGAGAAACCCTTTGCCAAAGTATGATGCATATTCAACTGCTTATGCCACAACAGGTGTAGTATATGGCGTGTTAGGATTGATTACCGGAGCAATATGGGCAAACTATCAATGGGGCGAGCCTTGGAGTGGAGACCCAAAGCAAAATGGTGCAGCCATAGCTATATTGATTTATTTAGCCTATTTTGTATTGAGAGGCAGCTTGCAGGACGATGAAAAAAAAGCACGCATTGGATCAGTTTATAATGTTTTTTCATTTGCCATGCTTTTCCCTACGCTTTGGATATTACCCAGGCTTACTGAATCTCTCCACCCTGGTGGGGAAGGCAGTGAAGGAAATCCGGGATTAAACGGTGGCGATCTTGCACCCGAAATGCGTTTAGTATTTTGGCCTGCCGTTTTAGGTTGGACCCTTTTAGGTGTATGGATTAGTACAATACGTATTCGAATTGCCTTATATCACCAAGAAAAATTATTTAATGATTAAAAAAATTTTGTTTTTAATAACATCCATTTTGTCAATTGTAACCTTAAAAGCAAATGCGCAAGAGGCTGTTGACAATGCTTCAAAAAATTTTATGACCAGCGAAGGAAAAATATATGTGGTTGTAGCTGTGGTTGTAACCATCATTACCGGTCTTTTTATTTATCTCTATAGGCTGGATAGAAAAATATCTCAATTGGAAAAAAGCAAATAATTTTACTTCAGAAAAATTTATTAGAAAGGTTTTTTCAAATCAATAACGAACATTCATTAATCTTAAATTTTATAAATCATAAATCAAAAATCATGTCAAACTACAGTTTTTTTGAGAATGTAACCCGCAGTTTTGATAAAGCTGCTCCGCATACAGGGTGGGAAAAGGGATTGCTTGAGCAAATAAAAGTATGTAATGCAGTGTATCAGATTCGGTTCCCCATACGGAGAGACGATGGTAGCATCGAAGTAATGGAAGCGTACAGGGTGCAGCATAGCCATCATAAAACACCTTGCAAAGGCGGTATTCGCTTTAGCGATGAAGTAAACCAAGATGAAGTAATGGCATTGGCTGCATTAATGACTTACAAATGCGCCATTGTAAATGTACCTTTTGGTGGTGGAAAAGGCGGTATTAAAATTAATCCACGCAACTATAGTGAATTTGAATTACAGAAAATAACAAGACGTTATACTTCAGAACTTATCAAGAAGAATTTTATAGGCCCAGGTACTGATGTGCCGGCACCAGATTATGGTACAGGTTCTAGAGAAATGGCTTGGATACTGGATACTTATGTAGCCATGCATCCCGGAGAAGTAGATGCAGCGGGTTGTGTTACTGGTAAACCTGTAACCCAAGGTGGTGTAAGAGGACGTACAGAAGCAACTGGACTCGGTGTATTTTATGGCATCAGAGAGGTTTGTCAAATGGAAGATACAATGACAAAACTTGGTCTTACAGTTGGCATAGAAGGTAAGAGAGTTATTGTACAAGGTATGGGTAATGTAGGTTTTTATAGTGCAAAATTTTTCAGAGAAGGTGGTGCTAAAGTAATTTGTATTGCAGAATATGAAGGTGCTATTTACAATGCTGAAGGATTAAATGAAGAGGATGTATTTAAACATCGTAAAGCCACAGGAAGTATTCTGAATTTCCCTGGTGCTACAAACCTTGCAAAATCATCCGATGCCTTAGAAACAGAATGTGATATTTTGATACCAGCTGCGCTGGAAAATGTAATAAATGCCGGTAATGCTGATCGTATAAATACAAAAATTATTGGAGAAGCTGCAAACGGTCCTTTAACCCCTGATGCAGATGAAATACTTGGTAAAAAAGGTGTGCTTATAGTACCTGATATGTATCTTAACGCTGGTGGAGTAACCGTAAGTTATTTTGAGTGGCTAAAAAATTTAAGCCATGTACGCTACGGTCGCATGGAAAAAAGATTTACAGAAAATATCAATAAAAATATTGTAGGTCAGATAGAAGAATTAACCGGACAGCAAGTAAGTGATTTGGCTCGTAAATTAATTGTGCATGGACCGGAGGAGCATGATTTAGTACATAGCGGCCTAGAACAAACAATGATAGAAGCTACCCGTGAAATTATGGATGTATGGCGTAATAATCCAAACATTCCGGATATGCGTACAGCAGCATACGTTGTAGCTATTAACAAAGTGGGAACAGCTTATGCAGAACTTGGCATATTCCCATAGGCAGAAATATGTTTTCGGATAAAAAATTGGGCAGAATTTAATTCTGCCTTTTTTTGCTTGTAGATAAAGATGAACTTGACTTTGTCAAAAAATACAACCGTATCATTTGGGTTTCACGATATAGTAATCCAAAATCTTTTAAATTTTATCAACTAAATTTTTAAAAATTTCTGGAGTTTTTTCCCATGGAGATTTGATGAAATTTGTATAAAGTCTCAAATTCTGTACAACTTTTATCTTTAGGGATACTGACTAAATATGGGGGAGAAACCTCATTCCCCGCAGGGGAAGATAAAAATTTTGGAAAAAACTATATACAGGGCTATTTTTGCTGCCCATTATTAAATAACGATACGGCAAAATCCGTGTCACCTTCAATAAAAATAAAATGAAAAAAGGTATCCATCCGGCCAGTTATCGCTTAGTTGTTTTCAAAGACATGAGTAATGGCCACACATTTTTAAGTAAGTCTTCTACAAACACAAGAGAGATGATTCAATGGGAAGACGGAAATGAGTATCCACTGGTAAAAGTAGAAATTTCAAACATGTCTCATCCATTCTTCACAGGAAAGAATATGTTAGTTGATACTGCAGGACGTATTGATAAGTTTAAAAAGAAATACGCCAAAAAATAATTTTCTGAATTTATTTTTCTTTAAAGCTCCTTTTAGGGAGCTTTTTCTTTTATATTTTATCATATAAGGGATGGAGATGCAGGGTTCAACTGTTTAATCTAGGTTCAAGGATTGCATTAAAAATCCTCCACAATAAAGATTGCATTTTTATCCGGATCATAAAACCCAAATTCATGTGTAAGCCAGGGTGTATTTAATCTTAAGGCATCAACTTCTATTGTTTTTCGCTGTACAAATTCATTATAAATGGGTTGTATATTTTCAACAAATATTCGAACCACAGATCCAGCATTTAATGGGTCCTCATCAGTATTTGCATGCCATTGTAAATGTAAACAAATTGAAGCTCTCTTTAATACTGCATACATCTTATCTGCAAAAACTACTTCAAATCCTGCACTGTCTATATACCAAGCAACTGAACGCTCTATTGCTGAAACTGGTAGCACCGGTGATATTGATTTAATCATGTAGGGGATTGATTTTTTGTATAATTGATGTGCATGTCAAGAAAAAATATCTATGTCATGGAAGTAAAGTTATACTAAAAAAACAGAAAAACTTTGCCAAGTTAAAACCCTTTCGGATACTAAAAAAAATTGTTTTGAATCATTGTACACCCTACATTTGAATTCTAATGGTTGATGCTCCAACAAAGCATTATTTAACGGCGGGTGATATTTCCCGTTACTGTAAAAAAGAAAAAGGTAATAAGCCGTAACTCATTACCTTTTTTAATTTCTGTTAATTTCATCCACACCACAAAAAATATAATGCACACCAAATAATTCATGCATACAATCTGTTTTATTTGCATATCAATAATAGGTAATGAAAAAGAGAGTAGCACTGCTTACGGGTGGATATAGCGGTGAAGCGGCAGTAAGTTATGAAAGTGTGAAAACGGTTCATGCCCACATGGACAAAAATAAGTATGATGTTTTTGTGATTGATATAAGGCCTGATGGTTGGTTTTATAATAGAGAAGATAATCATAGTTATAACATCAATCTCAATGATTTTTCATTGTTAGTACCCGAGGGTAAAATAATTTTTGATGTTGTGCTTATGTGTATTCACGGTACACCAGGTGAGGATGGAAAACTACAGGGCTATTTTGATATGCTACATATACCTTACACTACTTGTAGTGCTGCAGTATCCGCACTTACTTTTAATAAAAGATACACCGTAGCGGTAGCGGCATTTGGTGGTGTATCGGTGGCAAAATCACTGCATATTTTTAAAGATAACAATCTGAGTCCGCAGGCTATTACCGAACAGTTAAACCTGCCATTATTTATCAAACCAAATAATGGAGGAAGTAGTATTGGTATGAGTAAAGTACATACAGAAGATGCAATTGCAGGTGCATTAGAAAAAGCATTTGCAGAAGATGATCAGGTATTAGTGGAAGAATTTATACAAGGCAGAGAGTTTACAATTGGTGTGTATAAACAGGGCGGTATCATAAAAGCATTACCCATTACAGAAGTGATTTCAAAAAACGATTTTTTTGACTTTGAAGCAAAGTATGAAGGTAAGAGTGAAGAGATAACGCCAGCTGTGGTGGAAGCATCTATTGCAGAACAAGTGGAGAATACTGCAAAGAAAATTTATGCATTACTCAATTGTAGTGGAGTGGTACGTATTGATTTTATTTATAACGAAGCCATAGCCAAACCCTTCATGCTTGAAGTTAATACCGTACCCGGCCAAAGTGCCGCCAGTCTTATACCACAGCAGGTGAAAGCTGCAGGCATGGATTTGCAGGATTTTTATTCGGGTTTAATTGAAGAAGCATTAGTATCATTGCCGCAGGCAAAACAATAATTTATCAAAGTGTTTTCATTTATTACAAAACGTTCATTCATCTTTAATGTACTAGCAGCAATAGTTTTGCTGGCCATTATTTTATTTATTTTTTTCAGTTCATTATCTTTCTTAACGAGTCACGGTGAAAGTGCTAAAGTTCCTTCTGTAATTGGAAAGCCTTTTGCAGAAGCTGTAAGATTACTTGAGCAACAAGGTTTTAGTATAACAGTACAAGATTCTGTTTATATTGATTCTTTGCCACCATTATCAGTGATCAAACAAACTCCGGAAGAAGATGAAGTTGTAAAACAACACAGAACAATATTTTTAACGGTTAATAGAAAGCTACCACCCATGGTGGAAATGCCTGATTTGCGTGGCTTTTCATTGCGAAGCGCAGAATTATATTTGCAATCCATTGGGCTCAAACTTGGTGATACCAGCTTTGTACCAGATATAGCTAAAAATGCTGTGAAACAGCAATTGTATAATGGTAATGATATAGAGCCAGGTGGAAAAATTCCTATGGGGAGTAAAGTGGACTTTATATTGGGTAGTGGGGTAGGGGATGATGAATTTAATGTGCCAGATTTGACCGGTCTTACTTATAGTGAAGCAATAAGCTTACTCAACGCAAAAGCAATTGGTCTAGGTGCATTAATTATTGTAGATGGGGTAAAGGATACATCAGCTGCATTTGTGGTAAAACAGAATCCTGAATTGAGTACAACCATTGAAGGACAACGTTATATCAATCGGATACGCAGCGGTCAAATGATTGATTTATATATCAGCGTAAATCCGCCAATAGATAGTTTGGGTAATGAAGCTACCGATACCAGCATATTAAAATAATTTGTATGAAATCAATAAATGTAATTGACCTCAAAAAGAGGTTAGATGATGGCGAAACTTTGAATCTCTTAGATGTAAGAGAAGATGCAGAAAGAGCGGAGTTTAATATTGGTGGCGCACATATTCCAGTAGGTAAAGTGCAGCAAATGCAAACTGATGAAATTGATAACTGGAAAAATGAGGAGCTAATTGTATATTGCCGTAGTGGCAATCGAAGTGGCATGGCTTGTCTATTTTTAGAACAGGCCGGATTTACAAATGTCATCAATCTTACCGGTGGCATGATGTCTTGGAGTGAAAACATTAGAGGCTAAATTTTATTGGCTTATCATTTATTTAGATTCAAGAAAGATACCACAAATTGCGCATCATCTTTTTAGGTACACCCGATTTTGCTGTAGCTTCATTAGAGGCATTGTGCACTGCAGGACTTAATGTAGTGGCTGTTGTAACCGCACCAGACAAGCCAGCAGGGCGTGGCATGGCACTCAGACAAAGTGCAGTGAAAGCAGCTGCCTTAAAAAGAAATATTCCGGTGCTACAGCCCTTACGGCTAAAAGATCCATCATTTATAGAAGAATTAAAAGGATTAAAAGCCGATGTGCAAGTTGTAGTTGCATTTCGCATGCTACCTGAAATAGTTTGGAACATGCCACCCATGGGTACAATAAATGTACATGCATCACTGCTGCCACAATACAGAGGTGCTGCACCAATAAACTGGGCAGTTATAAATGGTGAAACTGAAACGGGTGTTACTACTTTCAAATTGCAGCATGAAATAGATACAGGTAATATTTTACTACAGGACAAAATTTCTATTGCGCCAAATGAAGATGCAGGTACACTTCATGATCGTATGATGCATATTGGAGCTGCATTATTGGTTAACACCTTGCATGCCATTATTGGGAATAACTTAACAGCATTCCCCCAAACATTAGGTGATGAAAATTTAAAACATGCTCCAAAAATTTTTACAGAAACCTGCTTAATCAATTGGAATAATAGCACAAATCATGTTTATAATTTTGTGAGGGGACTGAGCCCATATCCTACAGCATTTTCTTTTTTGGATGGAAAAAAGATGAAAATATTTACTACCGAAAAAGAACTTGTAGCGCACAATGATTTACCGGGTACTGTTCATACAGATTACAAATCAATATTAAAATTTGCAACCTTAGATGGCTATTTGCATATATTATCTTTACAAATAGAGGGTAAAAAAAGAATGGCTGTTGAAGATTTTTTACGCGGTTACAGACCGGGAAAAATTTAAAAAATAGCTTTTAAATCAACTGGCTCTGATACTATACCCAGTGCAGCGGCAGTAGCATCTGTAATTCTAAAAGATAATGTTTCATTTACTGTCATGCCACCCAAATCCATTAGCACTTTTGCATACACTTGCCTTCCATTTGCTGCTGTAAGCTGTACAATCGTTCCAATGGCTACGTTATTCATCAATACATAAAAATGACCATCATCCCATCCACTTTCCGACTTAAAAGTCATGGCAAGTCCGCTTATTTCAGTTGATTTTTTTGGAGATTGAAAGAAGGTCTTAAAAAACCCCTCACCAACAGGAGCTGCTCGTACTATTTCTATCCTTTTATCACGTATTTGTTTTTTGGGTGTTGTTTCTTCTATTTGATTCTTGTATTTGTTTTGCTTTACTTTCTTTTTTGAACTTGTTTTTCCAGTGGAAATATCAGCTGCATCTGGTATTTCATTACTTGCAACATTGTTCACACTACCTCTTATTACAATCATTTGTCCCACCAAAATTTCATTGCTACTCAGGTTATTTAACTTTTTTAAATCATCCACAGCAACGCTATAATTACGACTGATGCTAAATAATGTTTCACCTTGTTTCACCTCGTGAACAATGCCATCCAACGGCGGTAATTTTTTTTCTTCTAATGCGGCGGCATTTGGAGTTATTTCAATAATGGTTTTAATAGTGTCCTCTACTAATATTACAGTTGGAATTTTTATGATACTGCCATTTGCCAATCTTGATTGTGCATTCATGCCATTCAGCCTCATAATATCGCCAACCGTAGTTTGATATTTTTTGGCAATTAGGCTCAATGTTTCCCCTTGCTTTACTGTATAAAGTAGATAAGTTTTTTGCTGTGCATTTACCCATAAAACTGTAACAAGTAAAAGAATTAATATGGAAAGGAATTTTGTTTTCATACTTATAAAATCCTAATGACAACACATTGTTTGTAATATCACAAATTCGTGCTACCAATACGCTACAAATTTATGTTTTTAATATTCTCCACTCCGTGGGATAATAATTATTGATACGATTAGGCAGTGCTTTTATCCATCCTATATTGCAATCTTTGTATTGTACAGGCAGCCATCCTTTGGCATTGACTACAGGTATATCCTTCTTGCGTAAATATTGTAAGGCAATAGATTCATCCGCTTGATAGACGGATAATTCTTTATTAATAATATTACTTACTGCCAATCCATGATGAGGAATGAAATCCTTTTGCTTCATTGAGCCACAGTTAATTCCGGCATGCGTAATGTATAAATTTTGTTTGATGGTATTCAGCTGTTCCAAACCAAAATGATTGATTGCTCTGTATGCTTCTCCCTGTAAAAATATAGCACCATCAAAACTATTATCTAAGAAATGTTCAAATGGTGATATGTCATCTACTACATGAACATTCTGCGAAGCAGATATTGTAGCTTTTTTATAAACTTCCTGTGGTTCACAATTTCTAAATGCTGCCATAAAAAAACCTTCACCCACTACCTTGCCGGGATAAAATCGATAACAGGCCGCATGCATTTCATTACTAAATGTTTCAGTAATACCCCATTCATTTTTTAAGGGAATGGGCAAAGATTCAAGATGGTATTGCTTGCATAACCAATCTGCAATGGCTTCATTTTCTTCGTAAGAAAAAGAGCAAGTAGCATAAATCAAAACACCATCTTCCTGAAGGGTGGGTATAGCGTCTGATAGAATTTTCTTTTGACGCATACTGCAGTGTATTACCTGTTGTTCATTCCATTTATTCGCTGCTTCCGGTTGTCTCCTGAAAAGTCCGCTACCACTGCATGGAGCATCTACAACCATAAGATCAAAAAAGCCTGGGAGCCGCTGAAATGCAGCTGTATCATTGTGGGTAATTACAGTATTTGGCAATCCCCATTTCACAATATTTTCATACAATATTCCCACCCTAGATTTAATAACCTCATTACTCACTACAAGTCCATCTGTAAATAATGCACTTAGCAATGTGGACTTTCCTCCAGGTGCGGCACATAAATCCAGTACTTTTTTTTCTACAAAATTATTTTGTAAAAGATACTTGACTGCATAATCCAAAAACATACTACTTGCCTCCTGCACATAGTATGCTCCAGCATGCCATAAAGGATCAAGAATAAATGATGGTCTTTGTGGCAGGTATCTACCTTCTGCACACCAAGGAATAGTGGAGGTATTTTCAAAACAGTCTATGCCATTTCGCTTATGCGGATTTAACCTTATAGATACGGGTGGAGAAGTTATTTGATGTGCATCAAGAAATGTTTGTTCATCAAATCCTGATAAATTTTGTAGTGAACTAATTAATGCGGAGGGTAGCGGCATCATCATTTATTGTAGTAGTTGTATGAGTTGTTGTATTTCTGTTGCTTTATTAAAACTATGTACAATAATTCTGAGCCTCTCTTTCCCTTTTGGAACAGTAGGGTATAGCACTGGTCTTACATCAATATCGTTTTGCTGTAATGCGTATGCTAATGATTTTGCAGCATCATTTCCGGGGCATAATACCCCTTGAACAGCTGTGGCTGAATTTAGTTTTTCAAATGATATGAATGATTGTTTGAATAATTCAATGTTTGCAGCAAGTTGTTTTCTTTCTTCATCCATCTGTGGTAGCAGTCTATAAAAATTTTGAATAGCCAAGCAACTGATAGGTGGCAATGCGGTAGTATAAATAAAACTTCTGGCAAAATTGATTAGATATTGTTGCAATCTCTTAGAGCCCACTACTGCTGCGCCGTGGCAACCACCTGCTTTTCCATAAGTATATATGCGGCAAAATATTTCCTCATGTAAATTTAAAGATTGTGCAAGCCCCTCACCTTTTAAACCTAGTACACCTACTGCATGCGCTTCGTCTAAAATAATATGTGCATGGTGGCGCATTGCTATAGCCATAATATCAATTAGCGGGCAGCAATCTCCATCCATACTAAAAACTGATTCTGTTACAATAAAAATATTTCCTTTAGCCTGCCTGCATTTTTGCTCAAGTGATGCTATATCATTATGAAAAAAGGGAAAAGCAGTTGCCTTGCATAATTGAATACCATCTCTGATACTTGCATGGCAAAGTTGATCATAAATTATAGTATCAGCCTTTGTAGGTATGCTACTGAGCACACCCATATTGGCATCATAACCTGAATTAAAAATTAAGGCCGTTTCTGCATCATGATATATTGCTATCAGGGCTTCTGTTTCTTCTGCTAATGGATAATTCCCTGCAAGCAACCTAGAGCCTTTACTTCCATGATTTGCATTCATGCTTTGATGCAGGCCACGAGTGGCTATGCCTAAATAATCATTACTGCAAAAATCAATTGATGCATTGTTGCTATGTAATGTGCGCAGTGCATTGAAGGTTATTCTTTCATTAAGCGCAGCTTGCAAAAATTCATCAGCATACATGCGGCGAAGGTAGGGTCTGTATTTCATTCATTTAGATAGAAAACAAATTTCTGTCTGCATATATTTCTCCTATCTTTCACGCCATTCTCAAATAAAAGTATTGCCATGTATAAAAAAACTATAAAAACAAAATCTTTGCAATCACTGCAAAATGCTTATGCTGTTTGTAGTAAAGCTGCCGCATTGCACACTGAAGATTTAGCTGGTGTGTATGAAGAGGAGGTGAGCAAGGCTCAGCAACGCAGAAAGTTTTTGGGAAATATGAGTAAGGCTGTTATTACTGTAAGTGCTGCAGGGCTGTATCAATCCTGTAAGCCGGAGCGTACTCAACCTGTGGTGGCAATTGTAGGCGCTGGTATAGCGGGGCTTCATGCCATGCATATACTGAGTAAAGCTGGATATCAAGCAACAGTATATGAAGCATCTCAGAGATGTGGTGGCAGGGTCTTTACGGTAAAAGATATGATGGGGCCTGGATTGTGGACAGAAATGGGTGCTGAATTTATTGATGCCAATCATGAAGATATACACAATCTCTGTAAAGAATTTAATTTACAACTTCTTGACAGAGATTTGGATTTTTCATCTGGTCTTACAGAATATGCATATCATTTTGACAATAAGAAATATAGTTTTAATGAGCTGCTGCAAGAAATGAAACCACTTCGTGCACAAATGATAAAAGATGTGGATGCATTGTCTGATGAAATTGGCTTTGAAACTTTTTCAAAAGCTGATCAACAATTTGACAATATGAGCATCATGGATTATATAGATGGGGTAGGTGTAAAAGGTTGGATGCGTGAAATGTTTGATATGGCTTATACATCTGAGTATGGTACAGATGCTGCAAAGCAATCTGCCATCAGCATGTTATCGATATTTAATCCGGCCAATGAAAAAAAGAATGATTTATTTGGTCCAAGCGATGAAAGATTTTCTGTAATTGGTGGTAATAACCAGATAGCAGAAAACTTAGAAAAATTATACAAATCAAACATTCAATTTGATCATTTTCTCACAGCAATAAATGGCAATAATAGCAAGCAATATGTGCTTAGTTTTAAACAGGCAGGAGGTAAAATGACTGATGTGGTAGCTGACTATGTAATCATGACTGTTCCCTTTAGCATATTGCGTGAAGCAGATATAAAAGTTCCATTGCCAGAATGGAAAATGAATGCCATAAAAAATATGTCTTATGGACAAAGCACTAAGATATTTTTAGGAGTAAAAGAACGAATTTGGAGAAATCAGGGTTTTGCAGGATATATGTTTAGTGATAATGGATTACAAAATGGTTATGACGGTACACAAATGCAGGGAGATAATAAAGGACGTGGAGGGTTCACTATAAATTTAGGTGGCGAAAGAAGCATTGCCATAGGCAATAGAACACCAAAAGATTTAGAAGGTGAATACCTTCCTTTGTTGGATGCTTGCTATAAAGGAGTAAAAGACGTGTATAGTGGTGTGTGTCAACGTTGGTACTGGCCGGGTTATGCATTGAGTAAGGGTAGCTATACAGGATTTACAGTTGGGCAGTACACTACAATATGTGGCGCCACCGCAAAGCCTGTTGATAATATGTATTTTGCTGGAGAACATTGCAGTTACGAATTTCAGGGCTTTATGAATGGTGCTGCAAAAACAGGAAGAGAAGCTGCTGAGGCTATTATTTCAAAACTAAAGGCTTAAGCTAATCACATCAAAGACTATCCTATCATTGCAACAATAAATTGTGAAATAAAGATGAAATTCTTATTAATTCTTTTAGGTGTTTTCTTATCTTCTCTTGGACTAAATGCACAAAACTGGGATAGTCTTTCCAAGGAAGCAGCTAAAACAGAAATATGGCAGCCAAAGCCTCAGGTAGTTGAACCCTTAAATGTGTTTATGCCTGCACCTGCTGATGCAATTATTCTTTTCGATGGAAAAGATTTAAGTGCTTGGCGCAGTGTAAATGATACTACAAAAGTAGCAGGGTGGGTGGTGAAAAAAGGAGCAATAACGGTGGATAAAAGTCAGGGAAATATTGAGACAAAACAGCGATTTTTAGATTATCAGTTACACTTGGAATGGCGCATACCTGATAACATAAGCGGCACTGGGCAGGTAAGAGGAAATAGCGGTTTGTTTCTTGCTTCTACTGGTGGTGGGGATGCAGGGTATGAAATACAAATACTTGATAATTATAATAATGAAACCTACTCAAACGGGCAAGTGGGTAGTGTTTATAAACAAAGTATTCCTTTGTATAATGCCTGTAAAAAGCCCGGTGAATGGCAGAGTTACGATATTGTGTGGAAAGCTCCAAGATTCAATGTAGACGGGACTTTACTAAGTCCAGCTTTTGTTACGTTAGTACATAATGGTATTGTATTACAAAATAATTTTCAACTTGGTGGAGAAACCAAATGGATAGGGCCGCCAGAATACCATGCACACGGAGCATGCCCTATTAAATTACAATCGCATGGTGACCCCAGTGAACCCATCAGTTTTAGAAATATTTGGGTGAGACCGCTGTAACAGGTCTTATAAATATTAAAGCTTTATGACAAAACTACAATACATATAGCGTAATTTTATACCACCATCCAGGTTACAGTATATTGGGTATCAATGAAAGAATAAGTACATAATTGCAATAGCAGCAATTACTCCAATAAAATCTGCAAATAAACCAGCCCATACGGCATAGCGGGTATTTTTTATACCTACACTGCCAAAGTATAAAGCGAGTATATAAAAAGTAGTATCCGCACTACCCTGAAAAGTACAGGACATTTTTCCTACAAAACTATCTGGGCCGTATGCATTCATGGTATCAATCATTAAACCTCTGGCACCACTACCACTAAAGGGTTTCATGATAGCTACTGGAAGTGCAGGCACAAAGTCACTATTCAGTCCTGCTATATTTATCAAATAAGCTATACCATCAGTTACATATCCAAGAGCACCACTCTCTCTAAATAGCCTAATGGCTACTAGCATACCCACTAAATATGGAATAATTTTAAGCACTACATTAAAGCCATCTTTTGCACCATCAATAAATGTATCGAAGAGTGGTACTTTTTTGATAATACCTGCCACTAATATACCCGAAACCAATATTAGCATCATGAGATTTCCACCAACATTGCTGAAATTATTACGTTGCAAATCAGGTAATCCACTTACAAAAAACAATAAAGATGCTATAGCTAAGGAGATAACAAGAATCCAAGCCAATAAAACGAAATCCCATTTTAATTTTTGCTTCAGGCCTACTATTAAAATGGAGGCCAGTGTAGTACATACCGTACCAGCCACACAGGGTATAAAAATACTGGCTGCTTCTGTACTCCCTGCCGCAAGTCTGTAGGTAATTATACTTAGTGGAATTAGTGTAAGACCACTTGTGTGTAATACCAAAAACATGATTTGTGCATTACTTGCAGTTCCTTTATTCGGATTAACAGATTCTAGGCTTTGCATAGCTTTTAAACCAAACGGTGTTGCTGCATTATCTAGCCCCAGCATATTGGCACTAAAGTTCATCACCATCTCACCCATTGCCGGATGCTTATCTGGCACTTCAGGGAAGAGCCTTTTTAAAAAAGGATTTAACCACTGTGCCAATTTGCGAATAGCACCTGCTCTTTCAGCAATATTCATCAACCCTAGAAAAAAAATCATAGTGCCTGCTAAAGGAAATGCTACATCAGTAACTGCAGATTTTGCAGAGTCAAACATGCCGTCTGTGAGTACTTTGAAAATTGACGCATCTCCGGTGCTTATCCATTTAAAAATTGCAATTGCAAATGCAATCAAAAAGAAAGCAACCCATACAATGTTTAATGCCATATATAATCAGTTGGTGTAAAAGTAAAGGCCAGACAATTGTCTTTTTTAAAAAAATAGTAATGATTTTTATGCATCAAACCAATTTCTGAGTCAGGTGCCATCATTTCCTCATATAAAATCCCAATCATTATCTTGCTTTTAAATGATAAAACACTGCCTTCAATCCAATTTCAAAATTTAAAAGAGGGGAACTGCCATTGAGAATATTTTTTTGCCTTCATTTTAAGGTGGTAGCTGCTTCCCTGATTTATATATTCCCTGTTTAGATGACAATCATTAATCCCAGAAATCTTTAAGATGATTTTTGAAATTTTATTTTAAAAAATGACAATCCTATTTAAATGAAAAGCCACAAACTGAACATTAAATTGATACAGGGTTAGAAAATTATTTGAATGTGGATGCTCAATATTTTTCCATGCGAAGCAATCCTTTTACTTTCACGCCCACATTTATGTTGTCAGAATTAAGAATACAGAATTATGCACTGATTGAAAAAGTGGTGCTGTCATTGACAAAGGGTTTTACTGTGCTCACCGGAGAAACCGGTGCTGGTAAAAGTATCATTATGGGTGCGCTGGGTCTTGTACTTGGAGATCGTGCAGACACAACTGTATTGTTTGATAAGCAACAAAAAACCGTGGTGGAAGCATTGTTTGCCAATGTAATATCTGCGGACATTAAACGGTTTCTTCTTGAGAACGATTTTATAAGCGATGAAGCAGATGAAATATTAATACGAAGGGAACTTTCCCCTGCGGGGAAGAGCAGAGCTTTTATAAACGATATTCCTGCATCACTTCAGCAGCTGCGGCTACTTACAGCTATGATGGTAAACTTGCATAGACAATTTGATACCTTGGAATTAGTTGAAACTGGTTTTCAACAAAAAGTATTGGATGCTTTTGCCGGAAATATTCAGTTGCTGAAAGATTATACCATCCTTTTTGATAATTGGAAAAAATCTGAATTGCTCTGTAAAAAACTTACTGCGCAAAAAGAAAATATACTGAAAGAAGCAGATTATAATCATTACTTGTTGGAAGAGTTTTTAAATCTGGGTCTTCAACCAGATGAGTTAGAAAATTTATCGAAAGAATCAGATCTGCTGAGTCATGGTGAGGAAATTAAATCCGGGCTACAGCAAGCTATAACCCTGATGCAGCATAGTGATACTCCCGTATTGCCCATCATCAAACAAATAATACAGAAAATTTCAGTAGCAGCTCATCACCATACGGCATTAGAAGAGTTGGTAGTTCGACTGCAAAGTAGCTACTTAGAATTGCAGGATATAGCAGCGGAAATAAGCAGTGCTGAAAGTAATATGGATGTGGACGAAACTCGTCATAACTATATCAATGAACGCCTCAATGAGGGCTACAGATTGCAAAAAAAACACCAGGTAAATACCACAGCGGCATTGCTGGAAATGCAGCATTCATTACAACAAAAAATAGTGCAGGTAGAAAATTTTGATGCCGATTTGCTGGCGGCTGAAAAAAAATCTGCTGAAAATTATAAGGCTGCATTTGGTATGGCCACTGTCCTGGAAAAAAATAGGTCAAAAGCCAGGCCTGCTTTTGAAAAGGCTTGTAGCAGTTTATTGAAACAGGTAGGTATGCCACATGCCGCTTTACAAATATCTCTGGTGGAAACGGCCTTGCACTCAAATGGGAAAAATACCATAGAAATGTTGTTTGATGCCAATGGAAACAATCGTTTTGAGTCATTGGAGAAAGTGGCCAGTGGTGGAGAACTGAGTAGGTTGATGCTATGTCTAAAATCTATGGTGGCAGAAAAAATGGATATGCCCACACTTATTTTTGATGAAATAGATAGTGGAATATCTGGAGAGGCTGCACAAAAAACGGGCATCATAATGCAGCAGTTAGCAGCCGAAAGACAAGTGATTGCTATTACACATCAGCCGCAAATTGCAGGTAAAGCTCATTCCCATTTACTCATATTCAAAGAAAATATAAATGGAGCAATGCGCACAGCTATTAGAGCCTTAGAAACTTCGGAAAGATTGGAAACCATTGCCAGAATGGTATCCGGCGACCATATTACAACTGCTGCACTACAGCACGCAAAAGAACTTTTAAACCTAGTAAAAACTAAAGAGTTCAAAAATTAATTTTGTCAAACTAATTTAATTAGTATCTTGCGGCTAAAATAATGAGTTATGAGTTTTGCAGGATCAAATTTTAAGTATTTGCGTAAGCTGCGTGGATGGACACAAGATGTATTTGCAGATAAATTAAATATTAAACGAAGTCTTGTGGGAGCTTATGAAGAAAACCGTGCTGAGCCTCGTTTAGAGACAATTGAAAAAGTATGTAAAATATTTAGACTCAGTTTAGAGGAATTATTGCTACAGGACTTAGCTGGCACCAAAGCAACTACTTATTTGGATAAGCGCAGACAACTGAAAATGGACAAGGAAAGTCAGGAAATTTCATTTGTGCCTGTAAAAGCTGCAGCTGGTTATTTAGCTGGCTATGCCGATCCTGATTTTGTAGATGAGCTAAACACTTTTACCTTGCCCATGCTTGCACCCGGCTACTACAGAGCATTTGAAATTGTGGGAGATAGTATGCTGCCAACACCAAGTGGTAGTGTAATAGTAGGACAGAAGGTAGAAAAATCTGAAGATATCAAATCGAATAATACCTACATTTTGGTATCAAGAAATGATGGCATTGTATATAAGCGTATCATGAAAAATAATCGGCTAAAAAATAAAGTAACGCTCATCAGCGATAACCCACTGTATGAACCTTATAACATTGAAACAAATGAAATATTGGAAATATGGCAGGCTCAAATGATTCTAACAAAAGCCAATATGCAACAGCGCTGGAATGTAAATCAACTGGCAAGTATGGTAAACAATTTACAAGAGCAGGTTACTACTTTAAAAAAACAAATGAACTGATTTTTATACCTTTTATTTTCCATTAATCATATTTATGATTTCTTTTTTTTATTATTAAAATATTATTGCAGCCAATATACGGTACATGATTAGGTTTATATCAATAATATTTTTTCTTTTTACTTGCCTGTCGGCTAATGCCCAGTCAAAATCAATACAGGCCATTAAGGTAAATAAGCCGCCAAAATTAGATGCTTCATTGCAAGATGAAGCTTGGCAAAATGTACCCGAAGCAATAGATTTTATAAAAAATTTTCCTGATTTTGGCAATGCGTCATCTAGAAAAACTTCAGTGAAGGTGGTATATGATGATGAAGCAATTTATATAGCTGCTTTTTTGTATGATTCAGTTGCAAATATCAGAAAGCAACTTACTTCCAGAGATCAGCATCAATTTCAAGATGCGGACAATTTTGGGGTAAGTTTCGATACTTACCTAGACAAGCAAAATGCATTTCAATTTATTGTTACTACCATGAATGTGCAGTCCGATGTACGAATTTCTGCGTCATCAAATGGTGGTGGTTTTGATGAAAATTGGGATGCTGTATGGGATAGTAGAACTGCCATAACAAATGATGGCTGGATTGCAGAAATAAAAATACCATTTTCAGCTATTCGTTTTTCCAAAGAAGAGATACAAAACTGGGGCATTAATTTTTCAAGATTCATCAGAAAAGAAAATGAACAGAGTTTCTGGAATCCTATCAGCCCAAATATTGATGGATTTGTAAATCAGTTTGGCATACTGGAAGGATTGCAAAACTTGGAACCACCACTGAGGTTATTCTTTCTGCCTTATGTATCCGGAGGATATCAAACCGTGCCAACAAATAGTGGTACTGTAAATACTTCTATCCACAATGGTGGTATGGATGTAAAATATGGCATCAATGAAAGTTTTACAATGGACATGACACTCATTCCTGATTTTGGTCAGGTAGTAAGTGATAACGTTATTCTAAATCTCTCACCTTTTGAACAAAGATTTAATGAAAACAGACCTTTTTTTACCGAGGGTACAGAACTCTTTAATAAAGCGGGTATTTTCTATAGCCGCAGAATTGGCAGAACGCCGGGTGGTTATTATGATGCACTACAACTAGCGGAAGATAGTGGATATAGCATCATAAAAAATCCCACACTTACCCAATTGTATAATGCCACAAAAATATCAGGCCGTACAAAGAATAATCTGGGTATCGGCATTTTTAATGCAGTTACAGCTCCCATGCAAGCTGAGTTGGAAGATAAAGCTGGGAAAAAAATATCAGTAGAAACAGAGCCGTTAGCTAATTATAATATACTTGTATTAGACCAAGCATTGAAAAATAGATCTTATATCAGTTTTACAAATACAAACGTAATCAGAAGTGGCAAAGCCAGTGATGCGAATGTGTCAGCATTGGATATTTCATTCTTTGACAAAAAAAATACCTACAATTTTTTTAATAGTTTTCGCTACAGTTATGTTACAGATGCTGAGCATGTTAATGGTTTTGCCAATAATATTGGTTTTAGAAAAGTAAGTGGTAAATGGCAATGGGGCATAAACAATAATATAGAATCGAAATATTATAATCCAAATGATCTTGGCTTTCTCAGATCGCCCAATGAGTTTGCTACTCAGGCCTATATTTCTTTCAATCAGTTTTTGCCTTCAAAAACTTTCAATTTGAGAAATTATAATTTGTCTGTAGAGCAAACTTATTTACTCACACCTTTCAATTATGCAGAAACAAATATCAATGCAAACTTTCTTCATGTATTTAAAAATTTTTGGGATTTGAGCCTCGAAATATTTTCAGTACCTACATGGAGTAGAGATTATTTTGATTTGAGAACTGATGGAAAATTTGTACGTAAAATGCCATTTGTATTTTTTGGCTTGAATGGTAGTACAGATAGTAGGAAGAAATTATTTGTAAATTATAGTATTGGTTTTGCTGATTTAAGTCCTGTAAAAGCTGATCCATTTTATAAAGGTGAATTAGGATTGAGGTATCGATTCAATCCTAAGTTTAGTTTAAATGTAAGCAATGAATATACAGAAGATGTGGGTAATTTTGGATTTGCAACTTTTGATGAATATACCGGCGAGCCAGTAATTGGCCGAAGGCATATTACAACAAATAGTGCATTTTTATCTGGAGTGTATAATTTTAAAGCAAGAATGAATCTTACATTGCGTATGCGACATTACTGGAGCAAGGTTCAATATGTATCATTTTTTGATGTGGATGAAAAAGGATATTGGATAGATAGGCCTTTTATTGAGAACCAAGATGACAACTTTAATGCTTTTAATTTAGATATGTTTTTCACTTGGGATTTTCGCCTAGGCAGCCGTTTAATTGTGGCCTGGAAAAATGCACTTGGTCCAGATGTATATATTGATGGTGTATCCAATTCAAAACTTGGTAATAATATCAGCCAAGTATTCAGCTCACCACATAGCAATGAAATATCCTTTAAGTTTATTTATTTTATAGATTATTTACAGCTGAAGAAAAAGGGGTAGATTCAACATTTTATAACCTATATATTGGAATAAAACATTAGGCCTTCTCAATAATCATTTCTCCATCTGATTCTGTTAGCAAGGCATAAGCGTTCTTTATTCTTAAGAAAATATTTGACGTATCAATATTTGTAATTGACCTACCGTCTATCATGGTAACAGGAGTTAATTCGCCCATAGTGCCGGTTGTAAAAACAATATCTGCATTATACATTTCAGACAAACTGATATTTCTTACTATGGAAGGTATTTGAAGATTTGTGGCTAACGCTAACACTTTTTTTCTGGTAATGCCCGGTAAGCATGCATCTGCATGTGGTGTATAAAGTGCATTGTCTTTTATCATGAAAATATTGCAGGAGTTTGTTTCTGATACAAATCCATTGATATCTAACATAAGTGCTTCTCCGGCACCGGCATAATTAGCTTCTATTTTGGCTAAAATATTATTTAATAAATTATTGTGGTGAATTTTTGAATCAAGAAAAGCTGGGTTATTTCTTCTAGTGTGCGCAGTTATTAAAGTGGTGCCTATTTCATTATCAAAAACTGGTGCTTTAAATTCTGCCAAAACAATCAGGCAACTGCCTAAAGTATTAAGCCTTGGGTCCATACCACTTGTTATTTTTTCACCACGGGTAAGTGTTAACCTGATGTGTACATTGTGAAACATGCCATTGGCTTCAAGCGTTTTTCTTACAGCTTCCTTTATAAAATCAAAAGAAGGAATATCAGTAAATGCAAGCGTTTTGGCACTGGCCTGCATCCTGTTTATATGATCTGCAAAAGCGAATGCTTTGCCATTGTATATCCGCAAACCCTCCCATACAGCATCACCTCCTTGCACACTGCTGTCAAATACGGAAACTTTTGCTTCGCTACGGTGATATAGCCTGTCTTTGATAAATACCTGGATGTTTTTATTTTGTGGGTTATATGCCTGTAACATCTTTTTTATTTTAATCTGTTTTTAGATAATAATTCATAATAATGCATGGACTCTTCTGCCAATGCATCGTGTTTGTGCTCAAGGCTTATGCTGGCTGTATTAGTCTTCTTTTCAAAACCAGTACTCTTGTGTACATTTTTATACCAGTAGGGAGCCCATACGCCGTCCTCCGGTTTTGGCCCCAAAGGCCAGCTCAGCATAGACTTATAAAATGGTATCTTTATAGCATCACAGATTTTTTGGAGTTGAACTGCCGGATTCTCCAACAAATCTACAGCATCTAATACTACTGGGTTGCTTCCATTTTGAATTAGCCATTGATAGAGTTCCCATTGTCTTTTTATGCCAATATCTTCCATCCTTACTTCGGGTATTACTTTGGTATAAGATGCTATTATTTGTATGGGGTTTCTTATAAATAAAATGTTTTCTGATTGTAGTAATAAGGACATATCGATTCCATCTAGATGATGTGTCATTTGCTTACAGAATAATACAGGAACTTGAAATTGATCAGTAAAAAAAGAAGCAAAAACTTTGTTGCCATCATTTTCCTGACTTGCTAAAATGTCTGCGTAGCCTGGATGCTGTAGTCCAGTTTTTTTTAAATAATGCGCATAAAGTGGTTCATCGATTACTTGTGTATCTTGTCTTTGCCTAAATGAGTACATTAAGGCTGTAGAAATATTTCTAGGGCTGCTCCACAAGCAGATAATCTTTTTTGACATAAACAGGGTTCTGATAATAAGGAGTAAAAAGGCAGAAAATATATCTGTTTTTTAATACATCAAAAATATTCTGCTTGTATTTACAAAAATTCATGGTGCATAAACATTTAAAAAATCTCATGTGCGGCTTATGCAAAAAATGTGCTGTGCTTCCTGCAAAAGTCTGATTATGGATACAGCTTCGTTTGTCAATTATTATCAAATAGTTGTAGAATATTATCTGTAGTTTAATTATCCATTTAGATGAATATTTAGTAGTAAGGGAAGATTTGGTACTTTTAATTTGAAATTGCGTTCGCAAGATTAAACCCAGATTTTGTGTTTCATTGTATAATAAATTTCAGCGGAAAAATATATGTTCAATGCAACAAAAACACCACCTACTGATGCTGTAAACAACATGAGTATATTATAATAATTTTATAGTAATATTTTATCCTTTAGTATAGCTATCTTCAAGTATGAAGTAAATATTCCAACAGGATTTATTGGGGATACTAGAAAAAAAACTTTATTATTTCAAGATGCTTCTGCCAATTACAATGCGCTGTACCTCACTAGTACCTTCATAGATTTGGGTAATCTTGGCATCACGCATTAAGCGTTCTACATGATATTCTTTTACATATCCATAGCCACCATGCACTTGCACAGCTTCTACCGTAACCCACATGGCAGTTTCGCTGCTAAATACTTTTGCCATACTGCTGCTTAGTACATAATCATTGTGTTGATCTTTGTCCCACGCAGCTTTCATACACAACAAACGGCTGGCTTCAATTTTAGTTGCCATGTCTGCTAACTTGAACTGAATAGCTTGGTGATGCATGATTTCTTTGCCAAAAGCTTTTCTCTGTTTGCTATAGTCAAGTGCTAGTTCATAAGCACCACTAGCTATACCTAATGCTTGCGCTGCAATACCTATACGGCCTCCGGCCAATACCTTCATGGCGAAAGTAAAACCAAAACCATCTGCACCTATACGATTTGTTTTTGGCACTTTTACATCGTTAAATAGTATAGTATGTGTATCACTGGCTCTTATCCCTAATTTATTTTCTTTAGCTGCCACAGTAACACCCGGCCAGCTCTTTTCAACAATCAATGCATTTATTCCTTTATGTCCTTTTGAAACATCTGTTTGTGCTATTACCAAATAGGTGCTTGCGGTGCCACCATTAGTAATCCAGTTTTTTGTACCATTCAATAAATAATAATCGCCCATATCTTCGGCAGTAGTACGTTGGCTTGTAGCATCGCTTCCTGCTTCGGGTTCGCTCAGTAGAAATGCTCCCGTATGTAGTTCGCCATCTTTTTTTCCCATTGCCAAAGGCACTAAATATTGTTGTTTTTGCTCCTCCGTGCCGTAGGCTTCAAGACCCCAACATACCAAGCTATTATTTACACTCATGCATACACTTACACTGGCATCAATTTTTGAAATTTCTTCCATTGCAAGTACATAACTGATGGTATCCATGCCACCACCACCATACTTAGGATCTACCATCATACCTAAGAATCCAAGATCAGCCAATTTCATCAATTGCTCTCTAGGAAATTGCATTTTTTCATCTCTTTCAATTACTCCGGGCAAACATTCCTGTCTTACAAAATCACGGGCTGCTTTTTGGATCATCAAATGCTCTTCGCTGAGTTGAAACTGCATATTATGTATTTTTTGGATGGCAAAAGTAGGGGTAAAAACTATTTAGTGTTAGTTTGTGTAATCAGGAATTTATGAATTAGCACTCCTTTTTTCAAAGCAGATTGTATTTACAAAATGAACTATTTTTTCCAAGATGCAAAAAGACAGATTGGGAAGGCTGTAATAATTCTAACATACTCTAAATCGAACTTTGATGCTTATAATTGTAGAGAAAATTGAATACCTAATTTCAGTATTATTTCCTGTATAGAATTAATGTAATATAAAAAAACCCCCGTAGAAACGAGGGTTGTATGCACCATGAAAAAACAAAAAAAATCAAACACTATTTCATTGTAGCGGTATGGTGTTTAGAAAATAGTTTTACCGCATCCAATGCCTGGTCTATATCCCAGATTATATCTTTATGATTTTCTAAGCCAATGCTCAGCCTAATCATCTTTTCAGTAATATTCAAGTAATTTTTTTCTTCCTGCGGAATGTCCACATGTGTCATGCTATAAGGATGTTCTGCCAGGCTTTCTGTACCACCAAGACTAACTGCAAGCTTAATAAGTTTAAGGTGGTTTAAAAAAATAAATGCTTCCGCTTCTCCGCCCTCTATGTCAAAACTCAGCATTGCACCATTTGCTAAACACTGTTTTTTATAAATAATATATTGTGGATCTGTAGTTTTCAATAACCCTGGATAATATATTCGATCTACCAATGGGTGAGATGAAAGCCACTGTGCCACTACATCAGCATTTTTTGTCATTTGATCCATTCGTACTTTCAGCGTTTCCAAGCTACGGAGTAAAAGCCAACCAGTATGAGGGCTACACATATTCCCCAAAAAAGTACGCAGTGTTTTTACTCTTTTTATGGCCTCAGAATTGCCCAAAACAGCACCTGCTATTACATCACTATGTCCACCAATATATTTTGTAGCACTATATACTACCATGTCTGCTCCACACTGAAGAGGATGCTGCCACACAGGTCCCATATAAGTGTTATCAACAACTACCGGTATTTTTTTCCCATTTTTTGAGAAAGTGGCGGCAATTTCTGAACACATTTCTATATCGACTAAATCATTTGTTGGGTTTGCAGGTGTTTCTACATAAACAAGGCTCAGTTTTTCTGTAACGCCCTCTTGTATCAGTACCTGTATAATATCCTCTTTGGATTGCCCTATTTTAAATGGAATAGCATTTATGCCAAATCGGGTAAGGATATGATGAATAAAATGATGTGTGCCACCATAGATTGGACTGCTGTATAGCAAGACATCACCGGGTTTTAAGAATTCAAACAATACCGTTGATATTGCACTCATTCCACTTTCAAATACGGCACATGCTTCTGCTTTATCCCAAAGGGTAAGCCTATCCTCCAGAATTTCTAAATCAGGGTTGTTAATTCTGCTATAAATGAGTCCCATTTCTTCATCCATCTTTTTTTCACGAATGCCATAGGCCACTTCGAAGAAGGCCTTACCGTCTTCTGCAGTTTTGAAAACAAATGTTGAAGTTTGAAAAATAGGACATTTAATTGCCCCTTCGCTGAGTTCTGGCTTGTAGCCATAACTCATCATTAAACTTTCTGGTGATAATGAAGAAGGCTTCATATTTGATGCATTTAGTTCTGCAAAGATGCAAATACGGTTATGTTTTCTGAATGTTTTTGAATATTTAGAAAATAAATCTATGATTGCAGTAAATTTTAGATATTCTTACTACAAATACGGTTTAAATGAAAATTTTATAGAATATTTTTCTCTATCACTTTATCTTAAAAAGATTTTGTAAATTATGAGGACGAATTTAGATAAAACCGATGTACAAATTTTAGCATTATTGCAGCAGAATGCTAAGCTTACAAATAAAGAAATTGCTCATTCCATTCATAAATCAGTAACTCCGGTGTATGAGCGTATAAAAAGGCTAGAGCGGGAAGGATTTATAAGGGGATATAAAACACTATTGGACCGTAATAAAATAGGGCGCACATTACTCGCAATTACAAATGTGCAACTAAAGGAACATGCACAGGATATGCTGCAGGTTTTTGAAAGCCAGATAAAACAATTTCCAGAAGTGATGGAATGTTATAATATGACAGGGGTTTATGATTATCTTCTGAAAATAGTAGTAAAGGATATGAACAGTTACCAAGATTTTGTGATGAATAAATTGGCCGGTTTACCAAATATTCACCAAGTGCAAAGCAGTTTTATAATGACAGAAATAAAAAACGATACCGCTTACTACATTATGCCGGATGATTTGGAATAGTAATGACTAAACAATCCTATTGCTCATTTATTTTAAAATAATAAAAGCAATCCAGCTCATGAGATAAGCCAATGCGGTCATGAATGCTAATTGTATAAGGGGCCATTTCCAAGTTTTTGTTTCTCTTTTCACTACAGCCAGCGTGCTCATACATTGCATAGCCAACAAATAAAAAATCATAAGTGACACCCCCGTAGCTAGTGTATATACTTTGCTACCATCGGCTCTTTTTGCATCATTCATTTTTTTACGAAGTGTAGCTGTTTCTTCCTCTTCTACACTATAAAGTGTGGCCATTGTTCCTACAAATACTTCTCTGGCATAAAATGATGTAACCAATGCAATGCCAATTTTCCAGTCATATCCGATGGGTGCAATCATTGGTTCTATAGCTTTTCCTATTAACCCTGCATAGCTATTTTCTAAATAAGCTGTTGCAAATTTTTTATCAATACTTGAAACTTCAATCTCAGATATAGCTTTTGATTTTTCTATGTCATGTTGTTTATGTAATGCATTCATCCTTTCTCCCGGACCATAGCTACTTAAAAACCATAGGAGTAAACTTATTATTAAGATAACCTTGCCTGCATCGGTTACAAAAATTCGGGCCTTTTCAATCATTGTTGTAAATACATTTTTCCATCTTGGGTTACGATATAAGGGTAACTCCAAAATGAAAAAACTCCTTTCCGTAGATCTAATTATTTTATGCAGAATATAACTTACTGCTAATGCTATAGCAACGCCACCTATGTATAATGACATCATAACAAGACCCTGCAAACTGATAAATCCAAAGTAAAAAGTATTTGGTATTACTAACGCAATAAGGATTGTAAATACGGGTAGCCGGGCACTACAACTCATAAAAGGGGTTATAAGAATAGTGAGTAGCCTTTCTTTCTTGTTTTCAATATTCCGAGCACTCATTATTGCAGGCACAGCACATGCAAAACCACTTATCATGGGCATCACACTTTTGCCATTAAGCCCAGATTTGCGCATCAGTTTATCACTTAAAAAACTAATACGAGCCATGTATCCACTATCTTCCAAAAGGGTAATGAGTGCAAACAAAATCATAATTTGTGGCACAAAAACTATAATTCCGTTGAGGCCGGCCAATAAACCATTTATGAGTAAACTACTCCACCAGGTATCAGGCAAAAAATTATTTGATAATGTATTGATCTGTAAAAAAATATTGTCAATAAAATCCATTGGATACTGTGCTATCCAAAACACAGATTGAAATAAGAGGAATAGGACGGCCAATAAAATAATATATCCCCACAGCCTATGTAAGAGAACGTCATCCAAACGATCAGTTAGTAAGCGCTGTTGCATGGGATCTGGCATACGCACCTGATTTTGCAAAATTTGTCTGATTCTTTTATACCGAAGTATTACCTCTTCACCCTGCACTTTTATGATATTGACTGTCTTACTATTAACACCTTCATGAGGGTATTCAAAGTTATTTTCATTCTTTTTATTCTGCATATACATTATGGCATGTATGGCAGCATAATCATTCAATTCTGGGTTTGATTTGCGTTCGCTTTCTATGGCATCTGGAGCCAAATGCTGAATATCTATAAAACTTCTACGAGGAGCAATATTTTTTTGTTCGGCAAGCTGAGATAATACTTTCTTAAGCTCTTTTATTCCTTTTTCCTTTCTGGGGTTAACCGGAATAATTGGCACACCTAGCTCAACGGACAAACCTTCAATATTGATGGATATGCCATTTTTTTGTGCCATATCCATCATAGTTAGTGCCACTACAACAGGATATTTTAAATCAATGATTTGAGAACAATATAATAAATTTCTTTTGAGGTTACTGGCATCAATAACCATAACCACAATGTCGGGTATTAGGCCAGCATCTCTTCCCATTAAAACATTATAAGCCACCCATTCATCTGATCTTCGGGGATAAATACTATAAGATCCGGGCAGATCTATCAAAGTGGCCTGCATTTTATTTTCAAAGAAAATACTGCCTGTTTTTTTATCTACAGTTACTCCTGGATAGTTGCCAACTTTCTGATTAAGGCCAGAAAGTATATTAAATAGGGAAGTTTTGCCACTATTGGGATTGCCAGCCAGAGCTATATTTAGCGGAAATGAACTCAGTTTAATTTTTTTTAGCGTTCAAATGTAGGTAATGCAGCTGTTGTGGTTTTTCGAAATGCGAATTAATTGTTCTACTTACAGATTTTGAAAATTCTAAAAGCATATTTTTTTCTTGATCACACAAAAATGATGATGTTATACATTATTAGCATTGACCAAGAATATGCAGTTGAATTCTATTACAAAGTTAACATGCTGCATGCCTGTTCATTTGATTACAATTGTTAACTTATAAATAGTTTAATATTACTTCTATAAAAAATAAAATCAAGCACTCATAGATATTGCCTTTCAACGTTTCACAACAAGGTCAACTGCATCATCTGCGATTAAAACAAAACAAAAAGTACAAAATAGTAAAATTTATTTTGTTATTTGTTGTATGGCAAAGTGATAAGTAGTTGATTAAATTTTTTTCTATAAGTTTCAGATACAGGAATTTTTTTATTCCCTATATCAACAACATCCTTTTTGACAAACGAAATTTGCTGCATATTTATGATAAAGGATTTGTGTACTCTTGTAAATAGATAGGAGGGAAGCTGGTTTTCCCATTCTGTGAAGGTAATTATGCTTAGTATTGTTTTATTTGCTAATACAATATTTCTGTAATCACCATTTCCCTCTATATAAAGAATGTCCTTGAGTATTATTCTTTCCGTCCTAACACCTGATTTTACAAAAATGAAATCTGTAGTTGGATGGCTATCTTTTATTTGCTTTTCGACTTTTTGCACTGCCTGCAAAAATCTTTCATAGGTGTATGGTTTCAAAAGGTAGTCTGCTACCTGTAAATCGTAACTTTTTATAGCATAATCTGCAAATGCAGTAGTGAGTATATAGCGGGTAGAAATTTGTAAAGATTCAATAAGGTTAAGACCGGAATCACAACCAAGATGAATGTCTGTAAAAGCAAGCTGCACTTCATGTATTAATAAAAAATTGCTAGCTTCTAACACATTGTCAAATATTCCCAGTAATTGCAGTTGATGGCATGCTGCTACATACTGTTCCATACGCTCCTGTGCCAAAGGTTCGTCCTCAATGATGATGCAGGTGATTACCATAAAGTGGTAAAGATAAATTTACTTGATAGTAGTTGTTATGTTGTGCTATCTGGATTGTATGAGTATTATTATACAATAACTCTAATCTTTTTTTTGAAAGCTCAAGTCCAATCCCTGTATGAGAAGGTGCTTCTTGCTGTGGCGCTATCTGATTGATACACTCAAAATATAGATGCTCACCGCTGATAGCCACTTTTATTTGAATACAATTGTCATTTTTTAATATGCCCGTGTGTTTAAATGCATTTTCTATAAAGGGAATGAGTAACATTGGTGGCACTACAGCAGTTGTATAAGTATCAATAGGGCAGTCAATTTCATAGTGTATAAAGTCTTTATTGGCATAGCGTAGTTTTTGTAATTCAATGTAAGCTGTAATGCAGCCAATTTCGTTATGCATCGGAATAAAATCTATTTTGGTTTCATACAACATAAATCTAAGTAGTGAAGAAAGTTTATTAAGATAGGTAGATGCCAATAAGTTGTCTTTTGAAATAAGTACATCAATATTATTTAGCGTATTAAAAAGAAAATGTGGGTCTAGCTGGTACCTGATTAGTGCAAGCTCTGTTTCATATTGTTTTTGTTTTAATGCTTCACGGAGCTCACTTTCTGTATAATATTGAAAAAATCCCCTAATGATAAACGCAAGGATACCATGGACTGAAGCAATCGTGCACATGATAACATTTGTGGCTATAATACCTTCTGTATTTGTGTTCATAGATATCTTAAGATTTGATTGTAAATACAGCAATGCATTACCCAAAGCAGAAGAGCAAATACAGCAAATAAGTAAGGTGACAATTAATTTACCATATTCTTTTTTGATAAAATACTTTTCAAAAAGAAAAACATAGCAGATGTAAAAGCTGAGTATAGCAGGTAAAAAAACTACTATGCTGAAAGGTGACACAAATAAGAATGAAAGAAAGTTTTCAAAATATTCAGTTTTTGAATGTTCAAATGTAAACAGCCATAAAGGTAGCATCATCAGAATATACAGTAGCAAGTATAGCAGCCAGTAGCTTACATGAATGGCTATTTTAAAGGATTGCCTCATTTAAGATTTATCTTTTTTATTGAGGTATAGTAGAAAGCCAACAATAGTTATACTGACAAACCATATCAGCGCAATACTTGCCAGTGGGAGAGGAGTTTTAATATCTGCACCTGTATGCTGCAAATTATGTAAGGGTGTAAAATTATAAGGTAGGGTATATGCATATTCCCACTTCAAAGCAAATAAGCCGGATACAAACATTGACATGCCAAAGCCGAATGGTATCAGGAAATTTTTAAACATCATACCCAATACATATTGCAATGCAACCATAGGTAACAATCCTACAAAATATTCAAGACTATTATTCAAATAGTAATTCCAAGGAAATGGGCCAGCCGGATATTTTAGGGATGGAACGATTAAACAAGGTATAGTGCCGGAAAGCCATATACAAAGATTAAGAATAATAAAAAACTGTAGCAGCATAATGAGCACTAATATGAGCTTTGTGAAAAAAACATTCATATAGGAAATAGGTAAAGCATGTAATAGTTTCCATGTATTATTTTTATGTTCTAATTGTGTAATCAGACTGGTAGTTAGTATAACCCCCATTGGCATTAGGAAAAAAGCCATTAACTGAATATTATTATTATATAAAGTTTCCCAAAACATTTTGGGGTCATAGTTGCCAATTGTTTTATCTGGATATACAAGGACTGCAATGGTAGAAATGAGGGGCATAAATACACCTCCTGTAATCACTAGCCATGAGGCTAAACTTCTCTTTTTACGAAGCCATTCGCTCTGAAAATTATGGATAAAGGTATTCATGATATTTATTTTATTTTTGGGTTGATATTGATTCCTCCTGTAGCATATTCATAAAGATATTTTCGAGGTCATTTTGCTGTTGTACAACCTCAAATATTTCAATATTATTTGATACCAAAAAATGTATAATCTTAGCTAGATCTTTATCTGGAAGCCCAGGGAGTGTGATATGATTCTTGATCTGCTTTGCTGCGTATTGTTGTGCTATCAAATGACTAGTGGCAGCTTCATTATTTCCTGTTCTAATCATGATGGCAGATGTTTCCTGTTTCTTCTGCATCAGTTCATGGAGTGCGCCCTGAAATTGTAATCTACCTTTGTGAATAATAGCAATATCAGATACTAACTTTTCAATTTCTGATAGCAAATGACTGGAGATAATTATCGTCATACCTTCTGCTTTATTTAGCTTTTGTAATAGCTCTCTTATTTCTAATATTCCATTTGGGTCTAAGCCATTTACAGGCTCATCCAATATGAGCAGCTTTGGAGAATGTAATAGTGTCATGGCTATGGAAAGTCGTTGTTTCATGCCAAGAGAAAACTTGCTTACTTTTTTATTGCCAGTATAAGCTATTCCTGTTAGTTCAAGCACATATTTCATCCTGCTTTTGTTGCAGCTATATATGAGCTGCACAGCCTGCAAATTTTCCATTGCCGTAAGGTGACCATAGAGTGATGGCGTTTCTATAAGAGCACCTGTTTGTTGTAAAATTTGGATCCTAGATTTAGGCATTGGCTCACCAAAAATTCTGATTTCTCCAGTATGTCCTTTTAAGAGCCCAAGCACTAATTTCAGTGTTGTGGTTTTTCCAGCACCATTTGGGCCAAGAAACCCATAAATAGAGCCTTCGGGCACATTTAGATGGATGTTTTTTAGTATTTCATCACCACCGGGATATTTATAACTCAAGCCTATAGTTTCTAAGGCTGGTGTATAATTTAGTTCAGTCATGCTGCAAAACTATATACCTATTTCTGTAAAGATTTTTAAATTCGGTGAAAACCGTTATTTATTCTGTATAACTTAAGTTCTGTATTTAGAAGGCTGTTTTTTCTGATATAAAACTTCCAACAACTGGATTGTTGTCAACTCAAATCTAAGTCCTCAATAGTTTTATACGTAATGTAGTCTCTGAGCAAAGAGAAATTGTCAGATTAGAGCAAATAGTAATGACTCAAAAGGAATTAGCCATTGAAAGTGGTTAGAATTAAATAGCAGCTACGCTTTTATCATCATAGCACCATAAGAATAACCACCTCCAAATACAGCAGCCAAAATGTTCTCACCTTTTTTTAGATCAGGATATTTTTCTGCCAAACCTATTCCAAACCCACAGCAGCCTGTATTACCATAATATTCAATATTGGATACTAATTTTTCCTTTGGAAGTTTTAATTCTTGCTGTACATGATGACTTATTCTTAAGTTAGCTTGATGGGGTATGAAATAATCAACATCCGAAATTGTAAGGCCACAAAAACGCAATGCCTCCAAACTTGCAGAGCACATATAAATACATGCTTGCATAAAAATATCTTTTCCAGCACTCATTTTTAGTTCCCGAATTGCTGGATTTAAGTTCACAGCACTAACAGCTTGAGGAAGATGTGCAATCCCTCCTGTTTTAAGATAACTTACTTCAAGATCTTTTTCATAGAGCTTTGTTTTGGATACAGCAAACGCTACGGAACCATCTCCCCAAAGAAGCCCACCTAATTTATCTTTCTCTACATAGTAAGCAGAGTTTTGTTCACTTGCTACTATTAGTACTTTTTCGGCCCTATCCATTGCGAAATAACCCATAGCAATTTCGAATGCATTCAGTACACTACTACAAGCTGTTGAAATACTTACAACCGGAATATTTGGTACTCCTAATTGATTTTGTACATAATGAGCCAAGGTTACAACTGTATCATATGGAGTATAAGTAGCACCTATTATCATATCAAACTGATGATCGTCTGGGAGTTGCTCTATTAATTTTTTTGTTGATTCCCATGCCATTGTATTTGTGTTTTCTTCTGGACCGCATTTCCTTCTTTCATGAATACCAGTACGATTTAGAATCCATTCACTGTCTACACCGGCTGTCTCTTCAAAGTATTTATTGTCCATTATAAATTCTGGTAAATACGATGATATTGAATTTATATACATATTGCAATAATTGTGATAATAAAGATGAAAAAATTGCAAATCTAGTAGAAGCATTTTTAAATCCTCTATTAAATTTGCATATTTATTGAAATCTAAGTACTAGTACTACAACTCAATGGAACAATTTATCCATTCATCATCTAAGTGAGCGTTATAATATTTCTTATAAAAATTGATTGCAGGTTCGTTCCAATTGAGCACCTGCCAAACCATACCAGAAAATTGTTTTTCTTTTGCTTCTAGCATCAATGCGTCCATCAATAATTTACCAGCTCCTTTTCCTCTTGCTGATTCGGTTATTACGATATCTTCTAAATACATCCGCTGTCCTTTCCACGTGCTAAACCTGATATAGTATATTGCAAAGCCTATAATATTTTCTCCAAATAAAGTAGCATCAGTTACCACAAAACCCCACCATACCGGATTTTCCCCAAACCCGCTTTCTTCAAAATGGTGTTGAGTTACTGTAACCTGTTCAGGTGCTTTTTCATATAGTGCCAACTCCTTTACCAGTTCCAAAATTCTCGTACAATCTTTTCTTTCAATTTTTCTTATTGTAAGGCTCATTATTTTTTTACTTCATCTAATATTTTAATAAAACGGTTTACATCAGGGTTATACCCACCTGCATTTTTTATAAGTTTTCCCTCCGGGGATAAAAATATATACAAAGGTTGAGCATTTGATTGAGTGAGATTGATTTCAAAATCTAAATTTTTCTCACCCATTTGATCAATTTGGGTATGATCTACAGCAGATTTTGTCCACTCATTTTCAGGCAGTTTTGTTTTATCATCAACGTATAGTGAAATAACAATGAAATCATTTTGTAACTTTTGTGTTACACTACTATTGCTCAATACTTCTCTTTCCATTTTTCTACAGTTTGCACAGGCATGACCCGTAAAATCTATCATAACTGGTTTTTGAAGTTGCTTTGCTGCAGCCATGCCCTCATCGTAATCAAAAAATGCGGTAACTCCAGGTAATTCACTTTCTAGTATATCAGTATATTTTACAGGTGAAATGCCACCATTATTAGCCACAGTTGTTGTAGATGAAGTGCCGGATTGTAATTTGTACAGATTAAATTCCTGTGTTTTCATTTCCGGAAGCCATGCACTCAGTGCATTTAAAGGTGCTCCCCACAAACCCGGAATCAGATATATTGTAAATGCAAGTGAAGAAAGCGCTGCAAAGAATCTTGGTACTCCCAAATAGGGTACTCCATAATCGTTTTTTGATAATTCATCATCATGATGAAAGCGAATTTTTCCAAAAAGATAGAGTGATAGTGCACCAAATACTCCAATCCAAATGCTTAAGTAAACATCTCTATTTAATATGCCCCAATGGTATGCTAAGTCAGCACTGCTGAAAAACTTAAAGGCAAGTGCAATTTCAATAAATCCAAAGGTAACTTTAAGTGTATTTAGCCATCCACCGGATTTTGCCAATTTATTTAAAAGCCCGGGAAATAATGCCATTACAGTAAACGGTAAGGCCAACGCTAAAGAAAAACCAAAAAATCCAATCAGCGGTGTAATGGTTTCTCCTTTGGAGATCAGCACTGTAAGGGCGCCTATAAAAGGCAATGTACAAGAAAATGATACTATCACCAATGTGGCAGCCATAAAGAAGATACCTGCAAAGCTACTAAGGCCAGCCTTGGAATCCATTTTTGTACTCCAAGTAGAAGGTAGTGTTATTTCAAAAGCACCTAAAAAACTTACACCAAAAATCATGAACATAAGGAATACGAAAATGTTAAAACCCGCACTACTCGAAAATGCATTTAACGCACCCTGACCAAAGAAGACAGTAATCAAAAAACCTATTAATGTAAAAATGCCGATGATACTGGAAGAATAATAAATTGCATTGCGTACGCTTTCTTTTCTTGTTTTACTTCGTTTAAGAAAAAAGCTCACCGTTACAGGCAGCATAGCATATACACAAGGTGTAAGTAATGCACCTAAACCGATAATGAATGCTTGTAGAAAAATACTCCAAAGTGAAGTTTCGCGTCCAATGCCATTCAGGCCGGTTTCACTTTTTTCTACTGTAGATACATTTGTAGTTAAAGAGGTTTGAAAGGGAATGGTACCACTGGGAAATTCATCACCAAGCATACCCAACCAATTTAAACTTCCTTGAATCATATCTCCCTTCATTTTTTCTGCCGGAAAGGAAATAGTGATAATAGCACTATCATTAAAAAAATGCAAATCACCTAGGGCTGAATCTGCTATAGTTTGCAGATTTTGAGATTCATTGTAACGATTTGATTGATCAACAACAGTACTAGTATCGAAAATGATTTCTGAAACAAAAGCATCTTCTTCATTCATTTTATTAAATGAAAATAACCGCAAGTTTGGCTTTAATGAAATTTTTATATGGACAAAAATACTATCACCAGATTTTGTGGCAGTAGTACTAAGTTGAACTTCTGGTTCATTAGTTTGGCTGTTTGCAATAACTACAGAAAATAAGAAAAAGCTACTAAAGAGTAGCTTGAAAATTTTATTAAACATGATATAGGGTTTCTGTTTATTGGATTTTAAAATCGAAGCTAACGGTTTTTGGTGGTAGGCAGCGCTCATCATTACACACCATAAACTCAATCTCGCCACTCACATTTGTTTTTACACTTGATTTTAAAGTAATTTCTTGTGTGAACACAACTTTGTTATTAAAATACTTTACATCAACCCCAAAAGCCTTTTCGTGTTTTGTAATTAATTTTCCTGCTTCAATTGGTTTTCCAACCAAAGTTGCTAATGGATTTTTATTAAAGCTAAATGTTGTTGGCACAGGACCACCATCCGGAGTGTTTTGGGAATAGAGATGCCATGCTCCTTCAATAGTGGCAGTGGCCACAAGTTGATATTTTTTATCTGCTTTTTTCACGGTAGAAAAAGTCCATTTTACTGGGTTTTCAACCTGGGCTTGTGTGCAGGATAAGCCAAAAAAAACGGCAAAAATTGTAAGAATCTGTTTCATCTGTGCATTGTTTATTTTAAAATTTTAAATGGTGCCACTCTAATTTAGTCCAAGTAATTCGAATACTTTTAATCCATCAACATTACCGAGCAAACTGTTTGTGGCCCGCTCCGGATGGGGCATCATGCCAAAAACATTTCGCTGCTCATTACAAATACCAGCAATATTGTTTGTAGCACCATTTGGATTTGATGCTGCATCTACTTCACCAAATTGATTGCAGTAATGGAAAAGTATTTGATTATTTTGATCTAATGTTGACAATACTTCTTCACTTGCAAAATACCTGCCATCTCCATGTGCTATTGGTATTTTGTAAATAGATTGACTATTTTTATTTAGTAGAAAAACATTTTTACAGGAGAATTGCTGGTGGCTGTTTGGTAATAACACACCTGGCAGTAAACCACTTTCGCAAAGAATCTGGAATCCATTACATACGCCCAGCACTTTGCCTCCGGCGTTTGCAAATTCAATGACAGATTGCATCATGGGGCTAAATCTTGCGATAGCACCACATCTTAAATAATCTCCATAAGAAAAGCCACCGGGCAATACAATACAGTCATTTGTGGTGAAGCCAGGTAATGCGGTGTCTTTATGCCATAGCATGGTAACTTCTTTTTGCAGATCCATTTGCAATGCATCCTGCATATCACGATCACAGTTACTACCTGGGAAAACAACTACTCCAAACTTCATCTTTCGAATTTGAGGCACGAAGGTAACTGCCTCTTTAATATTTTCCAAAGCCCCAATGAATATAGATTGTTAAACCAACGAATATCCAAAATATTAACGCAGAGACATACCTGTTTTTTATTTGTAAAAAACAGAAAGAAAGCAGGAATGCACCTGGAACTGTGAGTAAAATGATTGCATGAGGATAACTACTCTTTATAAAAAAAACGATGGGGGTGCAAGCAAGGAAACAAATATTTAGGATGGTTTTTGCTTTCCGGGAAAGAATGCTGTATTGAGCACTCGTTTGCTCTGCCAGAATAAAGCCATAAGCTATAAAAACGCCAGCAACAGATAGACCAATTAGAGTTGTTTGCATTTCCTTATCTAGCACCGGGGCTATGGTAAAAATGGTATGCCAGTTTTGTACTAATTCTAATTGGTCTGATAAAAATAAATAACCTAATAAAAAATATATTGGGGTTAAAATACCCATCAGCAGTAAAAACCATTCAGAAAGTTTAAATGGACGGGTTACTGCAAGAGCATAAAATGATATCAGTATGGCAGGTAGCATGGGATTATAAAGCAAAATGCTACTGCCAGTTATTAATCCTAGATTATAGATAGCGGCTTGTGGTTTTGTTGCATTATATAATCTTACTGAAAAGTAATATATCAATGCTAATAAAATACATGCAAAAAACGCTGGTGTAAGGTGCATCCATCCGGGCAAAATTGCACTTAATAGTAGAAAAGAGAGTGCAGGAATGAATCCGGTTTTGGCGTATAATTTAAAATCAGCAGCAATATAATTGATGAATAGTGCGGTCAAGAGTTTTATCACCAAAAAACAAAAAGTTGCAAAACCTGTGGGCATATCAGAAAGACCATTCAATATGTACCATATAAATCCATCTGTAGGATTAACAAGTACTTGAGGCGCATCATAAATGACCGGTGCAAATAATACACCAATTGCCAAGAATAATAAAAGAAATGAGAATATAGATTTTTCCCTATAAAATGATACCACTAATTAATATTTAGAATACGACCCTTGCAAAACAAATGAAATTTCTATAAATACAAGGAATGATTAATTCCTTGGCACCCGTTTGCTTTGCATAGCGTGGCATAAATACATATCCTTGATCCAAATTTCTTAGCGTTGGCATTTTCTCTACTTCGCCTTTTGTATCTACTGATTGAAGACTTAGGAGCTGATTGCGTCTTTCAAATTCATTGTATAAAAATTGAATATTGGAATTCGTTTTGTATAGACCAAAACCTATGGTATTGTCTGTGCCATCATCATACTGGCTTTTGTGTACGATATTACCCCATGTCATATTTGCTAATGAATCAAAGGATAAAACTGCAATATTATCTGCAAAATAGCGATTACTCTGCATAAGAGCCGGGTTTGTGCCCCACCAAGGGTAATAACCTCTGTATCCATTATTTATTAAAAAAACATCACTGGATGTCCAAGAAGAATTACCATTCATATTATCCCATCGGTTATAGGGAGATGAATTTCTATTGTTTGAATACACAGATTCTGCAATGATGGCATATCCACCATTTTTTCTCATTAAAATATCCTGTATAAAATAATCGTTGAATGCTGTTTTTATGCTCCCCTCACTTCTTGCATTTTCACGCAAATCAGGATCAAATGGTGTGATGGTTACATTCATCATTTTATTTTCATTTCTGCTCCAAACAGCACAAAATATTCCATCGATATAACCTCTTTTTTGTGGACTGAAAAATGACGTTATTACATAGTTGTTATTGAAGTTATCCACTTTTACATGTATGTCATCAAGAAACACATCATTGATGTCTATGTCAGTAATAAAAAGAGAATCTTGCATGGGGTCTGCAGTTATCAGGGAAAGCTGCTTGATACTTTCGTTTTGAAGATTGCCATTGGCTTTAAGTATCACCATCTGCCCTTTATTATCCAAATCAAATCTGGCTAAAAAATCATTGTATTGTAACATGGGTATATGCCATGTTTTATGTGAAATGGGTTGTAGCGATGCATCAAACACATTTGTTGTAAGCTGTAAGTTGGTTTGATTTCTAGAATTAATTTTATAGATAGCAATACGCTGTTTGTCTTCACTTGAAATAACATTATAAATTTTATTATTGGCAAAAAAGCCAATTTCAGTTGTATCTAATTGTGTTGGCTCTCCTATAATTTTTCCCAGAGGGTCTAAATTAGCTGCCATACAATAAACTATATTTTTCTTTTGATATTGGTATATGAAATAGCTATTGTCTTTATAATTTACAATATCTGAGTTGATGATACGATCCGGCAGATAGGGCATTTCTTCTTTTGCTATCATTTTCATTTCACTGTCGTATACATACATATTTTTATTGTTTCGTACAGACTTGTAAATTAAATAATTATTTCCTGTTTTCCCGGCCACTTCAAAACTTATGGATCTAATATCATCCCTATCTGGTTCGCTATAATAAATTTGTTGTGCAAATCCCTTTTGAAGAGAAAGTAATAATAATACTATCAGAAAAATTTGACTTTTTTTCATATATCACAAACTTGAGCACAAATGTAATGGCATAAATAATTGAGTAAATCAAATATATTTTTTGCTAATGTTAAAGATGCAAGTTGTTTGTGAAATGCATATTTATTGAAAAATTTGAGCTGATTGGTATATTAAAAAAGCCTTGGAGAATCCAAGGCTTCTTTGAGTTTAAATATCAATTAATAATGTATTAATACCGTATTTTAATTATTCACTTACTAGACTAGCAGCCAAATATTCTTGATTGAGTCTTGCTATGTTGCTAATGGATATTTCCTTTGGACACGTAGCTTCACATGCACCGGTATTTGTACAACTTCCAAATCCTTCTTTATCCATTTGTGCCACCATATTTACCACTCTACTTCTTCTTTCTGGTGCACCCTGAGGCAGTAGAGACAAGTGTGATACTTTAGCGCTGAGAAATAGCATGGCGCTGCTATTTTTACAAGCTGCCACACAAGCTCCGCATCCTATACAGGCAGCGGCATAAAATGCTGCATCGGCTTTATCCTTGTCTATTGGAAGTGCATTTCCATCTACGGCATTGCCCGTGTTTACAGATACAAATCCACCTGCTTGAATGATTCTATCAAAAGCACCTCTATCTACAGCCAAATCTTTAATAACCGGAAATGCATTTGCACGCCAAGGTTCTACTACGATGGTATCGCCATCTTTAAAAGCACGCATGTGTAGCTGGCAGGTAGTTGTGGCTTGCCAAGGTCCATGTGGTTTACCATTGATATACATAGAACACATGCCACATATACCTTCCCGACAATCATGATCAAAAGCAATTGGCTCTTTACCTTCGGCAATAAGTTTTTCATTGAGTACATCAAACATCTCCAAAAATGACATTTCTGAAGAAATATTACTCACTGAATAATTTTCAAAACCACCTTTTGCGGTTGCATTTTTCTGCCGCCATACCTTAAGCTTGAGATTCATTGTATCTTGTTCCATATTGTATATAGAATTTGCTAATTATTATTTATAACTTCTTTGACTTGGTTTTACTTCATCATAAAGTAATGGCTCTTTGTGCAGTTGCCAGGTACTTTCACCTTTCAACTCCCAGTTTGCAACATACATGTACGATTCATCGTGACGCTCTGCCTCACCATCTGGTGTTTGATGTTCTTCTCTGAAATGGCCACCACAGCTTTCTTCACGTTGTAATGCATCAATGCACATCAGTTCTCCCAGTTCAATAAAATCTGCTACACGACCAGCCTTATCTAATTCGAGATTCATTTCATTGATTTCACCAGGTATTCTTACATCAGACCAGAATTCTTTTTTTAAATTTTGTATTTCGCTAATAGCAGTTTTCAAATCTTCTGCATTTCTGCTCATACCACATTTATCCCACATTATTTTACCCAATTTTTTATGAAAACTTTCTACTGATTGGGTTCCTTTGATTTGCATTAACTTCTCAATACGATCCTGTACTGATTTTTCGGCTGCTACAAATGCTTCATGGTCTGTAGAGATGGCATTTGTGCGAATTTCATCAGAGAGGTAATTGCCGATAGTATATGGGATAACAAAATATCCATCAGCCAAACCTTGCATCAAAGCACTGGCACCTAATCTATTGGCACCATGATCACTAAAGTTTGCTTCTCCTAGTGCATACAACCCCGGTACTGTTGTCATTAGTTCATAATCTACCCAAAGACCACCCATTGTATAGTGTACTGCAGGGTAAATGCGCATGGGAACTTCATAAGGATTTTCTCCGGTTATTTTTTCATACATGTCAAAGAGGTTACCATATTTCTGCTTAACCACCTCTTTACCCATTTTAATTATTTCTGCTTCACTTACGTTATCTAATCCTTTTTTACCCGCTTCTATTTTTCCATATCTCTCTATTGCTGCGGCATAATCAAGGAAAACTGCCTGACGACTTGTGCCAACTCCATAATCTGCATCGCATCTTTCCTTTGCGGCCCTACTGGCTACATCTCGTGGTACTAGGTTTCCAAAGGCAGGATATCTTCTTTCTAAATAATAATCTCTTTCTTGTTCTGAAATTTCATTTGGCTTTCTTGTGTCGTTAGCCTTTTTTGGCACCCATATTCTACCATCATTTCGGAGAGATTCAGACATTAAAGTCAACTTACTCTGATGATCACCACTTACAGGTATGCAGGTGGGATGTATTTGTGTAAAACAAGGGTTTCCAAAATGTGCTCCTTTTTTGTGTGCTTTCCATGCAGCAGTTACATTACTACCCATTGCATTTGTAGATAGATAGAACACATTTCCATATCCACCACTGCATAATAAAACAGCATGGCCAAAATGACGTTCTAATTTTCCATTTTTTAAATCTCTTGCTATGATGCCACGTGTTTTTCCATCAATCATAACAATATCAAGCATTTCATGCCTGGTGTACATTTTTACATTGCCGAGTGCAACCTGTCTTTCTAAAGCTTGATAAGCTCCAATCAACAATTGTTGACCAGTTTGCCCGGCTGCATAAAAAGTTCTTTGAACCTGTGTGCCACCAAATGAACGATTACTAAGTAAGCCGCCATATTCCCTTGCAAATGGAACTCCTTGCGCCACACACTGGTCAATGATATTCGCACTTACTTCCGCAAGGCGATGTACGTTTGCTTCTCTTGCTCTATAATCGCCACCTTTGATGGTATCATAAAAAAGGCGATATACGCTATCCCCATCATTCTGATAATTTTTTGCTGCATTTATACCGCCTTGTGCGGCAATGCTATGTGCCCTGCGTGGGCTATCTTGAAAGCAAAATGCTTTTACTTTGTAACCCAGCTCACCTAATGCTGCTGCGGCAGAAGCACCTGCCAAACCTGTACCAACTACAATTACTTCCAGCTTTCTTTTATTAGCAGGGTTTACAAGTTTGCAATGACCTTTATATTGTGTCCACTTTTGGTCTAATGGCCCCGAAGGAATTTTGGCATCCGGCATGTTATTCTTATTTTATTGCTTAGTATAACAGATAATGTATGATAAGTGTTTGTAGAACGAATTGACCATAAATAGTCGCTTTTATTCATCAACCAATCCATCCAAAATGAAAAGATATTGGCATGAGAATAAATAAAAGAGGTATAATTATAGAGAATCCATAGCCTAATGATATTAAGAGTGTATTGTATTTTTTGTTGTGCACACCCATAGTGCGAAATGCGCTTTGAAAGCCATGAGCCAAATGCCATGCTAATGATACACAACCCAATAAGTACACCACAATTACAATCGGACTAATAAAAGTAGTTTTCATCAGTAAAAACATATTATGCATTTCTACACCATTATACTCAACAGGTACTTCAAGGCCAACTTGTGTAAAACGGGCAGGTGTCCAAAAATGATAAAGATGAAGCACTAAAAATATCAAAATAAGTGTGCCCAATAAACCCATACTGCGGCTATACCATTTACTACCAGTATTGCCATAGCTTACAGCATATCCCACAGTACGTTTGCTGCGGTTTTCTAGTGTTAATAAATAACCCTGCACGATGTGCAATATGATGCCACCAAATAATCCAACTTCCATTATACGGATCAGCACCGTGCTACCCATAAAATGAGCTGCTTTATTGAACATTTCGCCATCATCATTTGCAAATAAATCAGCAAATACACAGGCATTAATACTTACATGCACTAAGAGGAAGGTAATTAAAAAAATGCCAGTAAGGGCCATAACAATTTTTTTACCTACCGATGAAATAAAGACTTGTTTCCAGGTCATAGAATCTAATTGAGAATTTTTTTGGGATGTTGCAAAAGTAATGAGTTGAAGCGAATGATTTTACTTATGTATTTGGATGTTCTCTATTTGTGGAGAGTTTTTTTCAGGATATAAAGTTTAAATGAATATAGCAAAAGCTTATCAGTAGTGAAATGTAGCTTCCCATCCTGAAAATATTTTAGGATAAAAAAATTATGGTTTTGCTTTTTCAAAAAACTAATAATAATGTATTAATTGATATTAAGAATACCATGTTGAGATACCAGTTTTGTGTGAACTGTGAAATTTTCTTTTAATTAAGTAATCTATTGTATTTTTACTTTTAATAGGTTTTTGCATTATGACATATTTTTTTACTTGAATAGAAAAAATCTTGAAGAAAATCATTGTTGTAAGATATAACTAATGAAAAAAACACAGATCATAATATTGATTTTTTCTTGTATTGTTTTTGCATGTAGCAAAAGCCTCAATAATCAGCAATATATTGATTTTCCCAAACCATCCTATTTCCCAAATCCCGTTTATGATTTTGAAAATAATCAACTAACTAATGAAGGGTTTGAGCTTGGATTAAAATTGTTTTATGACCCTATGCTATCGGCCGATAATACTATTAGCTGCGCCAGTTGTCATATTCAAGCCTCCGGATTTACACATCATGGACATAATGTGAGTCATGGTATTTACAACCGATTTGGTACACGGAATGCTCCAGCCATTGCCAATCTAGCATGGGCCCCAACTTTTATGCATGATGGTGGTATTTTTGACTTAGATCTTCAGGCCATAGCACCCATTACTAATCCTGTGGAAATGGATGAAACAGTGGAAAATGTTTTAATAAAAATAAGAAATACAACAGCATATTCACCACTATTTAAAAGAGCCTTTAATGATGATACCATCACTACCGCTCATTTTTTAAAAGCACTCAGTCAGTTTATGCTGATGTGTGTAAGTGATAATGCGAAATATGACAGCGTAAAAAGAGGGGAGTCTAGTTTTACAATCCAAGAACAAAAAGGGTATGATATCTTTTTGCAGCATTGTAATAGCTGCCATAAAGAGCCTTTATTTACTGATTATAGTTTTAAAAATAATGGAGTACCTATCAATTTTCGATATAATGATAAGGGAAGAAGTCTTATAACCTTAAACCCTACCGACGATTATAAATTTAAAGTGCCCAGCCTGAGAAATCTTGCTTTTTCGCCGCCATTTATGCATGATGGCAGTATCAATAATATAGATGAAGTAATTAATCATTATGTTTATCTTATGGAAGAAACCCCAAATATTGAACCCATGTTTCTTCGTGCTGGGGACAATCCGGGCATTAGTTTAACAAAGGATGAACAGGCCGATTTAAAAGCGTTTCTGCTTACACTGAATGATTATCGGTTCGTTACAGATAAAAAATTTGCATTACCCTAATCATTTTGGACCGTTAAAAAAATGCTTACAAAAAATATTCTTCTTATGTTTGCGTTTTAATAATAAAATATGCGAAAGTTATTAATCGCTGCCCTGTTTCTCTTTGTTGCTTCCACAATTTTATCATCCTGCGTGGATACAAGAGGTGCAGCATGCCCCTCTCATGATAAAAATTATTTTAGAAAATAATTTTTATCCATCAAACCAGTAAGGCTGTTTTCTACAGAATTTATGGGTTTTAGCTCAGGTGAAATACCTAATTTTGATTTTACTTTAACCTTGTAATTTTCTTAATGGCACCAATTAATTTATCGAGGTCCTGTATTCTGGTATAAACATGTGGAGTAATACGTACACAGCTTATATTTTCCCATTCTATACCAACCGTATGAATTTTATAATCATTAAAGAGTGCTGCATCTAAGGCGGCAGGTTTCATACCTTCAATACTGATACCACATATTGCACAGGAAAATGCATCCAATAGTGATGTATGCAATTTTACCCTTGGCAAATCTTTTACCTGATTTGCCCAATAATTTTTTAAGTATCTAATCCTTGCTTCTTTCCTTGCTGTTCCAATACTTTCGTGGAATAATATTGCTTCGCCAATACCCTGCTCTATGGGAAAACTTCTGGTACCCAATGTTTCAAATTTTCTGATATCTGCACTTTGTGGTTTATCATTACAGAGCAATGGCCATATTTTTTCAATCTTGTTTTTCTTCATCCAAAGCATACCACTACCAATGGGGGCACTTAGAAACTTGTGCAGGCTTGTGCCAAAATAATCGCATTGTAAATCTGGTATTTTAAAATCAAGTAATCCAAAGGAATGGGCACCATCACACAAAACTTCAATCCCTTTTGCATGAGCCATGTCTGCAATTTTTCTCACAGGCATTATCTGGCCTACCCAATTTATGATATGTGTAATATGAATTAACTTAGTTTGTGGAGTGATGGCATTTGCATAAGCATTTACTATGTCTGCATCATTCTCTATTGGAAAATTAAAACTGAGTTGTTTATAGCTTATCCCATCACGCAGTGCTCTTTGTTTCCATGCTTGTATCATATTTGGATAATCTTGTACACAACCAATTACTTCATCCCCTTTTTGTAAGGGTAAGCCATATATGATTGTATTCAAAGCCTCTGTGGAGTTTCTGTTAATTGCTATTTCATCATCAGACACGCCTGCAAGCAGTGCTAATTTTTGACGCAGTGGTTCACGACCCATATCTAATATTCTCCACATAAAATAGGAAGGCCCTTCATTACTCAATTTATTATAGCGCTCCACAGCCTCCTGTACTATTCTTGGTGAGGGGCTAACCCCTCCATTATTTAGATTAATGATATTTGGGTTTACAGTATAAGCTTGCTGTATAACAGACCAATAGTCTTCATCTATTGCTAGCTGTGTTGGCGATAAATGCGCTACTGATTTATTATGGTTGATATATGAAGCCGCAAGTAGTTCATTAAATAGGGATGCCCCTCCCCATACTCCGGCGAGTGTAGCAGCTTTTTTTATAAAATTTCTTCTTCTTTCCATTTTGCTTGCACAAAATAATAAAAGCTGCACAATCTTATTAACTTTACACCCGTATGAAAAAAATATTCTTGCTATTTGTACTTTTTACTTTCATCGAAATTTCAGTGAATGCCCAATGTTCCATTTGCACAAAAACGGCATCACAATTAGGAGAAGGACCAGCAAAGGGCTTAAATGCGGGAATTGTTTATCTCATGCTTACCCCACTTGCCATAGGTGCTTTTATTGGTATAAAATGGTGGCGAAGAGAAAAGGAAATTATAAGTGAAATTCATGGTTAAATCATACTTATAAACTAAGGTGGAAACCCATAAATACCCCGAATTTTTGAGCATTGTTTTCGGGTAGAGGACTTGGAAGCACACGCCATATAAAATCTATCCTAAAGAATTTAAAGATATTATCAATACCTGTTCCGGCTTCTATATAGAGTTTATTATTTAGTGGTGTAAAAGGAAAATTTCCCACATAGTTGAGTTGTTCATTTTCATTACTCAAATCGCCTACCACACCTTTTATGTTCCAGAGTTGTCTAAGCTTCAATTTTCTTGTAAAACCAAACCAGCGAAACATGCCAGAGCCAATGTTATGCTCCACATTAAAACCGGCATATCTATCAGTGAGGTATTCAAAACGATTCATCAGATTGAAGGAATATTTGCTGTAATAATACCATTCATTTCCGGGTTGGATATCCAACAATTGATAAGGTACAGTTCCCCAAACTTTCCCTGCAAAGAGGTTATAATAAAATATGCCATAAGGTGCCGCTGGTAAATAATCTGAAATTGAAATATCAGCTTTGGTATAAGCATAGCTGCTGCCCATCATACCTGGCCAACCTTTAGCAATTTTTGCATCAACTATGGGATAAAGACTTCCACCACTTACTCTTAGAAAATTATCTTCAATTCTCCGCTCTTGGTATGCATACCGAAATCTTATTGCAGTTTCAAAATTATTAAAGGCAGTTCCCACTTTTGTTGGAAACAAGGATGCCTCTGGCAAATTGAGTATTGCAGTATATTGTTTGTGAGATGTGCTTAAACCAAACGCAAATCCATTATAACTTTCTCTATAAAAATCAAGTTTCTGCTCCTCCACCCGTTGAAATTTGAAAGGCAGATTTGGCTTCCTGAGTAATAAACCAAATACATTGTCACTTCCTAATTGGTCATAAGAAACCTGTCCATTATCAAGATCCGATTTAATGTAAAAATTTAATACAGTCCAGGGCTCTCTTTTAAATAAATATTTTACCTGAAACATGCCTTTTGGTTTCTGGTCTGTAAAACCATAAGCTACATAACCGCTTAGGTTTAAATGATCGCTGAATTTTCTGTTTGTTGTAAGGTCAAATCTTAAACGTGTGCCTTCATACACATTACCTGTAATCCAGTTATACCATGGGCCAATGCGTATTTTGCCAATATCTTTCGTGCCTGTAGTTAGAAAATTAATAGCATTTCTGGTATGTATAAATTTTTTATCTCTTGTAAGCGTATCAAGGATTGCATACACAGCCTTTTCATCCTTATTTAGCGGTTCATGTCTATTATCCATCCAAAAGCTATCAGGCTTGTTGCCAGTGGCTGTTAATAAAATGATTTCTTCATTAGATTTATTTTCAGCCAATAGTTTTTTTATCTCTTCATTGTTTAAAATAACATTTTTATAGGTGGTTGTTTTTCTTGCTTTAAAACCTAAGTTCTTTTTTCCCAACGGTGATATATCTGCAACAAATTTATCTTTATATAAAAACCATATAGAGTCTGATACCAGTTTATATTCCTGAATCATTGATAGACCGGTTATAAAATTGATATTGGCATCCATGGCAGGACGCATAGTAATTTTCTGTATGGCAAATGTGGTGTCATGTACCCAACAGTCACCGGTAAATGTATTTTCTCCTGGATGCTTTGGCGTAAAAAATAGATGTACCAATCGTTTTCCACCGAGATATTGCGTATCCGCTAATTTAAAATTATAAAAGTTATCTGCATTATCATGCAATGGACTTATAAATTGTTTATCAAAAACAGGCAACACATTATTATAAACATTTATGTTTTGGTAGGTGACACCCAGTTGTTTAATAATACTTTCATTATCAATACCATTAGTATTATTTGCTTTTATTACTTCACGTGTTTTTCTTGGGGCTTCCTGAAAATAGTAATCACTCAATGTTTCTGTGAGGTACACAGGTAAATAGGGGGTTTTTTCGGAGGTAGAATCCGCATATTGAAGTATAAATGAGTAGTGCTTTAGTAACTTATTTTCCTCTAGCTGATTAATATCTATATTGTTAAGGTCTAGTTCCAGTTTATTATAAACTTCGTACCCAAAATTTTCATATTGCTTACGATCATTAATTGGTTTTTTAGAAATAATTTTTCTCCAAAACCATAAAGAACGGTTGTATTTTGCTTTAACCACAGCCGTCACAACCGGTGGGGCTACTTCTAAAAGTATAGAAATTGATGCAGAATCTTTGAGTTTTGAACATGGAATGGAGCGTGGCAAGTAGCCCACACTGCTGATAATTAAAGTATCATCTGCCGGCCATTGATATAGTGCAATGGAAAAATGACCCAAAGTATCTGTTAAAGAACCCTTTCCCCTTATTTGTAATCGTACACTTGCAAACGGTATGGGGTCTTCACTTTGTTTATCTAGTACATTCCCCTGTATAATATTTGACTGTGCAGCACTCTTTGAAATGGATAGTACAAAAAATAAAAAAAGGGTTATGATAGATCTACCAAATTGCATGCTGCAAAAGTAGCTGTAGTTATTTGTATCTTTTACCTATTTTGATGTAAGGTAAGTTAAAAAAGAAAAACCCCGCATTGAGCGGGGTTTTCAATATACCAAAGTATATATTTATAGTACATTATAGCCTAAACTGATATAGTATAGACCACCTACATAAGGATTTCCAAATGCATTTCTGTAATAATTATTAAACAGGTTTTGACCACCAATTTTTATCTGATGTTTTGTTTTAGGAAGTTTGTAGCTGATAGCAGCATCCATTACACCAAATGATGGAATGTCTCCACTACCAAAAGTGCCTTCCCAATAGATATTGTCCTGCCAACGATAAACCATATTAAAGCCCAAACCTTTATAAACATCTGAATTACCCAAACCTAAGTTAAAACGTAGTTTTGGGGTGTTGAAAAATGTAACAAGACCTTCTTCTACATCACGAAGTTCATCACCATATATATTTCCCATAATGTTGAAGCCACTATTTGTGCGATATTCCATACTTATACCCCAACCAATTGCCTTTACATCATTTGAACTATTAGTTACAAATGAATAGTTTGTGCTTGTAAATGGATTTAAGACTTCAGCTGGACTGGTAAGTGGATTGCCACTATAGCCTCTTGCCACGGCAGCACGTGCAATAAAATCAGTGTATTTGCTAGTGTAGAAATAAGCATCAACCAAGAAATTTTTGGTAATAAGACCTCTGTAACCAATTTCAAAAGTATTTACAATTTCTGGTTTTACCGGTACAAAATCAGCTTGTACAAGCTTAGTAGGATCAGATGAAGCACGTGCTTCACCAACACTTTCAGCTGTAAATACAGGATTGCCAGAAAAATTATAATACTCTGCAAAACCAGGTAGCCCACCGATTAAAAATGTGCCCGGAGTTTGTAGGTTTATCCACTGATCTTGGTTACTTGGAAAACGATATGCTTGTTGTAATGAAAGTCTTACATTATTGTCTTTTGCTACTTTTATACTAGCACCAAATCTCGGTGTAAAACGGCCTTCAAAATTTTCATTTTTATCATATCTTCCGGTAGCTGACAAGTTTAATACATCATTAAATAATGTTTTCTTTAATTGTACATAACCACCATATTCACCAATATTAATTTTTCCTGCAGTATCTGCGAAAATGGTACCTTCAGAATTTAAAATAAATGTTCTATAATTTGCTCCTACCAACACATCCATAACTTTAATAGCCTCAGTAAAATTGTACTGTCCTTCAAAATGCCAAAGATCACTTTGATCTGCAAATTGAGCACCACCTTGGCTGATTGGAGTAGTAATGATTGTATTGAATGCATCTTGAAACTCTTTTGTACCAGGTGTTAATCTTCCTACATCTGCCGCTGCTCTGGATGCTCCATGAGCTGTAGCAGGATCAGCACCTCCTATTGCAGCACCACTATAGTTTGCAGCGTACTCTCCAAACCATTGACTATTATCTTTCCAAGCATTATTTACACCTAAAGCTGCAAGCGTTGAAGCATAAGAATCACCTGAATTTTCCTGTGTAGTATAACCTCTTAAGAACCAATTTTTATTTTTAAGTTCGAGTCTATATTGGCCCATTGTAAAGTTCTTGATGCTATACCTATCTGCACCGGTATAAACAGTGGTACCATTACCCCAGTTACCCGTAAGTGATGCTGTAAGTGTATTTGTTATTTTGTAATACAAACCACCAGATACTTTGAAATTAAATGAATTATAGTCAACAATATCCCCTTCATCATAACCGGTGCGGCTTACTAAAATTTCCGAGCCATCAGCGTTTCTATAAGATCCGTTGATTACACCTCTTGCAAATAGTGGCAAAGCTCCAAATTCGGGGTTTCCTAACTGACCAGCATAATATCCGATAATTGTACCATTCTCAGTAGCATCTATTCCATCTGAAGGATCTAATAAGCCCAGACTGGCTAGAGTTCCAATATCTGTCGAAAGTCTTAAATTACCGGGTCCAAATATTCCGCCAAGTGCCACGCCATTTAAACTAGCACTTGCTTCATCGCCCAATACATTTACACCATCATAGTTTGGATCACTATTACGGTCTCCTGATTTTAAATTACTCAATACATTATTTCTGGCTAAGTTGCTTTTATCATCTGCCACCCAGTCATCAGTTTTCATGTATTCCGCACCAATTTTAAAAGCGAATTTATCTGAAATTTTTTGACCCCAGCGTAATACATAGTTTTGAAATAAAGTGGCATCATTTCTGGCTTCATCGCCTAAATGCATTACACCTTGCTTTACTATCAAACTTACTCCTTGGTATTTAAATGGGTCTTTACTATTAATTAATAAAGTACCATTTTGACCACCACTACCATACAATGCAGAAGATGGGCCAGAGAGTAATTCCATATTGTCCACATCTAATTCTGTAAGACCAACAATATTACTTACAGAAAAATTGAGTGCAGGAGCTGTATTGTCCATGCCATCTACCAACTGGTTAAAACGGAGGTTTCCACTTCCATTAAAGCCACGTGTACTCACTGTTTTAAATGTGATACTTGAAGTAACCACATCTACACCCTTTAGGTTATTTAAAGCTTCGTAATAACCTGCACCGGGAATATTTCTAATTTGACTTGCTGTAACCCTTTCAATGGATACAGGTGCCTCCAAAATACGCTCTGGCAAGCGGCTTGCCGCTACCACAATGTCCTGACCCAAAGAAAATGATACATCAAGTTCTACATTCATAGTAGCGCCTGCTGCATCCACATTTACTTCTTTAGCTGCAAAACCCACTGAACTTATGATCAGTGTAAACGGAGGAGTGGCCGTGGTGTACAACTTAAAATTTCCTTTGTCATCTGTGAAAGTGCCATCATTTGTGCCTTTCACCATTACAGACACTGCTGCAATACTTTCTTTCGATTTACTGTTTTTTACGTTTCCGGATACGGTGATTGTGGCCTGTGCAAATGATTGTCCGGCTATACAAACCATGCCTAACATTAACATCAGAGCCTTTGTGAGCTTTCGCATTTTATTCTAACTGTTTGGTTATGAAAGTACAATGGTAACACATGTTACTCAATTTTAACAAATTATTATTAACATACCTGTGCAAAAAAATATGAACAGTTTTTTTTAAAGCTATAAATAGTGTTTTTCAGGGTCTATTTTTGCCAAATGAAAGAAGCAAATTATTCATTTCCAGATCAAACAAATTTTTATTCAGGAAAGGTAAGAGATGTATATACCATTGGTACAGACAGATTAGTAATGATTGCCAGTAACCGTATATCAGCATTTGATGTTATTCTTCCAAAACCAATACCTTATAAGGGTCAGGTGCTCAATCAGCTTGCTGCGTTTATGCTGGATGCTACAAAAGATATTTGTAACAATTGGTTGCTACAAGTACCTGCACCTACTGTTTCTTATGGCTTAAAATGTATTCCTTTCAAAATAGAAATGGTAGTTAGAGGCCACTTGGTTGGCCATGCATGGCGTACTTATAAAGCGGGCCAAAGAATATTGTGCGGAGCACAAATGCCAGAAGGACTAAAAGAAAATGATGCTTTTCCAAATCCTATCATTACGCCAAGTACAAAAGCTGCCGCAGGCCATGATGAAGATATTGACCCTGCATCAATTATAGCACAAGGACTTTGTACTGCTGCGCAATGGGATGCCATAAGTAACTACGCTTTAGCGCTTTTCGAAAGAGGTAAAGTCATAGCTCAAAAACAAGGACTGATACTGGCAGATACGAAATATGAATTTGGCTTATATGATCAGGCTATAATCCTGATGGATGAAATTCATACGCCTGATAGTAGCCGATATTTTTATGCCGATGGATTTGATGAAAGACAAGTTAATGGTGAAAAACAACAACAACTTAGTAAAGAATTTGTAAGGGAATGGCTCATGGCCAATGATTTTATGGGTAAAGAAGGCCAGATCATACCCCACATGACAGATGAGTGGATTGATACTATTTCAAAAAGGTATATTGCTTTGTATGAAAAAGTATCGGGTGAACAATTTATACCGAAGGACATCACAGACGATGAACTTGTGCAAAGTGTTTTAAAAATTTTATAGAGATATCATTATGTATAATTTTATTTATCCCGGATAAAATAAATTTTTCATAAGTACATAGCTCTAGATATCTATTTTGTACTTCTTGTGTCAGGTTAAAAGAGATAGGATTCTATGTTTAAAATTTTGATAGTTTAATAAAATGATCTTGAATAGAAATGCAATAAAAAGTTGATACCATTCATACTTGTCTATTTGAAAAAATTCTGTATAAAAGGCTATTTCAAAGCCACCAAAGAAAAATTTTAGTTTTGAATTAATTTTTCTATTGTAATCCTACATAAACATAAAGGAGCATTATAAATTACCTTTATTATTGCTTTCTCTTTTATCATATATATTTGAAATCAAAATATTTATATGCAACGAAGATTTTTTTTAATTTCAATCCTATCCATTTTCTTTTCAACACTTCATAGTCAACCTGCTTTTATAAAAGATAGTATTAATAATTATATTGAAGAAGGTATAAAGGATTGGCATATACCCGGCTTGGCTATAGTCATTCTAAAAGATGGCAAAACCGTGATGATGAAAGGCTATGGTGTAGAAAATCTTGAAACAAAAAAAAGGGTGGATGAAAATACCTTATTCATGATAGCCAGCAACAGTAAATTATTTACAGGTACAGCATTGGCCCATCTTGAATACAACAAAAAAATTTCATTGGATGATAAAATCACAAAATATTTTCCCGGTTTTCAGTTATACGATGCCCATACAACTGCATTGGTAAATATCAGGGATATGCTTAGCCATCGTATAGGCACAAAAACTTTTCAAGGCGATTTTACTTTTTGGAACAGTGATTTGAGTAGAGCAGGCATTATGAATAAAATGCAACTGATGCCACCATCTACAGCATTCAGACAATCCTATGGATATTGTAATAGTTGTTTTCTTACAGCAGGGGAAGTGATACAGGCTGCTGTAAAAATACCATGGGAAGTGTATGTATATGATAGCATCATTCAACCACTTGGTATGAGTCAAACACATACCCTGGGGAATAATATGAAAGCAATGCCCAATGCAGCTACTCCATACAGCAATAGCTTTTATAGAACCTTACAAAAACTACCATACGACAACATTGATAATCTTGCACCGGCTACCAGCTTAGTAAGTTGTGTTAGCGATATTTCAAAATGGCTACAAATGCAGTTGGATAGTGGTAGGTATGAAGGCCGCAGGATTTTACCTTGGCAGGTACTACAGCGCACCAGAAATATGGAAACTATTGTAAGAAGCAAAAAGTCCACCACCATTCCTTCAAATTTTTTAGGATATGGTCTTGGTGTATTCGTACAGGACTATGCTGGCCGCCAAATATTTTGGCATACAGGTGGTGCAGATGGTTTTGTAACGAATACCTGCTTTGTGCCAGAGGAAAATTTAGCGATTGCTATTTTTACAAATAATGATAACCAAAGTTTTTTTGAGTTGCTTCGTCTGCAAATTTTGGATGCCTATTTTAATTTGCCCTATCAAAATAGGAGCAAGAAAAGTTTACCAGAATTTCTATCCGATATGGAAGAGACTTATCAGCTTGCTGATGCCATGGCAGCAAGAGTAAAAGGCAAATTACCTCCTGAGGAAATGACTGCTTATACAGGCACTTATAATAATCAATTATATGGAAACATTACCATGATGCCTGATGGCAATAAAATCAAAATAAAATTTGAAGGGCATGATGGTCTTTATGGCTATTTAGATTATATGGATAATGAGGAATGGCGCATTAGTTTTAGTAATCATGCTTATGGAATATTTCCAGTGAAATTTATTACAAACCAAAACAGTGTAACAGGCATAGACATTAAAATCAACGACTTTATTGAATATGATGCTTATCATTTTTCAAAACTCGAATAAATTTCAACTGCATTATCTGATTTTAATCGGATAGGTTTCATCTTTTTACTAATACAGAACTAAGATAGTACCTTTTCTAAACATATTTTTTTGCTCTCTATAATCAAAGCTTGCATACCATGTATATGCTGTGGCACCAGCTGGTTTAGAATTACCATTTGCCAATCCATTCCATTTCACAAATGGGTTTGTTGAAGCAAATACAAGTGCTCCCCATCTATCATATATTTTTAGACTAAAATTTTGTAGCGCATTAAGATTGCCCAAAGCGCCAAACGACTCATTTTTATTGTCGCCATTTGGTGTAAAGGCAGTTGGGAAATAAATCTCTCCACAGTCTTCTTCAATTTTAATTGAATCTTTTGCTATACAACCATATTCAACATCTGTTATGGATACTTCATAACTACCTGCTGATTTTACAATGAAAGAATCATTAGTACTTCCATCCTGCCAGGTGTAGGTTTTAAATGTAAAACCAGGAGTAAGTGTGATGATATCTCCTGGACAGATTATGGTATCATTACCAAGAAAAATATTTATCGGGTTTATAGATTCAATCGTGTCCGATAAATTTCTGATACACCCATTATCATCTACTATAGTCAGGGTATAAACATCATTGCGCAGCAAATTAATTTCATCTGTACCCACCGCACCATTTGACCAAGAGTATAGATATGGTGCGGTACCACCTGATACAGTTGTTTTTATGAAACCCAAATTATTATTGCAGGTATCATTTCCTTTTTGAGATAAAATTTGAAATGGCTGAATTGCTCCAATCGAAGCATCTGCAGAGGATGTGCATCCATCAGAAGCTGGTATAGCAGTAACAGTATATGTGCCTGGCGGCAATGCTGTAGCTGTGGCTGTAAGCTGCGCCGGATTTGTATTCCAGCTATATGTAAATCCATTAGATAGTGATGCAGGCTGAATATTTGCCTGTAGTACACCATTTCTATCGCCGGGGCATTGTATGGGTGTAATAACTAAAGCTTCTACAATTGCTACTTTAAATTTTCTTGTAGATATTGCAGTTGGTCTGTCCATTCCACCGGGTGCTGTAAGGGCTATCGTGTATTCCCCAGGTCCTGAAAAAACGTGTGTTGGATTTTGTTGTGAAGATGTATTGGAAATGCCCGAAAGTGGATCTCCAAAATCCCAGGATACTCCATTGTCTGCACAACCAAATGCAGAAAAATTTACCTGACTTACATTGACACATTGATAGGTATAATCAATTTTATTTACAGCTTCGCTAATGGTAAAAGAATCTATAGCAGCACCATCAAAATTATTGCAGGATGTACCTGATGCAAAAATGAACCGAAACCGAATATTTGCTTTTGCCTTAAGTGTCGGTATTGTTTTTCCAGCCACTACCCAGCCACCACTTCCTTGGCCTTTTCTACAATTGGAAGGTCCCGAAGTTTGTATATTCCCACACCATCCATTTCCATCACCAGTAAATCTGCGGAGATAGTCCACATTTCCTGTATTGTACCAATTTTTATTGAGGCAATCAATAGGGTCATTTACTCCGCCAGTAGTTTGCCAGGATGCACCACCATTTTCTGAATATTGTAGTTGAATACCATCAAAATCTAATTCACTTTCCCAGAAAATTTTGAAACTGATATAGGGGTATTGTAATGCTGAAAGATTGAAACAAGGGCTTTGTAGCCAGCTTTGCTCACCATCGTTATACCTGTTGCCTGTAAGACCTCCTGTTATCCAACATTTGGTGCCATCTCCGGCTGTTTTTATCTCTGTTTTATTGGGTGCGCCCCATGCCCAGTCATCATTTGCACCGCCAGATAACCACCCGCCATTATTGTTTTCGAAACTTTCATTATATGGACTAATATTCGAAATGGCTATTTGTGTGGCACATTGTGAATATGCCTGAAAAACGAGGCAATGCAAAAAATATCCAAATGCCACTACATATTTCATCGGGCAATAGTAGTGTATTGATTTGTGATATGCAATGTGATGTTGGAATGAGTAGTGGGTAAACAGTTGTTTTTTAAAATTTTAGAGAGATGACTATCTACATGATTTTTCAATTTGCTTTGTTTTAGTAAAGATGGGTAGCCTATTGAGTGTTTGTAGCTATGTCGCTATTTTTTGACTTTGTTAACTTTCACACCTACGATTAATAGCCATAAACAAATGCCAATTTCGCCAATGCTTGCCGGTAAACTTATATAAGATGAAATGCCTATATCTGAATAATTTGGCACAAGCGTATTTCCTAAGAAGTTGATCAAATAACCGAAACAACCAAGCATTAAAAATGCACCTAATATTTTTGGTAAAAAGCCTGATTTTAAAACCAAATAACCAAATGGAAATAGCCATAAACCTGAGCATATATGAACAATCCGCATTCCGTTTTCATATTGAATAAGATATAACATAACCTGCGTTTGCATTTGTTCTATAGTAAGAGCTATGCTGCTATTCTCGCTTTTTATGATGCTTAGAATATTGAATTGATTTTGCACATTTAAGAAGAAAATTGGTACACTTAATATTGCCAACAGCACCATTACTTTAGCATAACTTTCATTAACGGTATGTAATAATTTATACAACACTAATGGCAAAAAAAGAAATAAGGTATAACAGAGTAAGCCGGATACAATCCAAAGCCTGAAGAGGGAGGCTGATGAAATAATGTTTTGGTAAGTTAACTGTGCATTATCTGCCACAATAAGTTTATTAGGAATATACATTAAACTAAAAATTCCCATAATTACCACACCTAAATATATAAGACCCGAAATTCTTGCTAATTTATTTGTTGAAAATTTTACTGTCATGCTACATTTATGAATTACGTTTAATCAATTTGGTTTTTCCAATGCCAGGCTTGGTATACTATTATGGCGGTTAGACAACTTTCTACAACTGCTAAAAACACATAAAAACTACGCCAAGGCGTTATTGAAGTTACTGCAATCAATACCATAATTGCTGTGTAAAATATTCCTAAAACAATATTTAATCGCCTGTTTATGGTTGATTTTAATAGTATGGATAGGCAGACCATTAATGCTGATATGGCTAACAATATTGATGCTGCCAATAATTTTATTGGACTGTCTAACAAATTTTCGCCGTTTATCAATCCTTGTGTTTTACCCGGTATATATAATTCAAAGTAATCGCCATATAAGTAGCAGAGCGTTACAGATGCCCAGAGTGCTGAAAGTTTGATTTTAATATTGACTTTTAAGTCTTCTTCCTCATCTTGCGTGGTCTTGCCGATATACATTTTTGAGTTGTTAATTAGCTACTACGGTATATCTATCTCAAATGTTACTAGGCAATATATTTTTTGTTGTTTCTATCAATATATCAATGCTTTTAATGAAGATGTTTACAAATTATAAACTATGCGAATGCTATTCTTAATGAATTATTTTATCAATATTGTAGTGCCAATTGTGGTTATTCTTTCTGTTGCACATTCCCCGAAGGGGGAATATATTGCTCTTAATATTTGAACCTACATTTTTTACAATATTTTGAAAAAAATAGCGCTGCCAGCAAAGATAAATAGTACAGATACTATACATATTTTATCATGGTACTGGGGGTATATTATCTAATGAAATGTTGAGGTATGGTTGGTTGAAATTCTTCTATCTAAAATCCAAGAAACAATTAATGAAATTAATGCTATAACTGATAGCAGGTATCCACTGCCGTCGGACATTATATGTGCAGATAGAGCAAGAACAGCATTAAATAAAAATCCCGAATATGCCAGTTCTTTAAGAAATTTAGACAGCTTTGTTACAATGGTAACTACTCCTAGTATTTTTAAAATTGCCATAGGATAAATGAGCCAGACCGGGAACCCTAACTGCGTGAAGAACCCAGATACCATTTCATATTTCATAAGATACATCCCTGCAGAAAATAGAAATACAATACACATAATACTTGTGGCTATCCCATAAAAGATATTGTAACGTCTGGAATGTATAGATTCAATTATCATAATATGCTAGCTGCTGTAAGGGCCGCCTTTTTTTGAATTGTCAATTCGTTCTTAAATAATTTGTAAAGTTCTATCTTTATTATCGAAACAGATGAAAGAATGTATTTTATATGAAACAGTTCAACTAGTTTCTGTTGCATACTATTTGCAGCTGAGATCGAAATCATATATAGTTTCATTATTCAGTTCGTCTTTATAGACCAACTTTTCTGGTGTGCCATCTGCCTTTATTACTTGATTCGATAGATTAAAAGAAACGGTAGATCCTAATGTATTATGTGACAAAGGCATATTTCTTGATAAAAAGTATGTTGCTTTATCGGCTACTTCTGCTGTTGGCTTTGTAGCCATCAATGCAAGATAGTCAGCATGTACATTATTAAAATAGGGGTTAATGACTGAAGTATCGTATTCAAATATCTCTGTTGTATCTACATCCACAATTTTTGTATCAGGATTTCTGAATCCTCTTTCAATGGTTTTGATATTTCCATCGGTATCAAAATGACATACAGAAGTAGCATTATTTTTTCCTTCTTTAATGGTAGCAGAATATAGAATAATGGTATTAGCATTGGCAGGATATTCTGCAAAAATTGTATCAATTCCTCCAATTGAAGAACTGCCAAGGGAAGATATTTCGACTCTTCGCATACGAGTTTTATCCGTAGTATAAAAGAACTCCATCTTTTTTACATTTGATTCATCATCATAGTATAACACAAACTGAAGCCTGCCATCAATATCATAACTATAATCAATTTTACTCCCTTCTTTTCCAATGATTACTTGCTTTAATCCGCCAGCTTTATAATAGGTAAAAAATGAGCTATCAATACTATTTGTAACAGATTGATTTACGGTACAACCGGATGCATTGACATTAAAACCGAAAATGGAATGCGTTCTAAAAAATGCTGTATTGTCTTCAACAGTAGGATTTAATTCTTCTTCTATTAATTCCTTAATACAGGAAGTAGCAAATACAAGTATGCAGACGGAAAGAATGAATAATTTATTTTTCATAGCTGATGGATTTAAATTTCAATATAATAAACTCATTTTAGGATTTTTTATTTTAAATGAGTAGTTAAAAAAATATTACTTGAAATGATAATCCTATTAGTGGTATAAAAAAGCAAGAACTGAACCAATTCTTGCTTTAGCACCCAATGTGAAAAAATCTTTATTTAATATACTTCTGTAATGTTTCTTCCAGCGCAGATCCACGGAGATTTTGTGCTATAATTTTTCCTTCTGGATTTATGAGCACATTATAAGGTATTCCGTTAAAATGATATGCATTTACCGCTTCACTCTCCCATTGTTTAAGGTCACTCATTTGCGGCCATATAAGTTGATCTTTGGCTATGGCCTGCTTCCATGCCCCATCAGACTTATCTAGCGATACTCCCAAAATTTCAAATTGATTCGTATGATATTTTTTATAGGCAGCTACCAGATTTGGATTTTCTTGTCTGCATGGTCCACACCAACTTGCCCAAAAATCAACCAATAAATATTTTCCCTTAAAACTGCTAATGCTCAATGGTTTGCCCTCTGGGGTATTCATGGTAAGATCAGGAGCAGTTTGATTTAGTAAATCTACACTACCTGTACTAGTTTCTGCTTGTTTTTGCTGCGCAATGGCATTTTTGAAAAATACAATTCCACTGTGGGTTTGAAATCGGTCTGCTGCTTTTTGTACCAAAGCATCTAATTCACTAATATTCATGGACTGCCTAGCTTTATCCAACGCAAAACATATGGCTGAAGGGCTTTCATTTTTTTCAATATATTCACTAATCAATTTGTTTAAATCAGTCATTTGCTGAAGCCCTTTTTGTTGTAAAGCAGCTTTTAATGAATCATTTTCAATGCCAGATTTCATACTTATGTCTAATGCACTATACACTTCAGAAAGTGCTGAATCCTTTTCAAAATAAGCATGAATAAAGTTATATAATGACTCTGTAGCAGACGAACCTTTTACATCAGGTTTTGTAAAATGCTGTATGTCAAAACTCACTTGTATATCACTGCCATCATTGATTAAAATAACAGCAGGCTGATTATTTAGGCTAAGCACATATAATCCTTCTTCCGCTCTGCTTCCTGATAGTTTGTACATGCCTTTATCATCTATGGATGACGAATCAATAACTGTAGGCTGTGGACTATCGTATGACAGCTGCTCCAGTACCACAGTTTTTGACGGTGCATGACCAATTACACCGCTTACGGTAAATGTTTCAGCTTCATTATTACATGCTACTATAGTGAGCAGCAAAGCATATTTTATTAAGTGTTTCATAATTTCTGATTTAATTTTTCTTCCAATAGTTGCATCGTTAATACTGGATCTGCTTTTCCCCAGCTTATTTTTTTTACTTCTCCCATAAATAAACCAATTAAACCCTTCTTGCCTTTTTGATAAGCCAACACTTTATCAGGCATTTTATCTATTGCCTTTTGTACCCATTCTATCAATTCATTCGTATCACTTACCTGTAAAATATTTAAAGATTTGGCAAGAGCTGCCACATCTGCATGGGGTTCATTTATTAATGCTGGAAACAATCTTGAAATGGCAGCAGTATTGCTTATTGTATTTGATGCTACTAGATCGATAATAGCGGCAATTTTTTCAGGGGCAATATTCCATGCATCTACATCAATGTCATTTTCATTCCAGTACTGTCGGATAGTACCATTTAGCCAGTTAGCAGCTTGCTTTTTGTGCTCTGTATAGAAGATTATATTTTCAAAATATTTTGCAGTATTTTTATCTAGCCCAATTTGCATAGCGTCATACTCATTCAACTGATGCACTTCTTTTAATCTATTTATGAGGGCCTGTGGCAATTCCGGAAGGGTATTTCTTATTGTTTCAATATATGACTCGGTGAGATGTATGGGCGGCAAATTTGGCTCAGGAAAATAACGATAATCATTTGCTTCTTCTTTTTGTCTGAGTGAAAATGTAGTATCGGTATTGGCATCAAAACTCCTCGTTTGTTGAATGATTTTTTCGCCACTTTTCAAACATCCAATCAAACGCTCAGCTTCTACTGTAGCGGCCTTCCGTATGTTGCGTATAGAATTTACATTCTTTATTTCAACTTTTGTACCTAGGATTGTATCGCCGGCTTTACGAGCAGATATATTTACATCGCATTTCAAACTTCCCTCTTCCATATTAGCATCGCTTACATCTATCCATTTTACTAAACGGTGTAGTTCGGCTACAAAAGCCGCTGCATCTTCGGGGCTTTCAATACATGGTTCTGTTACCAATTCCATCAAAGGGGTACCTGCTCTATTATAATCTATCCAAGTAAATTCTGGCTCTTGATCATGTAAATTTTTTGCAGCATCCTCCTCTAAGTGGATGTGATGGATAGCAATTTTTTTCCCGGATGATAATATAAGATGGCCTCCCTTACAAATTGGATCAGTATGTTGTGTTGTTTGAAATCCTTTGGGTGAATCAGGATAAAAATAATGCTTACGGGCAAAATAACTAAAATGATTAATCGTACAATTGCAGGCCAGTCCCAATTTTACCGCCATTTGTATAGCTTCTTTGTTCAAGTAGGGCAAAGTACCCGGATGAGCAAGGGTAAGCGTTGAAGTATGCCCATTTGGCGCACCACCATATTCAGCACTATCCGCACTAAAAAGTTTTGTTTTTGTGGAAAGTCTTATATGTACTTCAAGGCCAATTACAATTTCGAATGCCTGCATAGCAGCAAAAATATGATTTGATTTATAACTAAAAGTTAAACAGCTATATACAGTTGGCTCTAATATAATGGCTCCTGTATGGTGTATGATATAGTATTTGTTTTTTTGGGCTTATTTATCTTTTAAAACAATGTCACAATTAGACAGGTAAGAATTGCTCTTTTTAATAACATAAGGCATATAATTCTGTAGAACTACAGATGGCGTATCCCTTTATATGTAACCTTTGTAGGAGAATTATAAATTATTTGGACTCATGATTTTGCGAGTGGCGTTTTGCAATGATTTTCTTGCTTTTTTTATATAAAAGTTTTCCTGTATTTGTTCATTCCCCGTAGGGGTAATCTTAAAATAAAGTTCAATGAATTGTTGTAGTAATCAGTAGGGTAGGGGCCGCCCATTTTGAAATAAAAATTATAAAAATGCGGGTCTGTTTATATTGCATGATAAAATGAGCATTGATATATGTTTGATAAACTTTACGCAAAATTTATAACAATAAAATACATTGGGTATATTTTTGTTATAGCATTTGTTTTATTGAATGGATGCATAAAACCTCCCTATGAATCTGGTACACTACCTGCAGATTTAGTGGAGTTGATTAAAATGGACAGCTCCATTCATTTAGATATCAAGTATGCTACCTCAGAAAATCTTACTGGCAAACCTGTATACACACAGGCCAGGGCTTTTTTACAAAAACCCGCTGCGCTAGCATTAGTAAATGCAAGTAAAAGCCTACAAGCAAAAGGTTATGGACTTTTAGTATTTGATGGGTATAGGCCTTGGACTGTTACAAAAATATTTTGGCAAAAAACAGCTCATGCTAATAAAAGATTTGTTGCCGACCCTCGAAAAGGTTCAAGACATAACAGAGGCTGTGCCATTGACCTTAGCTTGTATGATTTGCAGACTGGAAACGAACTCATAATGCCAGGCGTATATGATGAGATGAGTGAAAGAAGCTACCCAAATTATATGGGTGGCACAAGTGAACAAAGAGCCAGAAGAGATTTGCTTCGGGCAGCTATGGAAGCGGAAGGTTTTACCGTATATGAATATGAATGGTGGCATTTTGATTACAAAGCTTGGGACCAATATCCCATTCTCAATATTCCTTTTGAGTCTATACCCTAATCTGCAAAAATTTCAAGAGAATTCCCGCTACACGCCAATTTCACTTTGAGAGTTGTAAGTCAGAATTACAATACAGGAGTATCTAAAAAGCAGCAACAATAATATTTGAAAATTTTGTATTAGTGAGGCCATAAGAAATATTGATTCTTTTGTTGCAATGGCATATTTCTGGGTGATTAGATATTTTTTGGGCGTGCCCCTGCGGGTCAGGCTTTCCATTACAAGTCCTCGCTGCGCTGTGGGCTTTTCATTTCAATCCTTCACGCAGATTTGTTGGAGTGAAATGACCCTTTTTTTTGTATTAACAGTCATAAAAAAACTGACAGACATTTTGTGTAAGAGAATACACATTTTATAAAATATAAATATATATTTTAAATAGCAACAAGAATTGGTCAAGAGCAATTTATATTGGATTATAATCCCTTACACCTTGCAATACCAGCTTTTGCTTTTTGATCAATTGAAGCTTTATAGGAATGACTTTTCATAGTAAAACATTTTTTATAAAAGCTGATTGCTTCTGCTTTATTGCCATTTTTCTCATATATAATTCCAGATTGTAATGCTGCCCTGCTAGCAAAATATTCAGGCAATGCAGCACCCGTTTCCATAGTGATTTTATACTTTATCAATGCATTGTCATATTGATGCAGATCGTCGTAAACACGTCCAAATCTGTAGGTGTATTCTAAGCGGTCTTTTGCTGTGAGTAAATCTGTTTCTTTTATAGATTGCAATAGTGTTAAAGCTTCTTTGAGATAACCTCCATCATTCAAAAGCCTTACTTTAAGTAGGATAGCATTTGGCCATACACCAGATTTTGCATCTTTGTAAGATTCTTTATCTGCATCTGTTTCAGTATTGCCTTTAGCTATTACAAGTTTTCTGGTGCTTTCCGCATTAGCATTATTTCCTTGTAAATACCAAGCCCAGCTTAGTTTTTCATAAGCATCTTTTACATAAAATTTTCCTTTGAAATTTTTGGTAAATGAAGTAAAATAATTGGCCGCTGCTTTATATTCCAGATGTCTAAGGCTTATATACCCCAGCTCGTAATCCCAAACAGGAGTAGATAGGTATGCAGTGGATTGATTTCTTTGCAGTATAATAGATTTTGCATACTCATTTTTCTTAGCATTCAATGCTAAATTTGCTGCCATGTATGCCATTAAGTGATTGTTTACAAGATCTGGTTTTTGCTGGGCAATGAGTTGAAATACTTCTTCCTGTTTATTCTGTATATAAAAGCTGATATAACTATAATAAAAAATTGCTTCAGTATGAAATAATCTAGCATCTGGATCACTACTATTTACAACAGACTGTAATTGAACCATACCATCATTTATGGAGCCTGAAATTCCAAATAAACCCGCCAACCATTTATAACTATCTGGAATGGTGCCTGCAATAACCTGCATAGGTCCATAAATCATTTTGTTTGGAACGAATGCCGGAAATGCTTTTTTATTATCCTTAACCAAGGCAAATGCTTTTTTAAAATCCCAGCCCGCCTTCCACTTGTCACCAAATTTTATTTCAGCACATGCTTTTTGAATATATACTACACTTCTGCAATAATTATAATAGGGAGAATTTTGTGGACCGGAAGACAACTTACTGATATATCCATCAAAATTCGATTTTCGATTGCCATACTCTACTGGATTTTCATTAAAAAATAGAATAAAAAAATCGCAATAGCTGTCTAATAAATCAGGTATAAGATTTTCAGGATTTTGCTGTCTGGCTGCTGCAATTAACTGCTTTCCATTTGATATTTTTAAGCTAACGATATCGTTGTAGGCTTGCTTGCATGTTGTATTAAAATCAAAAGATTTTTCTGCGGCACCTTTCATTTGTAAGCAAAATAGAAAGGTGAATATCAACAACAAAAATCTACAGATATGAGTTGGTATTAAATGAATTATCATACCATATCTATTTACCCTATTATTTGCCACAAAATGCATTGCCCGAAAATAAAAAATGGGATGCAATTCCTTGCATCCCAAGTATTTGAAATTTGTTAAAAATATTATTTTACTTCAATATTGTTATGCGTCTCCTCATCCACCAATATTCTTCCACAGTTTTCGCAAACAATTAATTTTTTATGTTGGCGTATTTCACTCTGCCTTTGAGGAGGTATAGCATTAAAACATCCACCACAAGCATCTCTATGAATAGGTACTACTGCTAGCCCATTTCTATAGCTTTTTCTAATACGATCATAAGAAAAAAGTAAACGCTCATCAATATGTTTCCGTGCATCATCAGCAAGGTTTAGGTAATGTTTTTCTTCTTTTTCTGTTTCTCCTATAATCTTTTGTAGCTCACTTTTCTTTTGTGTAAAGAGTCCTTCTTTCTGCGTATAATGTTTTTTAGCAGTATCTAAAAGTTTTACCTTTTCTGCCATTTCCTCATTAGCATCCTTCATGTGTTTTTCTGCTAATTTTACTTCGAGTTGTAGCATTTCCATCTCCTTATTAATGGCATCAAACTCACGACTGTTCTTTACTTCACCGCTTTGTTTTTCATATTTTTGTAGTTGATCTTCACCTTCTTTCATAGCCAACTTTTTGCCGGTTATAAAATCAGTGATACCATTGATTTCTTCTTCAATTCTTATTTGACGGCTTTTTAAACCTTGCAATTCATCTTCAAGATCACTCACTTCAATTGGCAATTCTCCTTGCAGAACTTTGATTTCATCCAACTTACAGTCCGTTAACTGAAGTTGTGTAAGTGACACTAATTTTTCCTGAACAGAATATTCTTTTGTGGCTGCCATATACTATATAATTGATTTATTAATTGAGAAAGCTTATAAAAAATAATGTACAGGATTTGTCCTGCTTTTTGATTTTTGGATTGCAAAAGTAGGGAAATTAGCCTTTAAAATATCAACCAATAAGTCGATAGTAAACTGCTCACTCTCCCAATGACCAATGTCAGCGATGATAATTTTTTCATCAGCATCAAAAAACTCATGGTACTTAAAATCAGCACTAAGAAAAATATCTGCCCCTTGGGCAATTGCTCTGCAGGTAAGAAAACTTCCCGCACCACCACATAGTGCTATTTTTTGTACTGTTTCAGTTATGATTTCTGTGTGCCTGATTAGTTTTAGGCCAAATATTTTCTTAATCTTATCTAAAAATTCGGTTGTTGGTACAGGTGTTGGTAGATTACCTATGATTCCACTGCCAAAGGATTCACCAATATTTTCAAGTTTAATTATATCGTATGCAGCTGACTCGTATGGATGTGCAGCTATCATCGCTTTTATTACTGCATCTTTTTTCCAAACCGGACATACCACCTCAACTTTTGCTTCTTTTTCCTCATGCCTTTTTCCGGATATACCTACAAATGGATCAGCCCCTTCCTCCGCTTTAAATGTACCCACACCTTTCATACTAAAACTACACTCGCTATATAAACCAATTTGACCAGCGCCATATTCAAATAAAGTATTCTTAAGTTTTTCCGCATATTCATTTGGAACAAAAGTGGCAATCTTGCAAAGCATACCCTGCTTTGGAAGTAGTATTTGTTTATTGAGTAACCCAAGTAAGTCAGCAATTTTACCATTTACCCCTGTTATTGTATTGTCAAGATTTGTATGGATTGCATAAATTGCAATATCATTTTTTATCGCTTTTATCACGGTTCGCTCCACATAGTTATTCCCATTTAATTTCTTTAGCCTATTAAAAACTATTGGATGATGTGCCACAATAAGGTTGCAATGCAGTTTTATAGCTTCTTCAATTACAACTTCAGTTGCATCTAAAGTGCATAGCACGCCGGTACATTGTTGGTTTGGCAATCCTGTAATGAGTCCACAGTTATCATAGGATTCTTGTATGGAAGGATCTGCATGCAATTCTAAAATTTCAATAATTTCTTTTATGTGCATTCGTTTATAATTTAATGTGGCATTATCGATTGCTGTATTCGGATGTTGGTATGGATGTAAAGTCGGGATACTGTGGTATAAATTTATTAAAAGGCAACCAAAAATAAATTTGTTGGGTCATGGTTGGTTGAAATTAAAATGAGAGCAAAAAAAAAGGCAGTCCATGCAGACAGCCTTTTTCTTTATAATCTTCTTAGAATTAACTAAGCTTTTCTACTTGCATATAGCTCAGTTCAACCGGTGTGCTTCTGCCAAATATTTTTACGATTACTTTCAATTTTTTCTTTTCATCATGTATTTCTTCAATTACACCATTAAAGTCATTAAAGGCACCATCAATAATTTTCACAGTTTCGCCCATGATAAATGGTTCAACCATGCTAATACCTTGATCACTCATTTCGTCCACCTTGCCGAGCATTTTATTTACCTCTGATTTACGAAGACAAATAATATTTCCCTTGCTACCTTTCCCATCAGTAAGAAAATGCATTACATTGCTAATACTGCTTATATGTTGAATAATATCATCACCAAGTTTACCACTAGCTACTTCAAGCATTACGTATCCCGGGTAATAGTTTTTTTCACGCATCACTTTTTTACCATTCTGTACCTTATATACCTTTTCCATTGGTAAAAAGATCTGTCTGATTACATTTTCAAACCCATTGCGTACAATATCTTTTTCTAAATATTCTTTTACCTTTCTTTCTTTTCCGCTTACTACGCGTAGCACATACCATTTGCTGTCGTCCTGTTGCGGTACAACACTTTCTTCTATTGCGGCTTCCATCTTATTAGGCTTTGAATAATGAATAAATTAACTTAAGCAATTGGCTGCTGCCTAAATCCATTACAGCTACAACTGCCATAATGAAAATAGTAGCTACTAGTACTATAATTGTAGATTGCTGAAGTTGGGCCCATGTTGGCCAGGTTACTTTTTCTAGTAATTCTTTATAAGATTCTTTGAAGTATGCAGATACTTTATTCATTTTAAAATGTATTTCTACTTTGCACGGGCACCTGGATTCGAACCAAGATCAACGGTTTTGGAGACCGCTATTCTACCATTGAACTATGCCCGTAAAAAATCTAAAAGCTATCCCGTTTTATCGTGACAGCTTTCAGATTTTTTAGATCAAAATTATTGTTTGCGTTTAAGCAAAAATCTCTTTGGCTATATAAATAGCTTTTGAGAATTTATTTTATAATTTCAGTTACCTGACCAGCACCAACTGTACGGCCACCTTCACGTATTGCAAACTTCAAACCTTTCTCCATTGCGATAGGCATGATAAGTTTTACACTTAGTGAAATATTATCGCCTGGCATTACCATTTCAGTACCTTCTGGTAAAGTTACTTCACCAGTAACGTCAGTTGTACGGAAATAGAACTGTGGACGATAATTATTAAAGAAAGGAGTATGACGTCCACCTTCTTCTTTGCTCAGTACATACACTTCACACTTGAATTCTGTATGTGGAGTAATGCTCTTTGGATGAACGATAACCATACCACGACGGATATCTTTCTTCTCAATACCACGGAGTAATAAACCGGCATTATCACCAGCTTCACCACGATCCAATAGTTTTTTGAACATTTCAACACCAGTTACTGTAGAGTTTAGTGGAGCATCCATCAATCCAACTATTTCTACAGCATCACCTACTTTTATAATACCACGCTCAATACGACCTGTAGCTACTGTACCACGACCAGTTATTGAGAATACATCTTCCACACTCATCAAGAATGCCTGATCTATTGGGCGAGGAGGTAATGGAATGTAGCTATCTACGTTATCCATTAATTCTTCCACAGCTTTCACCCACTGATCATCACCAGCTAAAGCACCTGTAGCAGATCCTTTTACGATTGGTGTGTTATCGCCATCGAAGCCATAGAAACTTAATAATTCACGAATTTCCATTTCTACTAATTCAAGTAATTCTGGATCGTCAACCAAGTCAACTTTATTCATAAATACCACAACTTTTGGTACACCTACCTGACGTGCCAAAAGAATATGTTCTTTTGTTTGAGGCATTGGACCATCGGTAGCTGCTACAACTAATATAGCACCATCCATTTGAGCGGCACCTGTAATCATGTTCTTCACATAGTCAGCGTGACCAGGACAGTCAACGTGAGCATAGTGACGATTGACAGTTTGATATTCTACGTGAGCTGTATTGATAGTGATACCACGCTCTTTTTCTTCTGGAGCTGCATCAATTTCATCATACTTTCTAGCTTCTGCTAATCCTTTTTGAGCAAGGATAGAAGTTATAGCTGCTGTCAAAGTAGTTTTACCATGGTCAATATGGCCAATGGTGCCAACGTTTACGTGAGGTTTATCCCTCTTAAAGGTCTCTTTGGACATCTTTATTCGTTTTTATTGTTTTATAATCCAGCCAATAGCACATTGCTATTGACCATAGTTTAAAATTATTAAATCCATCTTAGGGCATCAAATTGAAACTTTATTTTCTATATTTTAACACACTTTCCGGTTTTGAGCCGTTGATGAGAATTGAACTCACGACCTCTTCCTTACCAAGGAAGTGCTCTACCCCTGAGCTACAACGGCTGGTATTGCATGATCGTCAACCCCATCAACATTTTAAAGATCTTACATTTAACTGAGCGGGAGACGAGGCTCGAACTCGCCACCTATAGCTTGGAAGGCTATCGCTCTACCAAATGAGCTACTCCCGCTAAAAAAATACTGTGGGCAGTGGTGGATTCGAACCACCGAAGTCGAAGACAGCGGATTTACAGTCCGCCCCATTTGGCCGCTCTGGAAACTGCCCAATAAAATTTAGAACAAATTATCTCTGCAATTTTAGACAGAGAAATGAGCCACTTGTCGGAATCGAACCAACGACCTACTGATTACAAATCAGTTGCTCTACCAGCTGAGCTAAAGTGGCTTTTTATGATTTTAAAATCTGTTAATGAACTAACCCTTTTTACGGGGACGCAAAGGTATGTGAAAACTTTACTTTACAAAATTTAAAAAAATAAATTTTCTTATTTTCAAGTGTTTCAAGACAGTTTTCTATAGAAATGTTGAAGATTAAGTGCTAAGGTGCGATAATCTGACTGTTTTGAGGGTCTTTGGACGAAAAGCTAATATCGATTGAATCTGTTACAATTGTATCCTTTTGTAGAAGCACACTATCTTTTACCTCATTTTTATCAGTTGTGTAAGAATAATAGAGCATGAGAGAATCATTAGGCAAAATTTTTCTTTCAAAAACTTTAGCACGGGTGGTTTCCATGTTTTTGCAGCCATTAAGAGTTAAGGAAAAGAAAACGATGAGTGAATATGCAATTAATTTCATGGTGCTATGATTACCAAAAATCAGGCCACGCTAATGGCGTGGCCTATGTAAATTTTTATGCTATAAGTTTATCCTTTCGTCTTCTCATTTGAGAAATCATTGATTCTAGTGCTGAATCAAAGGATGTTTCAAAAGATTTCGAACTAGCTTTTACAAAAAAACTATGACGTGGCACTTGTACTTTTATTTCTACTATTTTGTCTTTTATATTATGTACAATATTATCCAATTTTAAAAATACTTCGATTCCTAAAATCCTGTCATTAAAAATATTTAGTTTTTTTGCTTTTGTTTTTACATAATCCATGAGTTTTAAGTCCGCATCAAAATGTACTGTTTGAATGTTTACGTTCATACTTTATTGCTTTTTAGATGAAAAAAAATAAGTAAAATCAAATCATCGGCAAATGGTTTTAATTAAAAAATCATACTTTGGCAAGTATAAATAATACATCTTTATTTTCCAAGTTTTTTATGCTAATATTTAAGACAAAATATTACCCCTAAAAGGCAGCTTACGATAGAATCATTTTTTCTTGATGTAGAATGGCTGGTAAACCCTGTCTAAACATAGAATGTATAAAAAATCATAGAAACAATACCGGTAAACATGATGATTTTTATAAGCGAACTTAGACTATGAAAGTCCGCAGCACTTGAAGCCCTGTATAGTTTTTGTATTGATAAGGACAGTGGAGCTATCAGTAAAATCAGGCACCAAAGGGAACTCAACCACCAACCAAACTGCAACACATAAATATTGATAAACAAAAGACTTGTCAATAATACCATCATCCAAACACCTGCAAACATTTTACTGACATTAATTCCCCATACTACCGGCATAGTAGTGCATCCATAACGCCTGTCCCCTTCAATATCTTCCATATCTTTTACAACCTCCCTGATGAGTGATATTACAAAAGCAAAACCGGCATATAGAAATGTGAAACGGGCAATTTTTGGCATATTTAGTAAGGAATCTCTAAAGAAAAACCGAGCCTCACACCAAGTTAACACCAAAATAACCCAAGCTGTAAGCAGCGATATTAAAATATTGCCAACTAATAACTTTTTTTTAAGTGCAATAGAATATATGAATAAAAGAATCACACATAAGAGGTTTGAAAATCCCAATAGAGTAACTTTAGTGGTACTATCAAGATAAAAACCAATAATTATACCGGTTACACTCAATATTAAGTGCCATATAATCGTCCATCTTCTGTTTATGAATCTTTGCACAATCAGCTTATCCGGCTTGTTTACTTGATCAATATTTACATCAAAATAATCATTAATAATATACCCTGCTGCAGCTATGAGAACGGAGGAAAAACTGAGTAAAAAAAATTGAAATGGGGAAAGACTACTCTTTTTGCCAGCTTCTTCAAACACTGGTTGAATGATACAGGTCCAAAATAAAAACTGTGTAAGTGCTATAAACACCAGATTGGGCCACCTAATTAGACGTATAAAGGCTAATACCAGTTTCAAAATTTTATTTTGGCAAATAAAAGAAAGAATGTCTGCTCTAATATAATTTATTTTGAATAAGACAGAACTTAACTAAATAGCATTTGTGTAGAAAAGTTTATGTATCAATACAACAAAATATCTCTGATGAAATTATGATATTCATCAAAGGAAGGTAAATTATTATGGCCGCCTCCCACTATTTCAATCAATGTAATTTTGTTAGGATTTATTTTTTGTAAATTTTCACTTTGGGTTAAAGGAATTAACCAATCTTTAGTACCATGTATGATATAGGTATGACAATTTACTTTTCTAATCCATTTATCTGTTCGCAAATGATATCTCAGCATATATCTATGGGGTAAAAATGGCGCATACCTTTCAGCTACTTTTTTAAAACTAAAATAGGGTGAATCAAGAATGAGGTATCTCGGTTTATTATCGGCAGCAATTTTTGTTGCAAACCCGCTTCCCATACTTCGTCCATATACCAATATATGGTGTTCGGGATATTGCGCTGCAAGCGTATCATAAACAAACTGCATATCATCTAGCATTTCTTTTTCGCTTCGCTTTCCTGTACTTTTTCCAAAACCTCTGTAATCAACTAACACCACATCATAGTCATATCTATAAAAGTCTCTAGCATATTTTGCCCAGCCTTTTATACTTCTGGTATTGCCATGAAAATAAAGTATGAGTCCTTTTGGATTTGCATGAAAGAAATGAAGTCCGTTGATGGTAACAGATTGTGTAACTTCAAAATTTAATTCCCGAAAAGGTATATCATATTTATATACAAAATCCTGTGGCAACTTTTCAGGTTTAAATATCAATCTCTCTTGTATAAAGTATCCAAAAAGGAATAAAACAGCATATCCAATTATGATATAAATGACAATAGGAGACATACACAAAAATTTAAAAAATCAGTGGACAAATTACTCTTTTCCAAATAATTACAACAATTCAAAAGATATTTGATAGAGATCAATTAATTATCTGGGTTAAAATTCCCATTTCACAAATGCCTCCATAGCAGCATACTGTGTAAGTCCTAGACTCGCATATAGCTTTGCGGTATTGGCATTGCGTTCTTCTGCCCGCTGCCAAAATTCTCTTGAATCTGCCCCCTGAAAGGGCACACTATCTTTTTGACTTTGGTGTATAAAAATGCCATGTCTTTTTTTCATAACCTGCTCCGGACTCATCGGTATTGCCATTTGTATTTCATCAATATCCCATTCCTGCCAAGCACCTTTATACAACCAAACCCAGCAATCCTTTACCCATTCATCACCTTCCTGTTTGCATTCCTTCAAAGCCTTATCAATAATATTAAAACAGGTGAGGTGAGTACCGTGAGGGTCTGCAAAATCGCCTGCGGCAAATATCTGATGTGGCTTTAATTTTTTAAGCAATGCTTTGGTTATCGTAATATCTTCACTCCCCATTGGATTTTTTTCAATGGTGCCTGTTTCATAAAATGGTAGATGCTGAAAATGCCAATTGCCCTCCGGCAAGCCAACATATCTGCAAGTAGCAGCAGCTTCTGTCCGACGGATCAATCCTTTTACTGCTCTTACTTCGGCTCTGTCCGGACTGTAATCTTTTTTATTGAGTAAATAAGTACGTGCTTCTTCCAGTAGCTGAGTAGCTTTGGTATTGTCTTGATGAAAAAGGGTTTCAAAGCCTGCTGCAAAATCCATAAATCTTGTTACAAACTCATTTGTTACCGCAATATTTCCACTTGTTTGATAGGCCACATGTACATTGTTTCCATGTTCTTTCAAACGCATAAAAGTGCCGCCCATACTTATGATATCATCATCAGGATGTGGGGAAAATATCAAAGACGTTTTTGGATAGGGTGTACTTCGTTCAGGATGATTGGGTATTGTAACATTTGGTTTACCTCCCGGCCAGCCCGTTATACTATCCCGGAGCATATAATACACCAATAAATTGGTTTCGTAAGCTGATCCTTTTTCTACTAATAATTCTCCAAGACCGTGCTCATTGTAATCTACTTCCGTTAAACTAAGAATTGGTTTTTTAACCTGTAATGATAAGCCAATTACAGCCTTCTTCATCATTTGATTATCCCATAAAACATCGCCACCAAGCCAGGGGGATTTGAATCTAGTTAACTCTCTTGCTGCAGATTGTTCAATTACAAAACTGCATTGTTGATGCTGTTGTAAAATACTTGCAGGCACTTGCTCAGTTATATTGCCTTCTACCGCCTGAGCCACTATTGAAGCCTTGTTTCCCCAGGCCATTAAAATGATTCTTTTAGCTTTCAAAATATCTCTAATACCCACAGTAATGGCCAGTCTTGGTACTTTGCTGATATTTTCAAAATCTCTTGCATTTGCTAATCGGGTACTCGTGTCTAAGTTTACTAATCTGGTACCCGAATATATACTACTACCGGGTTCATTAAAACCAATATGACCATTTAGCCCAATTCCTAATAATTGTAAATCAATACCCCCTTTTTGGGCGATAAGCGATTCGTAATTTGCACAATGCTTTTTTATGTCAGCTCTGGGCCATTCGCCATTTGGCAAAAAAATATGCTCGGGTAAAATATCAATATGATCAAATAAATGCCGATGCATAAATGACCAATAACTCTGTGGTGAATGGCGGCTAATATTGTAGTATTCGTCTAAATTAAATGTAATCACATTTTTAAAACTCAGTCCTTCTTGGGTATGTAGTTTTACCAACTCTTTATAGAGAGTAATGGGTGTACTTCCTGTGGCCAATCCTAGCACACAAGGCATACCCATAGCCTGTTTCTCCTTGATCAATTCTGCAATTTGTAAGGCAACATATTTTGAGCCATTAGTTGAATTGTCAAAAATTTCAATTGGTATTTTTTCTAATGCATCCGCAATTTTCATTTTGTTTGTTTAATGTTTTTGAAAAATGCTTTTTTGCGATTTTTTATAAGATGATTGCAAATTGATTAATAGTATTTTCATACAATCAATGATTACTCACCACCCTCATTATAGTTGAAGCCCCACAATTTATAACGCATCAATTGTATTTTCAATCGCTCATTAAAGGAAGTCCAGTCCTTTTGCTCCGGCATTGTCCAAGCCACTTCACTCAGTGCTGCTAGTCTCGGAAAGATCATATATTCTACTTTCTTTGTATTAGGCATATATTCAGTCCATACATTGGCTTGTACTCCTTTTATATGAATTTGCTCACTAGTTGAAAGCGAAGTTGGCAATGGATTATAGCCATATACCTGCCTCATAGGTAAATACCCCCCAATATTTAAACTATCTTCATTCTTGCTTTGTGCATGATCAAAATAACAAAACTCACCGGGTGTCATAATAGCATCATGATTTTGTTTGGCAGCAGCTATTCCACCATCTTCACCACGCCAGCTCATTACTGTTGCATTTGGCGCAAGTCCGCCTTCTAAAATTTCATCCCAACCGATAATATTTCTACCTTTACTATTGAGATATTTCTCTATTCTCTGTATAAAATAGGATTGTAATGCATGTTCATCTTTTAATCCTTCTGTGGCTATACGTTGTTGGCACTTTGTGCAATGTTTCCAACTTTCTTTTGGACATTCATCGCCTCCTATGTGAATATAGGTTGAAGGAAAAAGTGAGATCACTTCATTTAAAACATTTTCAAGAAAATTGAATACGGAATCATTGCCTGCGCAATACACATCATCAAACACCCCCCATGTTTGCTGTACTTTGTAGGGGCCACCAGCACATCCTAAAAATGGATAGGCTGCTAAGGCAGCTGAGCTGTGTCCAGGCATTTCTATTTCAGGTATTACTGTTATAAATCGATTGCTGGCATATTGTACTATTTCCTTTATTTCATCCTGAGTGTAATAGCCACAATATCTTTGACTATCATTACCTATACCCGGATAATTTCCAATAATGGTACCTGCTCTGCAAGAGCCCGTTGTCATCAACTCCGGATACTTTTTTATTTCTATGCGCCAGCCCTGGTCTTCTGTTAGGTGCCAATGAAAATTGTTTAACTTATGCAATGCCATAGCATCTAAATACCTCTTAATAAAAGAAACCGGCATAAAGTGCCTGCCACAATCTAAATGAAGACCTCTATATTCAAAACGAGGTTCATCATTAATGGTGCAGCATGGAATCTTAAGATTATTAGTTCTTGATGAAGGTAATAGTTGAATAAGGCTTTGCATACCATAAAACAAACCATTGGCGGTGGCTGCTCTTACATGGATTTTATTTTTGTCTATTTGAACGTTGTAGGCTTCTTTTGATAGCGAAAGTCCCTGATCAATTGTGAATTGAATTGTGTTCGATTGTTTGTTTGCATAACTTGCTTTAGCAATCTGTATATTGTAAAAATCCTTTAAATAATTTCTAAAAAATGAGGTTACCGATACTGCATCTTTTGATGGGGCATACAATCTAACAGTATGATCTAAGTTAAAAGAACCAGATGATAAATTAAATTCCTTTGGTGCCGGAATGATGGATGTGTTTTGAGCAGATAAATTTTTACTATAAATACTAAGTAGCCAAAAAATTATAATAGAATAATATTTTACCATAGCGAATAATTTTTGTAAACCCTGTGAAGATAAGCTTCAAAATGATTGTCGAAAGCATGAATCATTAATCATGGTATTGCGGTAGATTATTCTTAGTGGATAAGAGCTGCAAGATCTGCACTACAGAGAAGAATAACTCATTAATCGAAAGAATATTTAATGAATAATACTTGACATTAAATCATTGGCTATTGTGTAGCCTAAAGGTTATGATTTCTGCATAATATCCTTTAATGGTGGAAGGAATGGCAATGTTTGTTTGATTCATACCAAAGTTTACCTAGGCCTTAACCATGATTCAGGATTTAGATTTACGCCCTTATCATTGGTAACCATAAAGAGTACCTGTCCTTCTCCACCATCAGTACTCATTGCTTTACCAAGTAAAGTACCGGCTTTTACAGTTGCATTTCTGCCTACATTTACAGAAGCTAAATGACTATATGTTGTAAAATATTTGCCATGTCTTACTACTATAGCCTGTTCGCCACCCAAATCAAAAACAGAAGCTACAACACCGTCAGCTACTGCTTTTACGGCTGTTCCCGCAGGTACTTGTATTTCAATACCATCAGAGTTCCCTTTTAATTTTTCTGTAAGCATATACGGTCCATAATGGATAGATATATAACCTGATGATACTGGCCAAGGCAGACCACCCCGATTGGTTTCAAAGTTTAAACTTCTATTTCTATCTTCATCAGTGCTTTCTAAACTACTATAAGTTTTTTCTTTAACAGGTGGTTTTACAACAGGTGTTTCTACAACGGGTTGTATCACGGTTTCTTTATTGTTGTTAGTAGTAGTATTGTTGTCTGTAGTTGTTTTATTTTTTGCGGCATCAGCGGCTTTTTTTGCATCCTCGGCTTTTTTCTTTGCTAAAGCATCTGCATCTGCTTTTTTCTTAGCTTCTTCGGCTTTCTTTTTTGCTAGGGCCTCAGCTTCAGCTTTCTTTTTTGCTTCTGCTATTTCTCTTTTAATTATGGCCTGTAAAGCAGCATTCAATTTTTGTCTGGTCTTTTCTTTTGTTTTTATTTCTCCTGCAATATTTTTTTCTTGACCTTTCAATTTTAATACGACATTATCTTTTTCTTTCTTATCCTGTTCAAGTACAACAAGCTGACTACTTTGCTCTTTTAGCGTACCACCTTTTTCTTTCTTGTTTGTAGAAAGAGCCATGTTGTTATTTTCAATTTGATCCTGTGTTTTTATGATGGTGCTTACTTGTGTTTGTCTATAGCTATTATAGCTTTTTAAGTAGGTAATTCTTTTAATAGCATCATTAAAGCTGGATGCAGAGAATAAGAAATTTAGGTAGTCATAATTACTCCTGTTTTTATAAGCAAATGCAATACTTTTTGCATAATCTAACTTCAAGGAATCTCTTTCTTTCCTAAGTCTATAAATTTCTCTGGCATTTTGGAAAATGGTATTATCCAATCGCTTTAGGTCTCTGTTGATATTGCCAATAAGTTCTTGTCTTGCATTAATTTTTCTCTGTACAAGTGCTAATTCGCCAATAGACATTTTTTTATTGGCTTTTATTTGTTTAAGTGTTGTGTTGAGTTGTTCAATTTCTTTTTGTAGTTGGCCTTGTTTTTTCTTGATATCTTCTTTTGACTCCTGTGCAAATACAGGTGCTGTAAATAGTGTACAAAACAAGATAGCTATGCCTAATATTTTCTTCATCATTGCCAATTTCATTTATTCAGAATAATCAAATAAACGCTTTTTGAAATACAATATTATTGCTGTGTATAATTTTCCGGTATTACAAAAAGATATTCCACAGGATGGTTCCAGTTTATTTCTTTCACAGACCAAAACAGTTCCATCATGAGTTCGGGAGGATTTTTCTGATCTGACATTAGGTTTATGGTACATTCAAAAGGTATGGTGCCATCTCCGCCGGATGCATAATTTTCATATTGAAAACTAATGGTTTTTTTACCCAGACTATCAATAAAAATTGACTTCTCAGGCTGTTTTTTATTCTCTTCAAAATATAATAATGATGACCTGGCAATACCTGTTAGTAGAAAGGTTGAAATGTTATTTTCGAAATATTTTACTTGACTGACAATAGAGTCTGTTATAAATGGTTTACCTAACAGAACAGACTGGAAAGAATGGTGTGTAAAAGGAATGCCACTCATGGTTGTCAGATAGGCAAAAGGTCTTTTGAGATATGACTTGTGTAATCTGTCAATTATTTGAACGCTATCATTCACTATTAACAGACGCATTACTTCAAAATTGAAAGGCCCTGTTACATTAATCCAAGTAAGACTATCCGCTATCATAACTACATGGGCATTCAAATCTGCTGCTTGTTTCTGATCAGTATAGCTCATTTTTATTCTTGCATCAACCGAATGAAATGAGGGCCATCGGCTATCTAAACTATCAATTATATTTTGTTGAGCAGCATATACATTCATTGCTGTATCGTGTGCTTCAATGGCTGTTAAAATACCTTCAGTGGTGGGTGTTTCAATGGTATGCTTCCCCAATCTTTTTGTAGAGTGGCAAGCCGTTATAGCCATTATTAATATACCAATTACTTTTTTCATAATTTTTATTGAATACCCGTATGACCAAAGCCACCACTATTACGATCAGTCTCATCCAGTACTTCTACGGACCGCAATTCCACTTTTTCATACTTGTTGATAATCATTTGTGCTATCCTATCTCCATTTGAAATAGTGTGAGTTTCTGCACTCAAATTAATGAGAATAATTTTTATTTCACCCCTATAATCAGCATCAATAGTACCGGGTGAATTTAAACAGGTAATACCTTGTTTAATAGCCAGCCCACTACGTGGTCTTATTTGTGCTTCGTACCCTTCGGGCAATGCTATAAACAAGCCAGTCGGTATGAGTACTCTCTCTAAAGGATGGAGCACAATATTGTTTTCAAGATTTGCTCTTATATCCATACCGGCTGCCCCAGATGTGGCATAGTCTGGCAAAGCATGTGATGACTTATTTACGATATTTATCAATACTTTTTCCAATGATTATTTTTTTTGAATGAGTGCATTGGCATAAGCCACCAAACCTTCTTCTCTACCTACAAAACCCATAAGCTCAGTTGTGGTAGCCTTTATACTGATATCTCGTATTGTTACGCACAAAATGCTTGCAATTACTTCTTGCATAGCAGAAATATAGGATTTAATTTTAGGCTCTTGTAGGCAAAGTGTACTATCAATATTGATTACACTATAGCCCTCTGCCTGTATCAAATTATAGGTTTCTTTTAATAATATTTTGCTGTCAATATTTTTATAGGTATCAGAGGTATCCGGAAAATGGACACCTATATCCCCCAAGCAGGCAGCTCCAAGTAATGCATCACATATTGCGTGTAGCAGCACATCTGCATCACTATGGCCAAGTGCACCTTTTGTGTGAGGAATAAGTACACCACCAATCCATAAATCACGATCTTCCACTAACTGGTGAAAGTCAACACCAAAGCCTATTCTCATCTATAAAATAATTTAGAAAGTGAAGGGAACGATAACTTTTATATCATCCCACAAAATATTTAAATTAGCACCAAGACTTGTTGTATCAAAATACATGGTAAATGATTCCGTATTATCTAATAAATGCTGTACAGGTACATCAATACGGGCCACATCTTTTTTGGCATTGTAGGTAAGGCCCCACACATCTTTTTCTGCATTTACAATTATAGTCCATTTATCGGCGGTGCACAAAGCAAAAAGTGTATAACGACCCTTTGGTATGGGTTTTCCACCAACATTTATATTTTAAAAACATTCAAATTCCGTAGCCTCATTTGCCCCTAAACGCCATATTTGATTATAGACAACCGTTTCACCAAAAATTTTTCTGCCATTGCATTGTGGCCTACTATAAATGATTCGGGCGGTAGGTGGTGTACTCGCTTTGCCATTCATTTTGAGTATAGGATAATTTGGCGGGCAGTACGAAACATCCAATGGACTTTTGTCCAAATCTGTAGGTTTTTGCTGCGCAAAATTATTGGTGCAATAAAAAAAACCGATTAATAAAATTATATATCTCATGCCATCATATTAAAGCGGCAAATGAAAGGAATTTTAATAATTTATTCAGTTGGATTAACATTTTGATAGGGATTGGTATTGCTATCATGAGCGGATTGATGCTTACACATTCAATCAGCACCTTTCAAACCGGATGAGGCAGTTGAACTTTATTTCAAAGCCAATAATTTCCATTCATATACTTTTGAGAACAACTATTGACTTTTAAATAATTCACTATTTCTTCCACCAAAAATTATCTTCAAACAGTTATCTATATTGCTTTTCAACTTTTCACAAAAATATATTGCATCATCCTGATTCAATCAAATTTGTGCTTTGGTGCAGATCATAAACGGTTATCCTTATCAAATTTTTACAAGTAAATAATATAGATTTTTTGTAAGTAGAAAGCACTAAAAGTGGCATCAATATTCATGTATTTTCATACAGTCCCAATGAGATAATTCAATTACATTTGCCACCTTAAAAATCGAAAAAAACATTTTTCATGGCATTATCACTGAGTAAACCAATAGCATTTATTGATTTAGAAACAACTGGTATCAATATCAGCAACGACCGTATAGTGGAAATAGCAATTATAAAAATTATGCCCGATGGCAGCAGGATGGTTAAAAGAAAACTTATAAACCCACAAATGCCGATACCCGCTGAAGCTAGTAATGTACATGGCATTTCAAATGAAATGGTAAAAGATGCTCCTACTTTTAAGCAAGTTGCCAATGAAATAAAACAATTTATTGATAACTGTGATATGGGTGGTTATAACAGCAATCGTTTTGATATTCCAGTACTGATAGAGGAGTTTAACCGAGCAGGCATTGAATTTCAAACACTCAATAGGAAGATGCTGGATGTGCAAAAAATATTTCACCAAATGGAGCCCCGCACGCTGAGTGCTGCTTATAAATATTATTGTAACAAACCACTGGAAGATGCTCATAGCGCAGAAGCTGACGCAAGTGCTACTTATGAAATTTTTCTGGCACAAACTGAGCGCTATCCGCAGATGGGCGATACGTTAGAAAGTATTGTAAAATTTACAGGGGAAGATGATATTGTGGATTTTTCCCGAAGATTTATTAGGGTAAATGGTATTGTGGTTTTTAATTTTGGTAAACATAAAGGAAGACCTGTAGAAGATGTATTAAAATCAGAACCACAATATTATGATTGGATGATGAAAGGAGACTTTCCTTGGGATACCAAAAATAAACTTACTGAAATTTTAAAAACATTTTTACCAAAAAAATTGAGTTCATAGTTTTCAAGTTCTTGATTATAGCTTCTGGCATAGCCTAAGCTCCTTATTACATGCCACACTGATGTATTTTCCTTTATTTTAGCCACGTGATCATAGCTATCATTTTTTTAATAGGATATACTGCAATTGCTTTTGAACATAGCATTGGGATTAACAAAGCCGCTACTTCGCTTATAACCGGAATTTTATGCTGGGTTGTTTACAGTTTTGGTGAAGAAAATAAGGAATTGGTCAATGAACAATTAGTACACCATCTTGGTGAATTATCGGGTATTTTGTTTTTCCTTTTGGGAGCCATGACAATAGTAGAGCTTATTGATGCCCATGATGGATTTGAAATACTCACACAAAAAATAACTACAACAAAAAAAAGAAAATTGCTTTGGTTAACTGCCCTAATTGCATTTTTTCTTTCAGCGGTATTGGATAATCTTACAACTACTATTGTAATGATTGCTCTACTGAGAAAACTGATTCATGATCAAACAAACAGGTTATTTTTTATTGGCATTATCATTATAGCAGCAAATGCAGGTGGCGCATGGTCCCCCATTGGGGATATTACAACCACCATGCTTTGGATGGGAGGTCAAATATCTGCGGGAGGTATAATGATTCAGTTGTTCTTACCCTCAATTATTTGCTTAATTCTACCCCTTAGTTATCTTTCATTAAAACTTAAAGGTGATTTTATTCCAAATTTAAAAAATGAAAAAGAGGTAACTAATGTTTTGCCAAGACATCAACAGCTTATTGTGTTGTTTTCCGGGATAGTTATTTTACTGCTCATACCAGTGTTTAAAACCATTACACATTTACCACCATATATGGGTATTTTATTGGGGCTGGGTTTACTCTGGGTTATTACTGAAATCATACATGGTAAAAAGGATGAAGAAGACAAACACAGTCTCTCCGTAGTTTTTGCTTTGAGAAAAATAGATAGCCCAAGTATCCTTTTTTTTCTGGGCATATTGCTGAGTATCGCTTCTTTGCAAGTGTCTGGCATATTGACAAACGCCTCAGATTTTCTTGCAAACCGTATCGGAGATATAAGGTTAATTGCATACCTCACCGGATTATTTTCATCCATAGTTGATAATGTACCACTTGTTGCCGCTTCTCAAGGTATGTATGACATGAATACATACCCTCAGGATCATTTTTTCTGGGAAGCTCTTGCTTTTTGCTCAGGTACGGGGGGTAGCATTTTAATTATTGGTTCAGCAGCAGGAGTTGCCGCTATGGGGATTGAAAAAATTAGTTTTGGGTGGTATGTCCGTAAAATCTCATTTTGGGCTTTTATAGGCTATACAGGAGGGTATCTTTCTTATATACTTCAATTTCATTTATTGCAGTAGTATAAACAGCATAATGAAAAGGGTATTGAAATTTTTGTAGATGTAACTTTTGATATACATACACGTATTAATAAAAAATAATAATGAAACGAATACTATTCTTATCCGGATTTTTAGCTTTGGTGCAGTTGGTATCAGCTCAAAACGCTTTTGAAAAAGAGCCATATCTTACTCAGGACTTAAGCGGTGAATCGATACAAAACGCAGATGTGGCTACGTCCGGTGGTAGCCTACATGTAACTGCAGTGGCACTATCCGAAGCAAAATTGGAAATGTATGTTACGCCAAATAATTCCATCTCAATTTCAAAGGAAGAAATAAAGAAAAGGTTAGAAGAGGATTATGTCATTTCAATTAAAGTATCACAAGGAAAGCTAACTGCAAGTGCCCGCAGAAAAAGTAATGATTGGAATTGGAAAAAATCATTGAGTATTTCATTTAAACTCTATGTGCCTGCAAAGATTAATACCGATTTAGCTACAAGTGGTGGAAGTATACATTTAAAAGGATTGGATGGAAGTCAGGATTTTAAAACCAGTGGCGGCTCTTTGCATGCGGAGAATTGTAGAGGCGAATTAGATGGTGCTACAAGTGGTGGAAGTATACATGTATCAGGGTGTAATAGTAAAGTAACTATGGCAACAAGCGGAGGCAGTATTCATGCCAGTGATTGTATTGGCGAAATGGATTTGGCAACAAGCGGCGGTAGTATAGATTTGGACAATTTGGATGGTGATATTGACGCTGTAACCAGTGGTGGAAGTATAAATGCTGATAATATTAAGGGTGCTCTTACAACTGCTACAAGTGGCGGTAGTATTCGCTTAAAAGGAATGCGTTGTGATATAGATGCAGCTACAAGTGGTGGTGGAGTAGATGTAGATGTAGTTGAATTGGGTAAATACATCAAACTAAGAAACTCCTCAGGAAGTATTGACCTTACGCTTCCCAGTAGTAAAGGTTACGATTTTGATTTAAAAGCACAAAAAATTAATGCGGATTTAAAAAACTTTTCTGGTAGCATAATCACTGAAAATCAAATCAAAGGAACCCTGAATGGTGGAGGTGTATTAGTTGAAGTAAAAGCGAGTAGTGGTAGAATAAATATTGACTTTAATTAGCAATTTTATTAGAAATTCACCATCCTAATTTGAATTTTATATTGTAACAATTTTACAGAAAAAATGAATTTATCGGCCCCATCTAGAGGGCCGTAATTTTTTATCAAATATCTACAATAATTTATACAGTTTACCCGGCATGCCAGATACTACACTCATCAATTCCAAGTTGAGTATGGCAGCAGACATACTACTAACTGTCATATTTAGTTTTGAAAACATTTCATCTATATGTATAAGATCTTTCTCTTGAAGGAGCAATACAATCTTTTTTTCATCATCAGATAAATCAGGAAACAGACTTCTTTGTTGCACTGCAATTTTTGTTCTCTGTTTCCAACCCATCGTTTCCATCAATTGTTTTCCATCAGTTATGAGTGCTGCTTTGTTTGTCCTGATGAGATAATTGCAGCCACTACTTTTCGTATCATTGGTTCTGCCCGGTATGGCAAACACATCTTTGTTATAAGTATTGGCAATTTCCGCTGTAATCATACTGCCACCTTTCACTGCGGTTTCTATTACAATAGTAGCATCCGACATGCCGGCTACAATTCTGTTTCTTCTTGGAAAATTATGTTTATCGGGTTTTTCTGTACTGGCAAATTCTGTAAGTAATCCACCCTGCTGTAAAATATCTTTTGCCATTGATTTATGCTGCGCAGGATAGATAGTATGTAAGCCATGTGCTAAAACTGCTACTGTGGGCAACTCTTCATGCATGGCGGATTTATGTGCCGTTGCGTCTATGCCCAAGGCTAACCCACTAATGATAGTAGCTTGTACATCTTTTAAATCTTCTACTATACGTTCGGTAACCTGTCTGCCATATTCTGTTTGACTTCTGGTGCCAATAATACTCACCATACATTTTGCATTGAGATCTGCATTTCCTTTGTAATATAAAAGAATAGGAGCATCATTGCAGTTGAGCAGACGCTTTGGGTAATGATTATCTTGAAACCAGAGTGGCGTTATCCCATATTTTTCAATAAACTTTAACTCTTTTTCGGCCGCTTTTACATCAGTAAAATCTTTTATACATTTTGCCCTTATTTCGCCAATATTTGGGAGCTGACTCAAGCTTTGTTTTTTTGCAGAAAATACAGATGCAGCATTGCCAAAATGATCAACCAATATACGTGCCTGCACGGGGCCTATTTGTGGTGTCATTGTAAGTGCAACCCTGTATAATAGTTCATCATCCATCTTACAAATTTATGGATGATTCCCAGAATTTAACTGCAAATTTTTAAAATTTTGCAGCCTTGAAATGCTTCCTACTTATTTTCTAACAATTTCTGATATGCAATGGAAAAATTGATTTTTATTCTGCTGTCAGGAATGTCTATGCATTGCAACATGGCGCAACTATCATTTTTCATAATACTAAGTTTTTTAAAGGTATAGGGTTGAAAACTGAATTATAATATCTCAAATACCACACTAACTTCAAACTGTAATTTTATCTTTTTAAAATCAATATTCATGGCTTCTTCATTTGCAGACTGATCCATATTTTGATATACAGCTTTATTTGCATAGATCATTGCTTGTGGATACACGTTAATTTCAGAAGGGTCATTTATAGTAATAGCATGACCAATTTTTTCATCAATTGCTTCTGTCAGATACATAGCTTTATTTTTTGCAGCTTTGATCGCTTCTATCTTAAGTTGCTTTTTATAGTTTTCCATTTGGCTATGCCATACTTTTACGATATAAAAATTTTCAGTGGCTTCATCATCTAATTTATCTGCCAGTTCATTCATTTTTTCAACACTGCTAAACTTCACCTGGTAGGTAATTGATGCTTTCATATCAGGGTTTTCTTTCTTGCGTTTCTTTATCCACCAATTGCCTGTAGAGTTGCCTTCATAACTTGCAATGGTTATATCTTCTTCATTTAAACCAATGGATTTACAGGAAAGTAGAAAAGTACTTCGAATCGAGGTCAAATCAATTTTATCACCATTCTTTTTGTTGTATTCACGCAGCAAAACATTTACATAAATTTCATCAGGCGTTACTTCCATTTGTGCAGACCCGGTTACATTAATGCTGCGCTGTACCGCGGATTGCTGCGCAAAAGAATGAGCGGCAAAAACACATACTAAACAAACTGTAATAAGTTTTTTCATTTTTTCATTTTTTGTACTGATGCAAGTGTAAAAACAATTACATAAACCCTGGTAAGCTGAAGGTTTTTATTAACAAATAAATGAAAATGGGCATACGGAGGTGCATAAAGATTATTTTCTGTCTAAACTTTTGATTAAAAAGTTTAACAAGGAATAGTGATTTATCACTATTGCAGAAAATAAATTTGTTGGATATATCCTATCTGTTTTACCTTTAATCGAAGCATAAATCATTTTGTATGAAAAAAAATCTCTTTCTTACATCGAGCCTGTTTTTATGTAGCTTGAGTATAGCACAAATCCTTTTTGCTAACAATACGAATATCGAGTTGAAACTCCTGTCATCAAACGCCTGCACTAAGTGCGCCGAAGCGGCAAGACTACCCTATAACTGTAATATTAACCTTACCATTGAAGATGTACCCGCCACTGACTTTGCCATTGACAGTGCCAGTGGAGGAGGAAACTGGCTGTACTATTATAAATACCCGCAAACGGCTGCCAAAGAATGGCTTGATGTGGAATATTTAGATGAACTTTGTTTTAATGGTGTAGCCCAAACCTTTGACCTCTGTACTTCAGAAAATGATGAGCATACGCTCAAAGAACTAAAATACAAAGTATATTATCCCATTTATCCTTACAGCACCTGCACCCAGAAGCCTCCTGCCTTTATAATGTTTCATGCCGGTGGCTATAGCGATTGTAATGGTATAGAGGATGCAGGAAATATAGATTTGATTGCAAAGCAAATGGCAAAAAAAGGGTTTATTGTTTTTTCCTGTGAATACAGAAGAGGAAGGGCTACCAGTACTAATATTGCATAAGATAATTACCCCAAATTCAATACTGATATAAATAATCCATTTGAAACAGTAGAATTTATTACAGCATCACAGGTACTTTGTTATTATCGGGCTTTTCAGGATATGCGTTGGGCCATCCGCTCCATTATAAAACGAAATAGTGAAACAGCCACTCCATATAAATTTCATGGGGACAATATTTTCCTGGGTGGTTTTAGTGCAGGTGCAGTAGGCTCCATCGTAAGTGCCTATTACCAGACCCAGACGATGATTAATTCAATTGCAAACGGAGCAGAGACTATACTCGGCCCCGTTGATGCTAATTATTATTATGGTGAACCCGCCATTGAATATTTTTCAAAAATAAAAGGCATACTGAATGGCTGGGGAAATGCATTTATACCCAAAGAATATGCAGAAAATCTGACCGCATTTTTTCCACCTGCAATGCGCATTCCGTTGATCTCTTTTCATGGAGAAAATGATTTTGATGTTTGTCCTTACAATATATCTCCGGTTTATTACTCACCCACAGGGTTTATTTCTGATAATGATGAGGATGGCATTTTTAGCATAGAAAACCCGGAAACAAGATGCCTGCCGGATGGGGCTACCTATAATATGGCTTATGGTAGCGATTATTTTAATTTTGATCAAAATAAATGGATTGCTGATATTGACGACTGGCGTTTTGGCTCTTTGCGAATGTATTGTTTTCTGAAAAGTGTTGGCGTATATACCGAACTTTATGCAGATTCAGATATGTTTCATGGCATAGTTGATTCTCTTGATGATTTTGGTTTGGGCAATAGCACCACTTTTAACCAAAGATTTAAATACATCGGTAGCAGGGCTGCTACTTTTTTCCAGGCCATTCTTAACAAACTGGCAGTAGCTGATATAGTAATGAATAACCGCACTTATTTTGAAGATTGTGTCAATAACCGTTTTGGTTGTAATACGGCTGATAATAATAATTGTACAAAAAACTCAAATTGTAATTAAATATAAAATTTTAAGATATGAAAAAGATAATATTTATACTGTTATCAATAACAGTAATTAATGCAACAGCCCAGGAAGGTATTATCAATACAAAATACGGTGATACTGGTACAACAATCTTTCGTTATCCATTTAACGTCGCAATCTTTGGATCTCCACTTTTACAAGAACTAAACAGTAAAAACACTGTTGTCGCCCTACATTTAAGAGATTTTTTTAAAAGTAAAGATTCTTTATGCCTCATGTTTTTTGATAATGATGGTCTGCTAATTAAAGATAGTGAAACTGATGATGGCCTGAAATTAAGATTGGCGTTTGCAGATTATGGATTCAAAAAAACATATATTGATGCCATAACGGAGCAACCTGATGGCAAAATATTAATAGCAGGCAGGGATATTACATTTGTTAATTACAACTATGCCTTTGTGATACGATGTATGGCGGATGGCAGTTTAGATACTACATTCGGTGAAAACGGCATAGCCAAGCAGGTATTTTATGGTAAGTTTCAAGAGTATGCGAAGCTTGAAATTGCCATGGCTAATAGTATTGCTATGGATTCAAAACAAAATATTCTAATCGGGGTAACTTATGGAGGTGAGGGTAACGGTGATACTGCAATGATTCTGCGTTATTTACCCACAGGTTTGCCCGATCCTTCCTTTGGAAGAAATGGTATTTTATTGGTGAATTCCGGCGCCAGTAAATTTGGTGGATATATATCGCAGCTTGCAGTAACAAAAGATGATAAAATACTGATGACAGGTAACGATGGTAATCCTCCTGAGCAATACCTGAATCATTTTGTAGTAAAAAGATTTAATATGGATGGTACACCGGATGAAGGATTTGGTGTGCAGGGAAAATATTTTGACCAGGTGCAGGATCGGTATCGAAATTATACTCCGGAATATATGCGGATAGATAGCAAAAACTGGATTGTGCTGGGTCAGTTTTATATTAAAAATGAAATCCGCACTTTCATTAGTTTTGGCCTGATACGGCTCAATGAACATGGCTATAGGGATGAAAGTTTTGGCGACAATGGCCTGGTATTGTTAGACTATAAAGACAGCAGTTTCACAGGCGATTTTGGCTTTCTTGCAGATATGCAATTGCAGGAAAATGATAAGATCGTTTTCGGTGCCACACTTACTGATGTAAAAATTAACCCTGCCATATATGATGTCATTGTATATCGTTTTAATGAGGATGGAACTAGTGATTTAAATTTTCTGACTAACGTCAATAAAAGTCATTGTAAATCAATTAGTTACAATACCTAAAT
>CAXYYO010000008.1:0-100521 GCA_964293305.1 uncultured bacterium | reverse complement strand
CAAAAAAAATCAAATAAACTATTTTGGACTATATATTATTTGGAAATGGTATTAGGATTCGTGTTATGTATGACGAACTAAGTATTTTATTACAATACACAGCAGCTTGTTATCTCAATTTTTTCATCAAAATTTATTTGGATTTAATCGGATCTATTGCAAATTAATGCAATTGTAATACTGCCTTTCTTATTACATTAAAATTTGCCTGTATCAAAGATTAATTTGATTGCAGTGCTTGCTTACCAAGGTCTAACAAATAATCTGATGGCATAAAACCTTCGGCATATAAAACTGATTTGCCATCCGGCTTTACAAACAGCAAAGTGGGATATGCAGCTACATGATAGGCTGATGATAGTTGAGGCCCAATACCCTTTTCTGCATCTACAGATAAATTGATAAAATTTGTATTAAAAAAAGTGGATACTTTTGGATTTGTAAAGGTTGTTTTTTTGAGTTGGGTGCAAGGCCCACACCAAGTGGTATACACATCTATGAAAATTAATTTATTGGATTGCTTCGCCAATGCTTGTGCTTTGGTCCAATCATTTTCTATGAAATTGATTGAAACATTTGTAATTGATTCGGCATCTTTTTCGATGCGTGTATTCCTGCAATTTGTAAATGCCACCATTATGAGGGTATAAAAAATATACTGCTTCAATCTATTTTAGTTTTAGCAAAAATAGATTGCAACGCAAATGAACAAGGCAGTATTACAAATTTAACAGGACAGTATTAGCTTCCATCATACAGATTGGGTACATGTAAGCGGAACACTGTGCCCTGACCGTAAACAGATCGAACTGATATATCTCCACCCATACGTGCAAGGGCTTCTTTTACAATATATAAACCAATGCCAAGCCCATTTACACTGGTAGTACTTCTGAAAAACATTTTAAAAATATTATTTAGATGTTCTTCCACTATTCCAATGCCATTGTCTTCAATATCAATAATTGCTTTATACTTATCAATTGTAGCATGAATATTTACAGTAGGGTGAATGCCCAAAGATTTTTGATATTTTACAGCATTTGATATGAGATTATCAAGCACCACACTCATTCTAAATGAATCATTGACGAATGGGTCCTCCTGATCTACTTCTACATTAAACTGTACATCTGGTCTCAATATTTTACAGATTTCAATACTTGTATTAAATAACTGCTTGAAGCTTATCTCATTTTTCTCATCTTCTACTCGTATGCTTTTATAATATTCAATTATTTTTTGAATAAAAGAATCCATTTTATTTACACATACATCAATCATGCCCATGTAGTTGTTTGGATCTGTGACTGAATTCTCCATTTTTGCCAGATTAAGAATACCCATTATTGATGCTAGTGGGGATCTAAGATCATGCGAAGTGCTATAAACAAATCTATTGAGTTCATCATTTGTTTTTTCTAGTTCCTTTACTTTTCTTTTGAGTAAAAACCTTGTAGTATAAAGCTCATAAGCATTTTGAATAGCATTTTGAAGTTCAACCTCGTCCCAAGGTTTTTTGATATAACGAAAAATTTCTCCTTTATTAATGGCACTTATAATTTCCTCTGCATCTGTATATCCTGTAAGCAATATTCTAACAGGATCAGGGTGCGCTTTTCTTACCACCTGAAAAAATTCTACACCCGTACTCTTTGGCATACGCTGGTCTGCAATAATTACATGGATATCATTATCTTCAGTTAAAATGCCCATGCCTTCAGCAGGAGAATTTGCAATAAACACTTGATACTTTCTTCTAAAAGCTGCTTGAAAGCCAAGCAGGTTATTGCTCTCATCATCTATGTATAAAACTTTAATTTTCTTTTCTTCCATATCCCTTATTTATAGGCTTTTATTGTTTACATGATCATGAGGTAAAATTATAATAAATTCGGTTCCATAGCCTACTTGCGATTTTACTTCTATAGTTCCACTGTGCTTATGTATGATTTTATGAACTATTGCAAGACCTAATCCGGTACCTTCTCCCACATCTTTTGTTGTAAAAAATGGCTCAAACACTTTTTTTTGCACCTCTTCTGACATACCTATACCAGTATCTCGCATAGAAATTTTTATTCGGTCATTTTCTATATCATCTGTTTGAATAAATAAGAAATCTTTTTCATCGGATTCGCTTATTTCAATCATTGACTGAAAAGCGTTGTTGAAAATATTCATAAATACCTGGTTGAGCTTTCCGGGGAAGCATTCTATCGAACCGTTAGCATTGAAATTTCTAACAATTTCTACATGAAAGGGCATGCTGTTTTTTAGAATAACCAATGTAGAATTTATACCATCATGGATATTTACTTTTTTTAAAGCACTTTCATCTATACGTGTAAAAGTGCGAAGGCCTCTTACAATTTCTGCGGTGCGTTCTGCCCCATCCTCAATCCCATTAATGAGGTTTTTGATTTCTTCTTTTACAAAAGGTATGTCAAGGCTTTTTTGTAATTTTTTTAGGTCAGATAGTTTTTGTTTGATTGCATTTTCATCTGGCATATCATGCAAGCTATCATACTTATCTAATAAAGTTATGATATCTGCAAAATCTAATTTTAGAGGATTAATATTTGATTTTACAAAATTGATTGGGTTATTGATTTCGTGTGCTATACCCGCTGTAAGTTGACCTAGTGAAGCCATCTTTTCTGATTCTACCAATTGAGTTTGAGTATCCTTTAAATTTATTATTGCTTCATTTAATTGTGAGTTTGAATGCTGTAACTCTTCAGTTCTTTTATATACTTTTTCTTCTAATAGTATATTTTGTTGCTTTACTAATTTTTCATTTTCTACTGATACTTCCACCGCCATTTTTTGGGTATCTTCTTTTTCTTTTTGTAATAAATTTATTTTATCAGCAAGTGCTATGGAAAGAAATATTGTTTCTAAGCCGGAACCTACATATAGTATATATCCTGTAAAATCATTTGCCGGCAATACACCCAAATTTCTAAGACTAAAAACAATAATGCCAATTGCAAATAATAGCCATGAAATAAAGTAAAAATAGGCTGGTTTATATCCCTGTCTGGCGATATAGATTGAAGTGAATAAGGCTGTAAGCCCTACAATCATATTATTTAAATCAAGTAGTTTATAACTAAGATTGTTATGCCCTGTTATTGATAATAGGATTATAATAACTGATATGCAAATACTTGCAATAAATACTTTATGAATTCTTGGTGTGTAAGAATTTGTTCTCAAAAAATATATCGTAAAAAGCGTTGCAGATGCACCTGCTATACTGGAGCTAACTGGTACCGCATAGTCGTTGATTTGTGGTAAATTAAACCATAGATATTTGAATGAATATCCTAACAACGAATACTGCGCAAACAATAAGAAAAAGATATATATACAATATAGTAAATAGTTTCTATCCCGAATGGAGAAGTAAAGAAATAAATTATAAAAGAGAATGGCAGCTAAAATGCCAATGTAGAATGCAATAATAAAACGATGCTGGTCTGTAGCATTATTAATAGCCTTTAATGTGCCTACCTGAAATGGTAGTACAATTGGATGTTTACTTTTTATTCTGATAAAATAAGTAGCCTGTTCGTTGGATTTTAAATAAAGATTACCGGTATAATCCGGAAAATAATCTCGAGGTAAAACTGCTCGATTATAATAGCCGGATGTATATATATTTAAGAGACTATCTCCATTTTTTTTGTAAATAGAAAAATCAGCAATGTTAAAATATTGAATATAGAAAGCAATATCGTTCTTATCTGTTTTATTCCATATATCTAATTTAAACCATACTGTTCCGATTGGATCATAAACAATAGGAATACTTCTACTTACGGGTTTAAATGAAGGGGCATTTATGATAGAATTTTCACTATACACACTACCAATATCTGAGAACACTTTAAATTCTGACCCTGCGTGCATGGCAACATCATCCCGAAGCAAAATTAGTCCCTCCGAGTAACCACAAATTGATCCAAAAAAAATAAAAAATGATAGTGCGAATATTTTTTTTGTGAAGTAGGTGATATTGATTTTTTGTCTGATATAATGCATTAAAACTAAGTAATTAATAATCATGGTTTCTGCAAATAAAATTGAAATTTTAACTCCAGTGTTTCATAAATAACTGTCATGTAATAACACAAATTAGAATATCTCGTAAGCGTTTAAATAGATGTAACAAATGATTGGATATAATTCAATTCTTTTTTGGGTAATGATGAATTTTCTTAATCTGCACCATCTAATATATAGCTAGTTTGCAACTCAAGATCATAATGCACATTGATATAGAAATTTTTAAATGGTGATTTTTCAAAGTGAACTGCTGATGGATTTTTGCGCAGATTAAAAATTTTTTCAATTTCTCTGGGATGGGCTCTCGGTACAGTAATAGCATTCTCTAACACAACTGCCGTAGCAATCAAGTCTAATTTTGGATAATAAAATGTACCGTGATTTCCTACTTCAGTTATTACCCTACTGCCCACCCATTTATTAAATCGTACGGTTACAGGAGAACAAAGAAAGAAGAGAGAATTGAGTTGTAACTGTTCAGTAAGTGCAATTGAAGCTCTAATTGGAAATAAACTACCAATCCCTAAGCCAGCTACTTCTATACTATTCCACACACCGCATAATTCTGCTGTGCCAGCAGGAGCATATTCATTAACAACACGTTCAATACTTTCATCCATAGCAAATACGGCCTGTTCAATGGGTAGCTTATTGATTCCATCATAAATATGAAGTCTTGCTCCGCCATACATTTTTTGCCTATCCATACTTTCTACCACTATCACATAAACAGATGGCCAATTAACCCATTCTTCATGCGAAGATGTTACTTTATTGATGCCATGATTTTCTAATACTTTTTGGTGACCATTGATAAAACGATTGCATGATGCTAAATCATCAACTGCTCTGAATGCACGAATTCTAATATGCTCTTCCATTTGTGGCTTTTCTTTTTGAAAAAATGGAGAATGTGAAAAAGATGGCAATAACTCAGCATCTTTCCATTCAAATTATTTTCATGGATATATCGCCACAAAATACATATTTTAATTCTTCTACATCAAAGAGATAAAAAATTTTCAAAATTCGGTGCTTTATAAAACCTCTTTTAAATAAAAAAATTACATTGCCATTTTTCCAATATTATCCTTGTCTTAGAAAACTATTTAAATGATAAATGTATTATATATTGACGATGAAGTACACAATCTTACTTCATTTAAAGCTGCATTTAGAAGAAATTACAACGTGTTTACTGCTGAGTCTGCGGAGGAAGGAAAAACTATTCTTGAAGCGGAAGACATTCATATTATATTGAGTGATCAACGTATGCCGAAAATGACCGGAATAGAATTTTTTGAGTCTATACTGAAAGAATATCCTGAGCCCATTAGAATTCTCATGACAGGTTATACGGATATCAAGGCCGTAATCGATGCTATTAATAAAGGTGAGGTATATAAGTATCTCACAAAACCTTGGGATGAGAATGATGTAAAAATCTTTATTGAAAAAGCCTATGAAGTTTTTGCATTAAGAAGGGAAGTGGTAGAACTCAATAAAAAAATTATTGAGGCAAATCAAAAATTGGAATTTCTTGTAAGACAAAGTCTCCTTTCCTAATATTTTCTCTGTCGCATTGGCAGCCTTTCATTGTATTAACGCCTTTGTGCATAATTACTTTCTGACAAATAGCATTTCTTTTAGGCTTTGGATTTATTTTTGAAAATCACTATAAAAAATAATCATTATGGCATTTGAATTCACAGACAACAATTTCCAAGTCGAGGCATTGGACAATGATACATTAACAGTTGTAGATTTTTGGGCAGAATGGTGTGGCCCTTGCCGTGCTATTGGGCCGGTAATTGAAGATTTATCAAAACAATATAGCGGGAAAGTGAAAATAGGAAAACTTAATGTTGACCTTAATCCATCAGTTAGTATGAACTATGGCATTACCTCAATACCTGCTATCTTATTTTTCAAAAATGGACAGGTTGTTGACAAACAAATTGGTGCAGCTCCTCGTCCGGTATTAGAAAAAAAGATTGAATCTCATTTAAATTAATTCAACCTAAATGATACAGTTGACTTTGTAATAAAACTCAACCATATCATATTGGTTCAAATACATCATTAAAAAGCCGCTAATAAGGATAGCGGCTTTTTTGTATGAAGTAAAGTATATCGACTTGACTATTGTCTTGTGCCAGAATCCGGTGATAGAGGCTTTTCTATGCTACCAGCATTTGCTGGGTTATATACCATATTGATTTGATCTAGAGCAGAGAGTAATTCTTCCGCAGTTTGTTTTTCATAACGCATCATCTCAGCCTTGTTTGCATCTAATACATTATAGTATTTTATCTGCTGTTGCAAATCTATTCTAACTGCTTTTTCTATCTTTTGTGCCAGTGTTTTATCGCCTGCTCTAAAAGCCACTTCCATCATATTCATCGAAATCTTATTATGGTCATTGTTTTTTGACACTAGACCATAACCAAAATTAGATTCCAAGATCATTTTATCGCAGCGTTGTAATACTTTAATGGCATCTTCTTTCCTATTTTTTACTGTTAGATCATTGGCCAAATCAATTTCTGCCCTCCGTATGATATTAATATGCCTTCTGTTTTCTTCATCAAAATAAACGCCTGCCACATTCGCATTGCCATAGCCAAACTTATTCATCACTTTATCCAGCATCCAATCTGTATTCACTTCAGAGTTAGCTACAGGAACCAAACGATATGGCAATCCATCTCTTCTTAAGTAGCTTCCAAAGCCCAGTTCACCATAAGGCATGGTAAAGTAAATAGGACGCTTCCAATTGTTTGCTGCTATTACACCTAGTATGGCCAAATCATTTTTGAAAAGAGTGCCTTTGGGCATATCAAATCGCAATTCAGAAACTACGCTGTCAGAAATATTTACAGTACCATTTTGTCGGGCTGCATTTATATCTACTGGTATGGCAAGTTTCTTTACAGGATAGCTATTATAAGTATTTCCATTTTGTGCTTGTACCAAAGAAACTTCACTACCTACATAATCTTTCAACATGCTGTATAAAGAATAATATTGATTTTCCGGAAATTGCGGATTGGGATTATAAAATACAGCATCTCTTTTACTGCCTTCTAATTGATCGGCAGAAAAGATAACATCAATTGGTGCACTTTCATTTACCTTATACCTTAATTGATTGATATACCAATCCGTGCCTAAAAGACTAGTATTAATAACCCTAATGTCTGGTCTTATTCCTTCTACCTCCTGTGCATACCAGAGCGGATAAGTATCATTATCACCAAAGCTAAATACAATTGCATTAGGTGCACAGCTTTCTAAATAATCCTTTGCAAGGTCTCTTGCAAGCACCTTTTTGCTGCGGTCATGATCATCCCATTCTTCCATACCCATCCATACAGGCACGGCTAAAGAAATGATAGTGGCAGCTATAGCAATGCTTTGCAGATTTTTTATGTTTTTTAGAAGATATGGTATGCCTGCGGCAATGGTTCCAAAAAGTAAAGCAAACACAAGCCCCAGCATAATACCCGCACCCCATAAAATGCCGGCCAACAATAAAAATGTAGCAATGACTCCCCCACTCGTAAGTACACTTTTTAAAATCTTTTGATTCCAATTTGACGCAAGGTCAATAAAATATAATACTGCCAATCCAATCCATACTGCAAAAGCATAGAAGGAACCCACATATGCATAATCCCTTTCTCTTGGCTGATAACCTGCCTGATTCAGATATACAACTATGGCAAACCCGGTCATGAAAAATAATAGAAAATTTACCAGTGCATCACTGCCTTTTCTGCGGAAATGATAAAACATACCAATTAATCCCAGTATGAAAGGAAGCATGAATAACCTATTATGAGCTTTATTATTTTTCATGCTGTCTGGCATAAGTGTTTGGTCGCCAAATAGACCTTTGTCAACCATATCAATACCTGTTATCCAGTTACCATCTCTTACATTTCCTATAAAAATACCTTGTATATCATTTTGCTTTCCACTAAAGTTCCAAAGAAAATACCTAAGGTACATAAAGTAATTTTGGTAAGCAAAATAGAAACGCATGTTATCCATGAAATTTGGTGCTCTTTCATAGCTGCCATCTTCTGTTTGTCTTAAACCCATAAAATATGCATAATAGTCTGCATGGCCCTGATCGTTTCCTGCATCCCACATACGTGGAAATATCATCATATCTGCTTTGTCATACACATACTTATAACTTCTTACTACAGGAATGTATTTATCGCCACTTTTTTGATAGGTAGTTTTATCATCTGCCGATACTGGTGATGCAGTAAAATTTTGTCCATATAAAATTGGAAAATCACCATATTGCTCACGGCTTAAATAACCCTCCAAACTCATCGGATTATCCACATTATACATATCAACTGAAGGGTCTGCACTACTGCGTAGTAATGTAGTAATATAAGTACTATAACCAACTAAAGTAAATGTAAGACACCATAAGCCAAGTCTCAGATAATACCAGTTTTTCTTAGCGGCAAATCTCATTCCAATCCAAATAGCAACCGCCATCAACACAAAGAAGAAAATGAAGCCACTAAAGAATGGCATGCTCAGAGAGTTTACAAAAAATATATCAAAACTACCTGCAAGTTTTATGGTAAATTGTATAACGCCAATTTGCATTATACCTAGCAAAATCACACTGATTACAAAAAAGATGTACATGCCACCGAAGTAATCTTTGCGATCTTTTTTATATGATTCTACCAAATACAACAGTCCAATACCTGCAATAGCTCCAAGTAAAACCAAGCTAGCCACTGTGGCATCCATGCTAATTCCTCTTGTACTATCGGCAGCGGCACTAGCCATAACCAATGCTCCTACAAAACCCACTGCGCCACCAATTGCCAGTAATCTTATAAAATATTTGCGTACAACTGGATAATTAAAATGTTCTCTTTTCTTAAAATAATACACCATGACAATAGCAGGTAATGTCAATAGGTTCAGAAGATGCACACCAATAGATAAACCCATTATAAAGAATATAACAACAATCCACCTGTCTGCACCAGGTTCGTCCGCTTCATTCTCCCATTTTAATATTAACCAGAAAGCAATAGCTGTAAAAAAAGAACTGAGTGCATATACTTCACCTTCTACAGCACTATACCAAAATGAATCTGAAAATGTATATGCCAATGCACCTACTATACCAGCTCCCATAACCCCAAGAATTTGTGTATTAGTAAGTGCTTCTTTCCCTTGTTGTACAATTTTTTTACCCATGTGGGTAATGGTCCAGAAAAGGAATAAAATGGTAAATCCACTACTTAAGGCACTCATTATATTTACCGCCTTAGCAGCAGTTTGAGGATTATCTCCAAAAAGTACAATAAAAATACGACCAATCAGCACAAACAATGGTGCTCCCGGCGGGTGGGGTATCTGTAGTTTAAAACAACTGCTTACAAACTCTCCACAATCCCACAAGCTGCCTGTAGCTTCACTTGTCATAATGTACACTGCGCAGGCTACTAGGCATACAATCCAGCCTGTATAAACATTGATCCGGCTATAATTCATAAATAAAAATGGGTTTTAAAAAAGTGGCGCAAACCTAATGGAATCTTACTAAATAAAAATAGCAGCTATTAATTTTAGTAAATGGTAATTTTATTCGCAACTACAGTCCCATTCAGTATCTAAATCAATTACTGTAACTACGGTTACATCATTTTGGCAGGGAGCAAATATGATTCTAAGGTGTTGCTTGTCCCTACTGAGGGCTTCTACTGCATATTTTTTATGACAAGCATCCCCTTTTAAATCACTTTTTGTGTAATTAATTTTTCCATTATGTAGCGTTTCCTCTACCTCGGTTTTGGAAACCTTTCTGCAATCCATTCTACAATCGGCATGTCTTGAATAATGGATTTCATCGGGATATCTGTTTAAGCCCTTCTTGTCAATATTGTTATTGGTGTCAGTGGGTGTTGTTATGCTTTTCTCATCTGCACTATTAAGCCACAGGGAAATAACTAGTAATATTAAAATAAAAATATAGGGACCAACTTTCTTAAAATTCATGTGCAGCTTAAAACTACTAATGAATAGGAGGGGGAACGGGCTGTTTAAATAAAGGTTTCTTTACTTGGTACTTATAGCGGTATACATAAGTAGTATTACCGTTTTGTAATCTAACCATTGAAGGCATATTTACATTATTTCCAGTACGCTTCAATTTTAATTCTGTAGAGCCAGTGTATTGAAATTGAGATAATTTGAGAGAAGGCATTGCCTTGCCATGGCTGTATTTGCCAATATTTTTAAGGTTGATTGTATTGTCTCCCTCTTCATTTGATTTTCCAACCAATGCTGCATAAGAATATAAAGCCATAACGCAGCAAAGCAGCAGGCTTATCATCTTTTTGTATACAGCTATAAATTTCATAATGTTGTAAATTTAGGTGATTAATGTTTCTAAATGCAAATTAATTAACAATATAACAGATATTGGGCATAAAATGTTACATGAATGGTTGGATTTTATTTTACAAAGCTCTATTTTGTGCCAACTTCTTAAATATGGAAAAAGATGATTTCTGGAATGACGACGCTGAGTTGCTGGATATTATCAACCAGTATCAAAATTTAATGGCCGGCAAATCCTTTAAATTCCTTGATTCTGAGGCTTTTGAGCGTATAATTGATTATTACGATGATATTGATGAAATGCAGCATGCTTTAGAAGCAGTAAATACTGCCCTAGAATATTTTCCATTCAATCCAGAATTACTGCTAAAAAAGGCGGATGTTTTAATTTACAAACGTAGATACTTAGAAGCGCTACAAATTTTGGACGAAGTTGCTTTGATGGATATAAAAAATATTGACCTCTACATACTTAAAACAGAGGCATACCTTGCTTTAGACAGACAAGCAGAAGGGGTAGGTTTATTAGAAGAAGCATTATGGCTTTTTGAAAATGAGGAGCGTGTAGAGCTGCTTTTTGAACTGGCAGATGTGTATGATGATTATGAGGATTTCAATAATGTATTCAACTGTTTGCAGCTTATTTTAAAGGAAGAACCTACAAACGAAGAAGCGCTCTATAAAATATGTTTTTGGACAGACTTTACTGGCAGGTATGATGAAAGTATCTTACTCTATCAGGATATTATAAATCAACACCCATACAATGAATTGGCATGGTTTAATCTGGCCAATGCATACCAAAGTTTAAAACTTTTTGAAAAAGCCATTGATACCTATAAATACTGTATAGCCATAGATGAGAAATTTGAATTTGCTTACAGAAATATGGGTGATGCGCTCATAAGATTGAATAAACATAGAGATGCAATAGAAGTGCTAGAAAAGCTTTGTGAAATAAGCCGTCCAGATGAAATACTCTTTGAGGCCATTGGCTATTGCTACTATAAATTGAATAAATATGCACAGGCTAGATTCAATTACCGTAAAGCATCTCATATCAATAAGCACGACAGTAGGTTGCATTATAAAATTGCACTTACTTATATGAAGGAGGAAAAATATGTACCTGCCATACAACAATTAGAAATTTCCCTGCGCATTCATAATGGTGAAGCAGAGTATCACATAGCACTTGGGGAATGTTTTTTACAACAGGGCAGGGCAAAAGAAGCTTTTCAACACATGGGGCATGCTGTTCGTTTGAAACCCAAAAAAATAGCTGGGTGGGAGTCTCTCATAAAAGCTTTGTATGATGCAGGGCAATTTCCAGAGGCAATGAAGCAATGCAAGGCTGCACTATTAGCCACCAATAATAAAGTTATTTTTTATTATTTTCAAAGTGCTTGCCTATTTGCCGCAGGCAAACAAAAAGAAGCACTTATATCACTTGAAACAGGTTTGAAAATTCAGCCGCAAATGGTAAAAAAATTCTTTGAATTAAATCCTCAGTTATTCAAATATACACATGTGGTGGACTTAGTAGCAAGGTATAAAAATCTAAAAAAAGTAAGAAGGCCAAAGTCTAAATAAATATTTTAGAACAATTATTTGCACTACGTGCAATGAGGATATTTTATCCGTATTTAATGCAGGATGATGCAAATATCACTACCTGTTAATATCTCAGTTTGTGTCAATCTGCTGTCTTCTTTTATCGATATATAAAAAATACAGAAAACTTTTCCTTGCTTCGTACCGTTTTAATTAAAATGTTTCCTTTGAATTCTTATACAAGCTTTTCCGGGTTAGAACCTTTGATTGTAAGGTCAGAGACCAATTTTTTGAATATTGGTGAACGCACCAATGTAACCGGCAGCAAAAAATTTGCTCGGTTAATAAAAGAAAATAAATATGAAGAAGCCTTAACTGTGGCACGTCAGCAGGTAGAAAATGGCGCACAGGTTATAGATGTAAATATGGACGATGCCCTGCTGGATGGGGTATTGGCCATGACCACATTTTTAAACCTGGTACAGAGTGAACCAGATATTGCTCGTATACCTGTAATGATTGATTCTTCAAAATTTGAAATTATAAATGCAGGATTAAAATGTGTACAGGGCAAATGCATTGTAAACTCCATTTCTCTCAAAGAGGGTGTAGAAAAATTTAAGACCCAGGCCCATATCTGCAAAATGTTTGGCGCAGCCGCAGTGGTTATGGCATTTGATGAAAATGGACAAGCAGATACAAAAGATAAGAAAGTGAGTATTTGCCATAGGGCTTATAAAATTCTTACCGAAGAAGTGGGATATGCGCCACAGGACATTATTTTTGATCCAAACGTTTTTGCAGTAGCTACAGGATTAGAAGAGCACAATAATTATGGCGTAGATTTTATAGAAGCCACTCGTGAAATTAAAGCTCTAATGCCCCTTGTAAAAATAAGCGGGGGTGTAAGTAACCTATCTTTTTCTTTTAGGGGAAATGAACCTGTGCGTGAAGCCATGCATAGTGTTTTCCTTTACTATGCCATACAAGCCGGTATGGATATGGGTATTGTAAATGCTGGTCAACTTGTGGTGTATGATGAAATAGAAATTGGTTTGCGTAATCTTTGTGAGGACGTTATCCTAAATAAAAACAATGCAAACAATGAAGCCACAGAAAGCCTCATAAATTATGCAGCTACAGTAAAGTCGAAGGAAAAAATAGCAGTAAAAGATGAAGCCTGGCGTGGCACCACTGTAGAAGAAAGATTGAAACACGCTTTAGTAAATGGCATTACTGATTTTATTGATGCAGATACAGAGGAAGCAAGGCAAAAATATCCGAGACCCTTATCAGTTATAGAAGGTCCTCTTATGGATGGTATGAATGTAGTAGGCGATTTGTTTGGCTCTGGAAAAATGTTTTTGCCACAGGTGGTTAAAAGTGCCCGGGTCATGAAAAAAAGTGTAGCAGTACTTACCCCATTTATTGAAGAAGAAAAAAGGCAAAATCCAAACATTGCGCAGGGCGCAAATATCATATTATTGGCTACAGTAAAAGGCGATGTGCATGATATTGGAAAAAATATAGTAGGAGTGGTGCTGGGTTGCAATGGCTATGAAATAAAAGACTTAGGAGTAATGGTACCTGCTGATAAAATTTTAGATGAAGCTGAAAAATGTAATGCATCCATTATAGGATTGAGTGGTTTAATAACACCTTCATTAGATGAAATGGTGCATGTGGCACACGAAATGCAGCGGCGAGGCATGCAGCAGCCATTACTCATTGGTGGTGCCACTACATCTCGTATGCATACTGCTGTAAAAATTGCGCCAAAATATGGCAATGGTGTGGTGCATGTATTAGATGCCAGCCGCAGTGTAACCGTGGCGAGTAGCCTGCTCAGTGCTGTCCAAAAACCTGCATTTCTACAGCATGTATCCACAGAATATGATCAACTACGTACAGATTTTGAAAATAAAAAAACGGTAAAACAATTCCTCACTTTAAAAGCAGCACAACAGAATAAAGTATCAATTGATTGGAGCGATTATACTCCTATACCTCCAACATTTACCGGTGTTAGACAATTTGATCATTATGATTTGAATGATATAAGACCCTATATAGATTGGCAACCATTTTTTATTACTTGGGAGCTGCATGGAAAATATCCCGCCATTCTCTCTGATGTATTGGTAGGCTCTGAAGCCACAAAACTATTGGCAGATGCCAATAGTCTATTAGACCAAATTATAGCTGAACAATGGCTTACTGCTAAGGGTGCAATAGGTTTCTGGCCTGCAAATAGTAATGGTCCGGATTCTGTACAGCTATCTGTAAATGATGATACGATAACATTAGAATTTTTGCGTCAGCAAATACAGAAAACTGCTGGACAGCCCAATCTATCGCTGGCAGATTTTATAGCTCCACAAACCACATCGGTGCAGGATTATATGGGTGCTTTTAGTGTATCCATTCACGGAGTGGACAAAATGGTAAAAAAGTTTGATGCTGCGCATGATGATTATAATAAAATTATGCTTCAAGCACTTGCAGACCGGCTGGCAGAAGCCTTTGCGGAGCTGCTACATGAGCGCACCAGAAAAGAATTTTGGGGTTATGCCAGTGAAGAAAACTTAACCAATGAGTCACTCATAAAAGAAGATTATACAGGCATCAGACCCGCACCGGGATACCCCGCATGCCCCGATCATACAGAGAAAAATAAATTGTTCCATCTATTGGGGGGTAGTGCAGCCACTGGTATAGTACTTACGGAATCGCTGGCCATGTATCCTGCATCCAGTGTATGCGGTTGGTATATAGCCCATCCCCAATCAAAATATTTTGGGGTAGGAAAAATAAGTACAGATCAACTTACAGACTATGCGGCAAGAAAAGGTATGACTATGGACGAGGCTACAAAATGGTTGCGGCCCATTTTAGAATGAGTGGTTGTATAAACAAATCCATATCGTCATTTTTTCTTGAAAAGGCTTGGTTGACCGACATAATGTGGCAATCAGGATTAACCCAGATATGGCGATTAACTTTATAATTAATTTAAACTGAAATGTCTGTGTCTAAGGGAAATCGTAAATGTGAATCATAATAAGGGCCCATTGAATGAATGGACCCTTATTTATACATGAACATATTGTTAAATCAAAGAAATAAGTTTATTTGAACTAAAGATATCCTTGTCCATTTCGTAAGGCTAGATTTTCTATTGAAAACTTAATTTTATTTTTTTAGTAAATCCATTTCTGCTCTTAGCATATGTTTTATTTCTCGCTGATTTGCTGATAATGATGCATCTTGTAATGGATTTCTTTCCCAAACATCCGAACGAATATTGAAAAAGTTTTTATCTTGATTTCCATTGTCATACAATTTATACTCATTGTTATTGATATATCTTACTGTCGGTTTTGAAATGCCATTATCCCAATGACAAAAAACCCATTCCCTATCTTCTCCAGCAGTTTTTGTTAAGTCATCATAAAAACTGACACCATCCATTTTGCCGTAACTTGAAAGATCACTAACCCCTGCCACATCTGCAAAAGTCTTGAAAAAGTCTGTGTAATCAACCAAAGAAGTACTGGTAGAATTTATTGAAATTGTGCCAGGCCAAAAAGCAACAAATGGTGTTGTTGTACCTGGTCTGTTGGTTTCAGTTTTTGTACCTTTAATGATGAGGTTATTCCATTTAGAATAAATTTGTTCTTGAGTAGCATTATCAGCAATAAATAAAAACAACGTGTTTGAAAGTAATCCCGCTTCTTCAACCTTTTGTATTACTTGACCCATCATTTTATCCATGTATTCCACCATGCTTTTTACATAGCTTGTATCCTGATTTTTTTTGTCGGTATCTGGGTTCCAGTTTGGATAATCAGGATGGTCTGGACTTGGCACATACGGTGCAGCAATTAAATTAAAAGAATATTGTAAATAAAATGGGTTTCTTTTATTGGAGTCAATAAAATTTCTTGCATACTCAGCAAACATATCTTCCGAATAGCGATTTAGCGTAGCACTATCTGGCAAGAAATTACCATCACGATATAAAAGTGGGCTTTTGTATCTTCTCTCCCTTTGGTCACCACTAAATGGTAGATAGACAAGATATTTTTCAAAACCAGCACTTCTTATTCGAGCATCGCCCCCATTATTTTGCCACTTACCTACATAACAGTTTTTATATCCATTATCTTGTAGCAAGTTTGCAACCGTTAGCTCGTCCTCAGGTAATTGTCCCCAAGATGTATAGTTTCTAAAGTTGTATTTTCCAGTTAAGTATGCTAGTCTAGAAGGAAATCCATCCGGATGTGAAAAGCATTGTGAAAACTCCATACCTTTTTCGGCCATAAAATTTAAAGTAGGAGTGCTATACGATTTCCCACCTGTAAATTCAGGTATTTCAAATCCAACATCATCGGCCATAAATAAAATGATGTTTGGTTTTCCAGGCCGCACACTCAGTTTTTCATATTTAGTTTCTTCCTGTAATTGCTGTCCAGTTTTTTTACATGATTGTAAAGTGATTAAAAGTAACCACACAAGAAAGCATTGAATTGATTTTGAATTTTTAAATGGTTTCATGGTATTTTAAAATAAAATATGGGATAACACCTTGTTAGCTCTATTGTTCAAAAGGAGTAAGGTATTGTGTAAAAGAATATCCTTCCTCCCCATCATCTGTTTTAATAAACCACCACTGGTCGTTTTCTTTGCTTACCAAAGTAACAATTTCATGTCTAGCAGCCTTTCCCACCACATCAAAATCAGTACCCGGGCCTTTACGAATATTCAAATTGGTACGGCTGGTAGTTACTTTTAATTTTGCTCCTTCCAGAATGCCGGCTACACTATTTATATTGAGCATTAAATCTCCAGATGCATAGTCTGGATCTATGCTGCCGTATAAATCCCATAATTGTTGCTTGGTAGAGCCTGTAGATTCTCCATCAATGTATAATACATTATCCTGTTCCCTAACTTGCAAATTGTTCACCACCCCATTGCCTGCGGCATCTATAAGTGCTTTGTATTTGTCTTGTAAACTCATTTTCTACAATTTATTTTTTTACTAAATCAGCAGATTCAATTTTTTTAAGGCCTAATGATTTTAAAGCATTTAAGCCCATCATTAATGTCTGTAATTTATCTTTTGTTATTTCTCCAGTAAGTGTAAGCACTCCATCTTTTAAATCAGTTTTAACTCCCGGAAAGTCTTTGCAAGCATCAGTAATGGCTTGTGCCAATGCATCTGATACTTCTGGCACTACAGGTGTATCAACCACAGCAGGAATGGTGGTACAATTATTTACGACTGATTTTACACCAGATATTGCTTTTACTGTTTTTTCACAATATGATTTACAGGCATCATCTTTACAAGCACCAGATAAAGTAACTGCACCTTCAACTACTGTAGCTGTAAGCCCTGCCATTTCAGGTGTTGTCTGTATTTTTTCGTTGATAGCTGTCAATATATCGCTGTCTTTTACAGTTCCTTTACAAGAAAAAATAAATACCATTCCTAATAAAAGCAATGGCATAAAAAGAGATTTCAATTTACTCATTTTCATTTTTTTTTAAATTTTATGCAATTTATAAAAATATTCATTTTTTTAAATAAATTTTTTTAAAGATAATATTGTTTGTAATCAGTATTTGATATTATTTTAGTCCCTTATTTATAAATATGGAAATCAGTTTTCATGGTGCTGCATCTTGCGTTACAGGTAGTAAGCATATCATTCATTTGGATAATGGCAAAAATATACTTTTGGATTGTGGACTTTTTCAGGGCATGGGCAATAAAACGGATGAACTAAATCAACATTTTGGATTTGATCCTGCCACCATAAATTATATGATTTTAAGTCATGCTCATATTGATCATAGTGGACTCATACCTAAACTCATCAAAGAAGGATATCGAGGAAAAATATTTTGTACTGCAGCCACTGCAGATCTTGCTACAATATTGTTGGAGGATAGTGCGGAAATACAGCGTTCAGATACCAAATTTATTAATAAACGGAGGGCACAAAAGGCGCTTCCACTTTTTAGTCCTTTATATTCTATAGATGATGCAAAAATTGCCACAGAACATTTTGAGAAAGTGCCCTACCGGGAATGGTTTAAGTTGGATGATGGCATAGAAGCTATGTTTACAGACGCTGGTCATATTATTGGCAGTGCTTCCATTCATTTGCGTATTCATTCAGATCAAACAACTTGCATATCATTTAGTGGAGATGTAGGAAGATATAGGGATGCCATATTGTGTAGTCCGGAAATATTTCCGCAAGCAGATTATATTTTACTTGAAAGCACTTATGGAGATGAATTGCATACTCCTGTACATAATACTACAGATATATTACTTCAGTGGATAACAAAGACCTGTGTTGAAAAAAAAGGTAAACTCATTATTCCTGCTTTTTCTGTAGGACGTACCCAAGAGTTGCTATACTATTTGAATCAAATGAGTAATGAAAATCTTTTGCCAAAAATATCCGTTTATGTGGATAGCCCACTCAGTAAAGAAGCCACTGATGTAGTGAGGAGTCACCCTGAAAATTTTAATAAAACCGTTAAAGCTTTGTTAAAAACGGACTACGATCCATTTGATTTTCCGGGATTACATTTTATTCAGTCCTCAGATGAAAGTAAGCACTTAAACACTTTGCAAGATCCCTGTATAATCATTTCTGCAAGCGGTATGGCAGATGCTGGACGTATAAAGCATCATATCATGAATAATATTGATAATGCAGCCAATACAATTTTGTTAGTTGGTTATTGCGAACCATATTCACTGGGAGGGAAATTAGGCAGGGGTGATAAACATGTAAAAATATTTGGTGAATTTTATGAAGTGATAGCAGAAGTTGCCAAAATGCACAGTATGAGTGCTCATGGAGATTATGAAGATTTAATAAAATATTTAGATTGCCAACAAAAAGCAAAAATCAATCAAATATTTTTAGTACATGGAGATCCAGAAACACAATTAAAATTTCAAAAAAGGTTGATAGATAAAGGATTTGAAAATGTATGTATACCAAACCTTCACAATCAGATAAAACTTGAGTAAATGATTGGGAAATAAAAAAAATTATACGCCAAACTGTGCTAAGTGAAGATTTAAATGTTTGTAAAACATATTGTTCCATTCAATGGAATTAAGCTTTCCAAAGGATAATGACATTTTCCCTTCAAAACTATTTTCACCCATTTCTACAGTCTTGTTGATATAGTTGATTAACCTGCTTTTTTCTATTTCAAAATCCCTACTTTCTTTAATGATAAATGCTGGAGCTGTTTGGGAACTTTTCTTATAAGGTACCTCGCTAACAACAATTTTTTTACAAATGATTTCAGTATAAATGCAACCAGGAAATTTGGCTTGGGGTGTTTATTTTCAAATGCCATTTCATAGGTTACATTACAATGCGCCAGCATTTGAGCTACATTCATCTTGCCCCATTTTGGCACTGTGGTTTGGCTTAGTTTATTGATTCGTTGAATCATCTGATCGGATACTGTACTGTCGAAAATGTTTGGTAAAGCCATCGTATAATTTTTTTCTAAATTCTTTAAAACAAATTTATGATTTTTCCCTAAACAATAATATTCAATGGTGATAGAGGGCCAATTATTTATATAAACGAATGAACAAATAAAAATCGGACAAACTTAAAAATACTCGTATGCATCAAGTTATTTCTTGATAAGATCAAAAGCATGAAATAAAGGCAACCCTTACATTTGCCATCATTATAAAAAATCATTATGGCAGAAAAAATAAAAGTCCTCAATCCAATTGTAGAATTAGATGGGGATGAAATGACCCGTATCATTTGGAAATTTATAAAGGAGAAACTAATTCTTCCTTATTTAGATATTGATATCAGGTATTATGATTTAGGTATGGAATATAGAGACGAAACCAATGACCAAGTAACGATTGACGCTGCAAATGCAATAAAAGAATTTGGCGTTGGTATCAAGTGCGCCACCATTACTCCTGATGAGCAAAGGGTAAAAGAATTTAGCCTAAAGCAAATGTGGAAAAGCCCCAATGGTACTATCAGAAATATTTTAGATGGCACCGTTTTTAGAGAGCCCATAGTTTGTAGTAATGTGCCACGCTTGGTTCCTAACTGGTCTGCTCCAATTTGTATTGGAAGACACGCATTTGGAGACCAATATAAAGCAACAGATTTTGTAACAAAAGGCAAAGGGAAACTTACCATAAAATTTGAGGGTGAAGATGGTACCGTGCAAGAATTTGAAGTATATAATTATAAAGGTGATGGTGTGGCTTTGGCCATGTATATTACGGATGAGAGTATACCTGGCTTTGCAAGAGCATGTCTCAATCAGGCCATCATAAAGCAATGGCCTTTGTACCTTTCTACAAAAAATACTATCCTAAAAAAATATGATGGCAGATTTAAAGATATTTTTCAGGAGGTATATGAAAATGAATTTAAAACTCAGATGGATGCCACTGGTATTACTTATGAGCATCGTCTTATAGATGATATGGTAGCCAGTGCACTCAAATGGAATGGAAATTTTGTATGGGCTTGCAAAAATTATGATGGGGATGTGCAGAGTGATACTGTGGCCCAGGGTTTTGGTAGCTTGGGATTAATGACTTCAACATTAGTAACCCCAGATGGTAAAACCATGGAAGCTGAAGCCGCCCATGGCACAGTAACCAGACACTATAGAGAGCATCAAAAAGGAAAACCAACAAGTACAAATCCAATTGCCAGCATATTTGCATGGACCCGTGGGCTTGAGTTTAGAGGTAAAACAGACGGTAATGATGCATTAGTTCATTTTTGTAAAACTTTGGAAACTGTTTGTGTGGAAACTGTAGAATCCGGTAAAATGACAAAAGACCTGGCAGTATGCATACATGGTAATAAAGTAACTCATGGGGAGCATTATCTTTATACAGAAGAATTTTTAGATGCATTAGATCAAAATCTTAAATCAAAACTTGGTTTTTAATTTAAGATTAATCTATTACTATCATTTTTAATAGGATGCCGCTGCCTTGGTAGCGGCATTTTATATAGTATAAACCGGGTAAAATATTTAATCCTTTCAATGTAATAATCCCATTTACAGCCTGCTGTGTATCACTAAATACTTCCATTCCATGTATATCATAAATAGAAATTGGAATGGCTCCATTTACGGAAGAAGGGGCTTCAATTCTTGCGCTTGAAATAACCGGATTTGGAAAAATTTTCCATTCTTTTATTGCCTCATAAGTAAATGACAGATTAGATGAATAACTGTACAAACCATTTGTGCTTTTCCATGCAATGCGATAATAGGATACTCCATTTGTAGCAGTAGTTGTATAGGCATAGTTATTTTTACCATCATACATTACTTCCGCTATTGATCTAAAATCTTTGCCATTCAAACTCTGCTGTACTTCAAAACTCTTTATGCCTAATACATTGGCTACAGACCAGTTGAGTTGTATAGTGCTTTTATTAAGGTAGCCGGTAAATTGAAGCAGGGTTAAAGGTAATACACCCAAACCCGGACAGCCACCATTCCACACAGCATCTACATATTCAGGATGGTCAATAAATGGATTTCGATTTCCCTGATATGTATATCCACCTTCATTTCTTATCAATTCTTTATCACTTACCGGATCTGCGGCATGCCATGCCAGCATTAATGGTAAATAGTTTAAGTTGATTGTAGGAAAACTATCCGCACTAAATACTTGTGTGTTATTGGCCCATTTTGATTTTACCTCATCCTGATATCTTGTTATAAAATATAAAAAACAACGGGCCATATCACCCTTAAATTCATCTATTGGTTCGAAAACTTTTCCGGTAATTCCCTCTGTGGCACTGTTTCCTAATTTACTTCCATTTAAGCTGGTGAATTCGGCAGGCATTCGCACTAATGCAAAAGGATAATTTGATCTTTTCGAATTTACCCATCCATCCGAAGGCACTACATGGTGATAATCGCCTTCTGGAATGGGATCATCATCACTCCAACTTCTCGGCACTGTATGTTCTTTATTGTAACAATCAGCTTCACTATTATAATTTCCACAGTTTTGTGTGGAAGGATCATAGTTATAGGGATCTAGTCCATTTGGATCGTCAGCATATACATCCCATATAACAGTTGCACTTCCTGTACCCACTTCCCTAGGCTTTACATCTGTAAGCGCATACTGATCCAGCAAAAAATCATCGGGTAGTGGTGTATGGCTTTCTGTAATTATATATTTTAATGCAGACTTTAATTCCGCACAGGTTTTTCCTATGGCTCTATCATAATATCCATTTGGTATTTGTGCATATCCATTAAGAAAAAATGTACCTGCAAAAAGAATACTAGAAATTTTTTTCATGGTTACAAAAATAACTATATCCACTAGAAATTATAAAATGCTTTTGACCGTAAGCTCTACACTATCTAATTTTCCTTCACGCATTATAAACACTGTCAATTTACGTTTTGGTACTTGAAGCATGTTTTTGTAGGCTAAAATATTATTGGTAAAATTATTTTCTATTCCAACTATAATGTCACCCTCCTTCAGCCCTGCGGCCTCAGCTGGACTTCCTTTTACTATATCGGTAACGGTTATAGCGCCATTCAAATCGTAAAAACCTAAACCGGTATAACTATAGTCAAACGAATCTACATAATGACTATTTGGTCTAATGTGAATTTGTTGCTCCGGATAATTCAGTATTATATTAAACCTACGTAGTATATCGTTGCCAATTAACCCACCAAGTACGGGATAAGAGGTTACATTAAATTCATCATCAAAAATATATGCCGGCACGGATCTGAATCTATACGGTCCAAGACGTACTTCCTTTACAACGGTAAGTTGCATATCTTTTTTTCCCCCCAAACCTTCTGCCTGTGTTTGAAAGATTTTTCGTTTTTTGTGTAAAATACTACTATCTGCCACAAATGCCTCATTCAGTAGAATACATAGACCTGCACCCGTATCAAAATAGAATTTTGCATTGGCCTCATTGTCATCTCTTATTAAACCATAGTGCATAGGTAAGGTACTAAACTGTGGGTTTACAAGATAACCGCCTTTGGGATATTTGAAAGTGCCTGGTGAAAGTACATCAATTTTGAGTAAATCATAATCCAGCTTTACAATATATCTTCTCAAAAAACTAAATCCGATAATACCGTGTATGGGCACACCATAGGCCGTGGTCAGTATTTCATAATCATTGATATGAAAATCCAGATCATGAACAGATAGGCCTGGTAAGTGTAAAGAGTGGTGATTTGCAAATTGTACATACTTCATACCAGCTATGCCCCTTACCAACCTGTCTGAATTTACTGTAGGCAATTTATATCTGGCACATAATGCAGAATCTAAAGAAATGCCACCACTACCGGTATCCAACACAAAATTGAGACTGTCCTTAAAATTATCAAGCGTAGCTTTTAAAATTACTATCCCTCCACTAAGAAGTGTAAACTGAAAACTGGTAATGTTTTTTGCAGGAGGAGCTACTAACTCTTCTTGGCTAAAAGCAGGTAAAGTATTGCAAAAGAGCAAAATGAAAAAGACGATGGCAGTGCAGTGGTATTGTAGTTTTCTTTTCAATAGCATGAAGTAAGACCGCAATGTAAAGGGGTTATTGATTTATGCCAAACCGTTGATATAATTCTGCCGAACAAATACTTGTTTCAAGCTATACCAATCAGAACCTTTTACTTTGCTGATTGTAATCATAGACATGAAAATGAATACATCCGTTGCAGCATTATTAAAAAAAGCAGAAAAATTTGAATGGCTTTCCATTGAAGAAGGTATTTATTTATTTGAAAATGCACCTTTAACTGCCCTAATGTACACAGCAGATGCGCTCCGAAAAATTCAGGTACCACATGGCAAGGTTACCTGGCAGATTGATAGAAATGTAAATACCACCAATGTTTGTATTGCCAACTGTAAGTTTTGCAATTTTTTCAGAGTGCCCGGTCATCCAGATGCTTATATAACAGATATGGATACCTATCGGAAGAAAATTGAAGAAACCATCAGGTATGGTGGGGATCAGTTATTGCTACAAGGAGGTCATCACCCAGGTCTTGGACTTGATTATTATGTAAAAACCTTTAAAGCTATTAAGGCAGAATTCCCAGATATCAGATTACATGCATTAGGCCCGCCAGAAGTTGCACATATTACCAAGCTAGAAAAATCAACACATCGGGAAGTGTTAATGGCTTTGAAAGAAGCGGGTTTAGACTCTCTACCTGGGGCAGGTGCAGAGATATTGGTGGACCGTGTGCGCCGACTTATCAGTAAAGGAAAATGTGGTGCAGATGAATGGCTTACTATTATGGCGGAAGCACATCAACTGCATATTACAACCAGTGCCACAATGATGTTTGGCCATGTAGAAACCATAGAAGAAAGATTTATTCATTTATCCAGAGTAAGAGAAGTGCAAGGCCGCAAACCCGAAGATGCCAATGGCTTTCTTGCATTTATACCTTGGACTTTTCAGGATGTGGATACACTACTTACTCGCATACGTGGTGTTCATAATCTTACAACAGATGAAGAGTACGTACGCATGATTGCCATCAGTAGAATCATGCTACCCAATGTAAAAAATATTCAAGCCAGTTGGCTTACTGTTGGAAAACAGGTGGCACAACTTTGCCTTCATGCCGGAGCAAATGATTTTGGTAGTATTATGATTGAAGAGAATGTAGTAAGTGCGGCCGGGGCGCCACACAGGTTTACCTATCGTACTATTCAAGATTCAATCCGCAATGCAGGTTTTGAGCCACAACTTCGGACCCAGCAATATAAATGGCGAACTATTCCAGAAGCAATTGAAGAACAAGTGGTTGATTATTAAAACTGGGGTCTGTAATTATAAAATTCCTTCCCATTGGCAACACAAAAAATGTACTATTCCAACATTCCAGCTATAGCTTGAGCCAGAAAACTTTCCTTTATTTGGTCATCAAAAAAAATGCGATAACCTGTTTTATTATTCAGGAATAATGTAACCGGTAAATTTCCTGACCAGTTTTTATCCAGCAATGGGCAGAAATAATCTGCCTTAGTTTCATCCAACCAAAACAGTGTTGCATTTATAGGGGTTTTCTCTAAAAATTTGGCAATGGCCGTTTTGTATTTATCTTCAAAGTCAAGACTTACCAGAATGAGCTCTATGGAACTGTCTGCTTGTTGTTTTAGTATTTTATTAAACCATGGAATTTCTTCTACACATGGTGCACACCAGGTAGCCCACATATTGATGATTACGGGATGGTCTGCCTTTTCAGCATATGCCACTAAAGCATCCATTTTAATTTTTTTTACCTGCTGCGCAGAAATTTGATTAGTGCAAATACAAACTAAAAAAAATATCGTAGATGTATGTATTAAGAACCTTGTCATTGTTATATTGTTGAGACAGCAGCAAAAATCTTTATATTGCGTCAAATGAAATGTGAAAATTTGATGCGGAGTAACAATTTGCCTGCACAGTTAAGTTTTATACACTCAATTTTGTGTTATGAATAGAAGCAACCTTAATAGAAAAAGCCTTGTTTTATTATCCAACTTTTTTTTATGTTTTTCAATTATTACGATTCCTTCCTGCAAGTGTAAGGAGTCGGTGGCACCTGTAGTGCAAGTACCTAAAAGTGGAAAGCCAAATGTGATTCTTATTGTTGCGGATGATTTCGGTTATGAATTACCGGGCTATACAGGTGGCCAAAGTTATAGTACCCCAAACCTAGATTTTATGGCTGCAAATGGCATGCAGTTTACAAATATGTTTTGCTATCCCGATGGATTTCCAAGTAGGATAGCCCTGTTTACAGGTAAATATAATTTTAGAAATTATATAAGATGGGGCGCAATAAAAGAAGAAGAAAAAATGCTTGGAAATCTGTTTCAGAGTGCAGGATATGCTACTTCTTTTTATGGTAAATGGCAATTTGGTGATGGCGATGCAGGCCTAAAGCAACATGGGTTTGATGAATATGCTGTCTTTCTGCCATTTGCAGAAGACCAGCGATACAGAAGATATAAAAACCCATTAGTGTATGTTGATGGTGCTTATCTTCCAGATGAGGAAGTAGCAAATAGTTATAGTGAAGATGTGTTTGTTGACAGACTGAATAGTTTTATAGAAAGAAAGGTAAATGATTCCATTCCTTTCTTTGCTGTTTATTCTCTAAATCTAATAGCACAACCATGGGTGCCTACACCTAGTTCTGACAAATTTAAACTTTGGGATTTTACTAAAGATGAAACTGCAGATGATATTAGTTATTTGCCAGGAATGATTACGTATGCCGATCAAAAAATTGGCGAAATAAAAGATAAGGTTTACAAAATGGGTATGTTAAACAATACCATCTTTCTTTTTACATCAGATAATAATACGGACAGCAGAATAACATCAACCTGGCAGGGTAAAGAATTGCAAGGAGCCAAAACAACAACCCAGTTTAGGGGCAATCATATTCCATTTATTGCATATTGGCCAGGTAGTATTGCCGCAGGCAAGACAAATGCACAACTACACGATTTTACAGATCTATTTACAACACTTGCAGATGTAGCAAATGCATCAACACTTAGTTACGGAACTTTGGATGGGGTAAGTTTTTATAATAGCTTGATCGGCCTTACTGATGATAGCGTACGCTCTGCAGTATTTACAGATTGGGATAATGATCGTAAAGATGCTGATATAGTTCCAATGGAACGATATGCTTATGATAGTATTTATAAATTATATGATCAGTATGGTGAACGTGCTGGCAAATTTTACAATATGAGTATCGATCCGAAGGAAGAAAATCCACTAACCGAATCTGCATTATCTGCAGCAGAACTTACTAAAAAGTCGGAATTGCAGGAGTTAATCAACCAGCTACAGTAGTTTTTTTATTTTTATGAGAAATATTGTATTTATACATGGTGCACTCGGTGATGCAACGCAAATGGAAAGTTTTGCCCATTTTTTTAAAACAGCACATCAAATACATATTATTAATCTAAAGGGTCACGGTGTGGATAGTGGAAATGATGCTATATTCAGTATGCAGCAAATGGTAGATGACGTAGCTCAAGTAATCCAGGAAAACATGCTCAAAGAAGTTGTAATATTTGGGTTTAGCATGGGGGGGTACATTGGTATGTGCTTGGCAAAACAGTATCCGGAGCTAGTAAATGCACTTATAACAATTGGAACAAAATATGAATGGAGTTATGATATAGCCCTTGCACAATCCGCATTTTTTGATACAAATAAAATTGTAACCAAACAACCAGCTTTTGCCACATCCCTTTCAAATGTGCATGGAGATAATTGGAAAAAGGTGGTGGAAAAAACCGGCAATATGATTCATGCTTTGGGCCATGCTCCTTTACTACATGAGGCTGATTATAAAAATATATTATGCCCTACAATGATCATGCTTGGTGATAGGGACAGGATGGTGAGCACTACTGAAACCATGCAAGTATATAGACAGTTGCCAAAAGGTTCATTGTGTATTTTGCCAAAGGCTTCGCATCCTTTTGAACAGTTGGATTACGCCTTATTAAGCACCATCGTAAAGCATTTTTTAGCGGATGTAGGATAGCATTGGGTCTGATGAAAATAGAACAGATTGCTACGTCGGCCTCTTTGCAATATTTGGTCATGCTTCTTCATTCCCCGCAGGGAAAATCTAATTTACTTTGCGAGAATAGTTGCAATCTTTTATCGACAAGGCATTTTGCTGATGAAATTTTCGCATACGAGTTGAATCCAATTGATGCTTTTGAACATTTTACAATTTCATCTCCCAAAAATTCACCACAAAGCGTTATCAATATTGCCTTTCAATTTTCATCACAAAGTCAACTTCATCAGCTGAGAAAAAGAAAATGAATACGGGCTGCTTATTGGCAACTATGCAAAACCTTGCGATACTTCTACTCAGACTGTTTTAAAAAGTCTGCTATGGCCAAATAAATTTGTCTAACTACTTGAGTTCTGAATGTGGGGTCAATGATTTTTTGCTCATCTGTTTTATTACTTAAAAATGCTATTTCAAGTAATACATTTGGAAAATCAGTGGGGGCATTTAAAAGGAAATTAAAGTTCCCAACATTGGCATATTCATTCATGCCTATATCCAACATTCTTTTTAATAAGGCCTGACTCAAAGGTCTAAAACCAATATATTTATAAAATGTGCCTGTGCCCTGTACAGTATCTGTTGCCGATGAATTGAAGTGCAAACTAATCAGTAAGTCCGGATGCTTTTTTTGTAACCATTTTACTCGATCTGTATTTCCAAAACTAGTATCACCATTCCGGGTCATGATAACTTGCACATTCTTTGCTATTAAATATTTTTCCAACTCTTTTGCAAATAATAATGTGTAATCTTTTTCCACCACTTTGGTGATAATGCCTGCGGCTCCTATATTACTACCTCCATGCCCTGCATCTATAGCTACTGTAATGGCATGTGGTTTTAGCAACTGTGGTTGATGTTTTACTAAAATTACTAAAGTTTTACCTCGGTAGTATATCGTATAACCCCAATGCTGTAGGTGTTTCAATTCTACCACCACCCTTACTTTATCATCTTCCTCTTGTAGGTGATAAATATTTTTTATTTCACCTAGCGTTGTCGTCTGTTGTGTAATCCAATTGGTATTACTCTGCACACCATATATATAAATGATAATGCGTGCAGGATTTATTTCCATATAACTGGTATAGGGTAGTTGTTCTTCCAGATTGATGAGCAAACTATCATAACAATCGTAACCACCCACGGCACGCATATTGTTCATTAGATACCAGGGCTTAGCATAAAACTGTGTATCTCGGCGTACATCTTCCTTTGCAATAAATGCACTATGGAATTTGGATAGTTGTACCTTATAACTATTGACATTGGAATCTATAACCTGCAACAGCACATTGCTATCCAGATAACCAAGCTTGGCACTACCCAATCTATCGGAACCCAAGCTGCCCGCTATAAATGAAATGCTATTGTTGGTGCGTACTGCAATAGACTGTGACATCACTTGAAATGATAAAACCGTCCACGCCCATAATACCAATATCATAAATAATTTTATTCTCATACTATTGCAAATAAACTATTTCTGTTTTATAAGATTTATCATTTCAATGCATCAGATTAATTTTGGCCCACTCAATAACTTTTTTGATCATATCTATGTAATCACTTTACAAAAGGATTCAACAAGACAGGAAAAAATTAAACTTGCTTTAAAAGGTTTGCAGTTTGAATTTTTGTATGGAGCAGATCTACAGCAGGATGCAGTAGAAACTTATGTTCAACAAGGTTTGTATGATGCTGAAGCTGCTATAAAAAAGCATAGAAGGAAAAAAAAGATTACAAAAGGAATGCTTGGTTGTACCATTAGCCATAGAATGGTATATGAAGATGTAATAAAAAATGGATATCAAAAAGTGTTGATTTTTGAGGATGATGTGGTTCCCATTGCAGATAATATTCCCCTATTTACTTCTATTATGCAGCAGCTCCCGGCTGATTGGGATCTTGTTTATTTTGATTACAATAAAAATACTACACATAATTTTTTTAACCGTATTAAACAAAACTGGTATCATATTCAAAAGTTGATTGCCGGACTTTCTCATACACATATTGCATTAGACAATTTATATGCAAAGCCATATAGCACTCATTTAAAAACAGCAGGATATCACGATTTTGCAGATGCTTATGCTATCACTCATTCCACAGCAAAAAAATTATTCGCTTTGCAAACGCCTATTGTTTATTGGTCGGATCATTTACTGGCTTATTGCTGTGCCAATAAAATTTTAAAAGGATTTATCAGCTTGCCAAAATTATTTTATCAAGAAAGTGCTTCACCGGAATTTGCCACTGAATCTTACACAGCAGAAAAAAAATAGGATATTTTTTATTGAGATGTTGATGGGCTTTTGTAAACAAATAAATTATACCACTCTATATTTTTTTCCGGGCAATAATTTAAAATTTTTAAACCCGCCTATTTGCTTACCACCATTCAAATGTTTTTCAAGAAAACTTAAAATCCTATATTTGAGTTTGTCATGTTTTGCTTTTTCTCTGTCTGGATTTTTCTCTGTTGTTGAATAGTTTAATAAGTGTCCCCAATTAAACTGAGCAATCCACGCCTGCATCACTTTGGGATGTGTCCCCGAAAATTTACTATACCTTTCCATTGGCCCATAATCATGGTCTTCCGGTTTATTGGCAAATGCTTGCTCCTGATAAGCTTTGCCGTGATGTGTTATGGTCATGGCTTTCTTTTTCTTTTGCATAAATGATGGTGGCCGCACCCATCCATAATGATAAATACTGGCACCACTGTAGGCCACATTTAGTTTGTATGTGCCCTCCTGCTGCCGATAATGCAAACCATCAAAGTTTGGTATCATTCTGAAAGACTGTGCACTCTCCCAACTATGCAGGTCTGGCAGATTACGCACTATTCTTATTTCTCGCTCATACCAGCCATGACCATCTTGGTGGTGAAAATAATCTCCCCAGAAATGTACATAATCAAAAAGTAATCCCTCCACTTTTTTGTCATCCAAAAACGTTCTGCACCTTTCTTGTATTATTGGCAAAAATTTTTCATGCACTACTTCATCCGCCTGTACATAAAACAACCAATCGCCAGTACAGGCTTTCATGGCAATATCTGTTTGGTGTCCATGCTCTGTACCATTGGGATATTTTTCTACATCCCATACTGTGCGTATAATTTTTATTTTTGGTGAGCCAATGCTCAGTATTTCTGCTTCGGTATTGTCATCTGCATCATTATCACCCAATGCCACTACAAATTCATCAACAATTGGAAGAATAGACTGAATAGCCTGCTTTATGGGAAAATAAAGTTTACTCACATTCTTACCCATCGTAAAACCGCTTATTCTCATTGATTTTTTTATTGTAATGGTAAAAAAGAGATAGTGCTTTTTTTATATATTTTTTTCAACCGGCTGTAAATAACAGCCTAAGTCCGGCACTATTCTTTTGATGATTTGCTTTTATCAAACCGCTGAAATAGAGTAACAATAATACTCACAACGAAACTAAAAAACAGCGCCCACCAAATATTGTCCACCTTAAATCCATGAATGAAATAGGCATCTATCAATACGATAATAGCATTTATAAAAATGAGAAAAATGCCAAGTGTAAGAATGGTGATGGGCAGTGTAAGAATGATGAGGAGCGGCTTTACCAATACATCAAGCAGTGCCCATACAATAGCAACAAGCAAAGCAGTCATATTATCATTAACTTCTACACCCGGCAGTAGCCAGGATGCAATGATGACGGCAATCCAGGTAAAGAATATTTTAAGTATCCATTTCATCTGTACACATTTTTTATTCCAGTAAATATTATATCATTTGGCTCTGCCAACATCAAATGATTTGTATTTCATAAAAATCTTCTTGCTGAAAGTATTGACGGGCCAGTGCAAGCAGCTCTTCTCCAGAAATATTTTTTACAGTTGCAATACTCTCTTCAAAATAACCTTCCGGCAATTTATTGAGTATATAATTTTTCCAACGGGTTATTTGTTGAAATGGTCCATCCAAATCACCCAGTAAGCTACCCATCATATAATTGCGCACCAAATACAATTCATCCTCATCAGGTGGTTCATTACACAACAAATTCATTTCTTTATAAATTTCCTCAATAGTGGCAGCGCACACATCACGGCCAGCCTCTGTACTGATCATCCACGCACCTTCATGTTGATAGGATTGTATATAGCTATAAATGCCATAAGTATATCCTTTGTCCTCTCTAATATTGTCCATGAGCCTGCTGCCAAAATATCCACCAAAAATATTGTTGAGCACCAAAGATTTTACATAGTCCGGATGCCTTCTGTCAGGAAAAGATCGTCCAATTCTTATAGCACCCTGCACCCCATTTTCATCATTTATAATATGATGCTTTTTTATGGTGTTTGGTATTATTTTATGAACCCTGTCGGGCAATGGCTTTTGATTCATGGGCAATGAGCCAAAATGAGTTTCCAATAATGCATCAAGATTATTCGGCAGATGACCCGCAGCAAATATTTTGCAGTGTCCGTAGGTGTAAAATTGATTATAGAAAGCAATCAATTCCTCTCTGGATATGGCCTCGTAAGCTGCTGCATTTGAAGTAATGCCATAAGGATGTGCTTCACCAAAAAGCACAGCATCAATCAGCCGATTGGCTACAAAGTCGCACTTTCTCAGGTTTACAGATAACCGCTGCAGCTGCATTTGACGGTAAATGTTGATTTCGTCTTCGGGAAAAACGGCTTCATGTAGTAATGATGCAATCAGTGGTAGTAATGAAGTCAGATGCTTACTTAAGCAATGCAGCGTAATCGTTGCGGTTTCATTAAAACAACTCCTACTTACAGATGCACCATAATATTCAATAGCTTCACTTATAGCAAGTGCAGTTTTATTTTTTGTGCCATTTTTTAAGAGAAAATTTGTACTGGCTGCTATCAAATTTTTCTCCTCATACCAATTGCCACTATCAAATACCCATTCTATTTTTACTACCTCCTGCGCTCCCCCATGCATGGCATATACAGGCGTGTCATTTGTTAACTTGTATATAAGTGGGGTGTCTAATTTTAAATTGAATGCAACGGCATCTTCAATGGCTGGTGCATTTTTACGATTGAGTTTATCCATAAATCAAAGCAACAAATGTATGAAAAGCAACCATAATAAATGCCTTTATCACATAAGGCACTATAGATATCTTTGCCCCCCCATGCGAATTGTTTTACTACAACAGAACGACACCGAATATGCAGGTTATATAAAATCTATGTTGCTGGAATACGCAGCTTGGTTATCCTATCCCGTTTTACCAGTACTAAATGGTAAGCTGGCAGACCACGCATTGTATATTCAACAGATATCCGAAACTGGAAAATTGAAATCAATGCTGATGCAAAGGGCATTAAAAAAACAAATAGCTCTTCTAAAGCCACAACTTGTAATATATTTAGATAATATTCTGGAAGTGCAGGATCGGCTTCCGGCGGTTGCATTTTTAAGTGCAGAAAAACTTAAATCTCATTTGGTGCAGCCATCCATTCCTGTGTATACAAGTCATCCATCTGATTTTATTGACAAAGCAATCAAGATATTTCCTGTAGCAATTCCTGCCATTTATAAGCCCTTAGAATGGCAAGATCGATTGCTGGCAAAATCCGGGTTTACTGGCAATAATGAATATTTTATTAGCCTGATACAAGCCGAACCAATAGAAGCAGTTGTTGATTTACTCAAAGCATTTTCTCATTTTAAAAAATGGCAAGCAAGCAGTATGCAGCTGATCTTAATCTGCAATACGTCAGAAGATCTATCACCACTAAAAAATAAAATCAGTACCTATAAATACAAGGGTGATGTTGTTGTTTTAGAAGATATTGCGGATACAGCATTGGCGGGTTTACTGGCATCTGCTTATGCTTATATCCATTTTTATGCGGCAGCTGAAAGTGCCATGCCTGTATTGGCTGCCCTACAATGTGGTACTCCTGTTATTAGTTCAAAGCAAGCAGAGGCAGAAGCCTATTTGGCATCTTATCGGGAAGGACTGATGATAGCAGAAAGTGAAGACCCGGAGGCCACAGGTGCGCTGATGCAGAGAATTTATAAAGATGAAAACCTAAGAACACAGCTGAGCATAAAGGCCACTGAATACGCAGCGCAGCACGATTATGAAGTTTTTAAAAAACAACTTTGGCGGCATTTGTTGGATGCTGCAGGGGTGAGTTAATCCTACTATTACAATTTACTGTGCAGTATACAACACTTTGGCCCTGAGGATAAATTTTTATCTGAAATAGAAATATCACATTTAGGAATCAAAAATTAGCCTTGATTTTCATTTGCTTTTGGGCAAACTAGTTTAGATATGAAGATCAATTTGTGGCCGTATAAAAATTTTGACTACAAAGTGGGTTTATTCTCCTCACTATATTTGCCATCTTTCTAAAAATATTATGAGCACAAATTATAGTGAACAAGAATTAATACGCCGCCAAAAAATGGGAGCCATAAAAGCAGGCGGTATTAACCCGTACCCAGCAGCCGCTTTTCCTATTTCGCACCTCAGTGCGGATATAAAATCTGCATTTAACGAACATACTAAAGAAGACTTTGCAGCCGTATCTGTGGCGGGCCGCATCATGAGTATCAATGATAAAGGCAAGGTTTTTTTTATAAAAATACAAGATGATAAAGGGCTGTTTCAACTCTATGTTAAAAGAGATGATATATGCCCCGGAGATGACAAAAGTTTATTTGATGATTTGGTAAAACATTGGCTAGATCTGGGTGATTTTATTGGTGCCAATGGATATGTATTCATTACCAAAACAGGAGAAACAAGCCTGCACACAAAAAGCATTACACTACTTTCAAAATCTCTCAAACCACTGCCCGTGGTAAAGAGAGATGAAGCAGGCAATGCCTTTGATGAAGTTACTGATCCAGAGTTTCGTTATCGGCAGCGCTATGCAGACCTAATCATCAACCCAGATGTAAAAAAAGTATTTGCGCAGCGCACACAAATAATAAATAGCATACGTACATTTTTAAATAACCAAGGTGCCATAGAAGTGGAAACGCCAGTGCTACAGGCCATTCCGGGAGGAGCTGCTGCCAGACCTTTTATAACACATCATAATGCGTTAGACGTGCCATTTTATTTGCGCATAGCAAATGAATTATACCTCAAAAGGCTTATTGTAGGTGGCTTTGACTGGGTGTATGAATTTAGCAGAAACTTTCGCAATGAAGGAATGGATCGTACTCACAATCCGGAGTTTACCATACTGGAATGGTACACAGCTTATAAAGATTATTTCTGGATGATGGAAATAACAGAACAACTTTTGGAATCTTTGGCAGTGCAGCTGCATGGGCAGACAGATGTACAGGTGGGCAATGAACTCATTAGCTTTAAAGCACCCTTCAAAAGAATTACTATTTATGATGCTATAAAGGAGCATACAGGTATTGACATCAGCCTTATGGATGAAGCCGCTCTTCTGGCATTGTGTGAGCAATTGCATATAGATGCGGACAACACCATGGGCCGTGGCAAACTCATAGATCAACTATTTGGCGAAGCCTGCGAAAAAAAATATATACAACCCACTTTTATTATTGACTATCCGGAGGAAATGAGTCCACTTACAAAAAAGCACCGTAGCAAACCCGGACTTGTGGAGCGTTTTGAACTCATGATGAATGGAAAAGAAATTGCCAATGCCTATAGCGAACTCAACGATCCTATAGACCAACGCAATCGCTTCGAAGAGCAAATGAAATTGATGGAGCGTGGCGATGATGAAGCCATGTTTATAGACCATGATTTTCTACGTGCATTGGAGTATGGCATGCCACCTACAAGTGGCATTGGTATTGGTATAGACAGGTTGTGTATGATGCTCCTTAATCAGCCATCCATTCAAGATGTTTTACTATTTCCACAAATGCGTCCGGAGAAGTTTTAAATCATTATTTCTGCTACGCAGAATGATTATGTAGTATCTATTTTTGCTGCTACGCAGAATGATTATGCAGGAGAAATCCATGTACACTTTACATGCATTCATGGTTTTCTACTCACTATTTTTTTCATGCATTCTGTTTGCGTCTGCCCCGCATTTGCTTTGATTACACTATTATAAAAATGGATTAAATCAAAATTATTTTATCGGTTACCGCTGAACATATTCGTGCATTTGCAATATTTGTTTAAATGTTATTTGCAGAAGATATTTGGTGACAATAATTTCATTTTAAGCATGAGCTTTCAATAGAAATCATTCGAGGAAATACAACTCATATTGTTGCTACAAAAACTTCAAATACATCAAACTAAAATACAATGAAAGCCATAATAACCATATTGAGTGCATGGTTTCTACTGAATCCAATTATTGGACAAGATGTAATGATGCTAAGTCCGGAATTAAACAAATATCAAAACCTTCGTGACTTTTGTATTTCAGCGCAAGAGGATGAAGCATATTTTACTATTCAAAGCCCCAATCAGGATCTTTCACAAATAGTATGTGTAAAAAACTATGAGTGGAATAAGCCAGAACTACTTACATTTTGTGATGCCTATTCCTACTTGGAGCCGTTTTTATCTAGAGATGGCAATAGGCTTTATTTTGCATCTGACAGACCAAAAAAAGAAACAGACAGCACCAAGAGCGATTTTGATATTTGGTATGTGGAAAGAAAAAATAATATCAGTAACTGGTCACTTCCAATAAACATGGGTGTGCCTGTGAATTCTGTAAATGATGAATTTTATCCAACCCTTTCAGACAATGGTAATCTATATTTCACTATGGATGCAAAAACCGGATTGGGTAAAGATGATATCTATTTCTGTAAATTTAACGGAGAGGAATATGCTCCACCCATGTTATTGAACAATCATATAAACAGTGAAGGATATGAGTTTAACGCCTTTGTTGCAAAAGACGAAAGTTATATCATTTATACCAGATACAATACGGCTGATGGATTTGGTAGCGGCGATTTATACATTGCCAAAAAAGATGAGCATGGGGAGTGGAAAGCCAGTGAGAATATGGGTGCGATTATTAATACAAAGTATATGGAATATTGTCCTTTCTATGACCAAAATACTCATACATTGTACTTCACAAGCAGGCGTTCAAAACTCATTCCTCAAAAATTTAAGGATGTATATAGCTATCTTGAAACAATATCCGGTAGTGAAAATGGATTGAGTAAACTGTATAAAATTAATGTACACCTCTCGAAGTAATTTGAAAATATAGGATCAGCAAACAGCTAAATTTATTGTTATCAAATGCTGTTGTATGCAGCGTTTCGGCTTTGTTATAAATGTCAACTGCAATATTTGTAGTAAAAAGAATTTTTATTTACAATCTTTATTGCGTGAGGGATTGCAGCGAAAAGCCCGCAGCGCAGCGAGGACTTGTAGTGTAAAGCCTGGCCCGTAGGGACACGCCAAAAATTTTCCTTTATGCATCTCTATCTTTGTAAAGGATTTCTTCTTGTGTGCAAAATATATTTCATATTGATAACACTTTAAAATAACTGATTAAATGGAGTTTATATATCCAATGCTGCTGGATGGTGGCCTTTCTAATGAATTAGAAAGACAAGGATGTAATCTGAACCAAAAATTATGGAGCGCAAATCTACTGGCATCTAATCCGGAGGCAATCATACTGGCGCATTTGGTTTATCTTGAAGCGGGTGCACAGTGTATTATTAGTTCCAGCTATCAAGCTACCATTCCTGGTTTTATGTCCATTGGATATGATGAATCGACAGCCATGGAATTGATTTTGAAATCTGTAAAAGTAGCAGAAGCTGCAGTGGACCGCTTTATGGTCAATCATCCACTATCTTCTGTGCCTTTAATTGCTGCCAGCATTGGGCCTTATGGTGCTTATATGGCAGATGGGTCTGAATATAGGGGCAATTATATGATTACTGATGAGGAGTTATTTCATTTTCATGCGCCAAGAATCAATTTGTTGAATCAATCAAATGTGGATATCCTGGCCTGCGAAACTATTCCCTCTTTTCAAGAAGCTGTAGTGCTATCTGAAATATTACAATCTCAAGAAAAGCCTGCTTGGGTTTCATTTTCTTGTAAAGATGATGCACATATTTGTGATGGTACTCCTATAGCCAATTGTGCCGCACTGTTTGCTTCGCACTCCACTGTTTTTGCCCTAGGAGTAAATTGTACGGCTCCGCAATACATTTCAGGATTGATACAATCCATTAAAGTAAAATCCGGGGACAAAAAAATTGTTGTTTATCCAAATTCTGGTGCGGTTTATCATGCAGATAGTAAAACATGGACTGGCTTAGGAAATTCTTCGTCCTGTGCATTAATGGTTCAGGAATGGATGGGCCTTGGTGCTGATATCATTGGGGGTTGTTGTGGCATTGGCCCAGATCAAATAAAAGCCATGCGTGAAATTTTATATCCATAGTTAAGTGCATATTAATTCTGTAAAAACGATAAAGGGATAAAAATTTATAATGTCTTTAAAAACAAATTGATGCTGTATCCATTCAGCCCTTCTATTTTTGCAGCTGTTTAAAAAATGAGCATACGTTTATATCCCGAATCTGCGGGCATTCAATTAGAGTTTGAAAAAATAAAATTGCTGGTAAAAAATGGATGCCAGAGTGCTGCTGCAAAAACAATGGCAGAGCAGCTGCGTACCCATACAAAACTGGAATATATTGAATTGGAACTTCGACAAACTTATGAAATGAAACTCTTGCGTATGCAGGGCACTTCTTTTCCCAATGATTTTTTTGAAGACATCAGTAAGGAGTTGAAATTGATAACGATACCCGGTGCTATTTTGAGTGGCGAGCAATGGTTGCTCATTCGTCATTTATGCATCAATACGGAATCTATATATCGTTGGTTTAATGCTGAACGTAGGGATGCATTTGCAGCCATTAGTATTGTAATTGAACAGGCCGATTATGATAAAAAAATTATATCATTAATAGACGAAGTGCTGGATGAAAAAGGACAGGTCAGGGATAATGCAAGTATAGATTTGCAATGTATTCGTCAATCGCTTTATAAAGCCAGACAAACCTTAAGCCGTGCTTTTGAAAGGGTGCTGGGCAGATTGGCTAAAGCTGGTTATACTGCGGACATTGATGAAAGTTTTAGTAGTGGTAGACGTGTTGTGGCTGTGTTTGCAGAGCATAAAAGACAGGTAAAAGGAATATTGCACGGGGAGAGTGATACCGGGAAAACAACTTTTATAGAACCCGAGGAAACCATAGAATTAAACAATGAAGTATTTTCCTTAGAGCAGGATGAACAAAAGGAAATCATTCGTATTCTTCGTACACTTACTGCATCTGTAATGCCCTTTGGAACGGTTTTGCATGCATGGGCCGGCATTGCATACGAATTTGATTTTATAATGGCCAAGGCAAAACTTGCAGTGCAGGTGGATGGTCAGTTTCCCAATCTATGCAAATCAGCACATCTTGATGTAAAAGAAATGTATCATCCTTTATTGTTACTTTATAATAGACAATCTGGAAAAGAAACTCATCCTATAACAGTAAAGCTAGATGATAAAAACAGGATACTGGTAATAAGTGGTCCCAATGCCGGTGGAAAAACAGTAACCATGAAAACGATTGGCCTATGCCAGATCATGTTGCAAAGTGGTTTATTGATACCTGTAAATCCTAGCTCTGAAATAGGAATTTTTAAGCAAATTTTTATCCATATTGGCGATACCCAGAGTTTGGAATTTGACCTTAGCACCTATTCTTCACACCTCATTCACATGAAGTATTTTACAGAATGGGCCAATGGTAAAACTTTGTTTTTTATAGATGAATTGGGTAGTGGTAGCGATCCACACTTGGGAGGTGCTTTTGCAGAAGTAATTTTACAGGAACTCAATCATCGACATGCTATGGGTGTGGTAACTACGCACTACCTCAATCTGAAAGTAATGGCCAATCATACAGCCGGTATCGTAAATGGTTCTATGGCTTTTGATGAACAAAATTTATTGCCTTTTTATAAACTGGTAGTGGGCAAACCTGGAAGTAGTTATACCTTTTCAATAGCTGAAAGAATTGGCTTGCCACGCCCTTTTATAGAGCGGGCCAGAAAGTTGGTAGATGAAGATCATTTTCGCTTAGATAAATTGCTCAATCGTACAGAACAGGACTTGCAAATATTAGAGAAAGGAAAAAAGGAATTGAATAAACTCCTGTCGGAGAATGAAAAATTGCATAAGCATTTACATGCCGAAACGGAAAGAGAAAAACATAAAAGACAGGTTGAAATTTTAGCACAGCAAAATAAAATAAAGGAAGACCGAATACAACAGTTTCAGGAAACAGAACGCAAGCTTAAGCAAGCTATTAAAGAATGGAAAAACACGGCAGATAAAGATGCCGCTGTAAAAGAAATAGAACGTCTTTTATTGGGCAAAAAAGAGAAACTGGTCGTTAGTAAACTTGTAAAAAAAATCAACGAAAAATTTATTGAAACAACTGATCATATTGCCATAGGGTCGAAGGTAAAGTTGAAAAAAAATCATCAGGTTGGTATTGTACTAGAGCTGCGTGGTAAAAGAGCCATTGTAAAAGTTGGCATGCTTCCTATGAATGTGGAGCAACAAGATTTGGTTGTAGTAGCAGAAAAAAGCATTCCCATTCAGGAAGGATAGGCGGGGTGCAATGATTAAAATCTTTGCCTTTTCCCGCTTATTGCAATGCTGATAAATTAAATACTTCTTTCACTCTTATTCCTTTATCAGTAAGCTGCAGGTTGCAACATTCATTGAATGCGTCATGCTCAAAAAACAAGGTATAATTCTTTTTATAGGCTTCGGATAAAAATGATTTCTTTTCAAATAAAGTGGTAAGAGGAAACATGTCATAACCCATTACATAAGGCAAAGGAATATGTGCTGCCGCTGGCAATAAATCTGCCATATACACTAAAAATTCATTGGGTTTATATTCTATTACCGGTAGCATCATGGCTGCGGTATGGCCATGTACAAATAAGAATGAAAGATTAGGAATAATTCCGGATGGCACAAACTCAAGCGGCATAGTACCGCTGGCAATGGAAGGTAAGGCACCACCTTTTATCCATTGTAGCTTCCCTGATATTTCTATTGGTAAAATATTATCTTTTAAGAAGGATGCTTTCTCTCTGTCATTGGGTTCAGTGGCCCATTTCCAATGTGTTTGATTGGACCAATAAATGGCATTTTTAAAAGCAGGAATTAGGTCGCCAGTTTCATTGCGAATAATACTTCCACCACAATGATCAAAATGTAAATGTGTGTGCACTACATCTGTGATATCATCTTTCGAAAATCCATGCGCTGCAAGCGATTGGTCTAAACTATCATTGCCATTTAGATAATAATGACTAAAGAATTTTGCATCCTGTTTATCACCAATGCCTGTATCAATTAATATTTTTTTATTACCATCTACAATGAGTAAGCAGCGCATAGCCCAGTTGCAAAGATTTGATTCATCCGCAGGGTTGAGTTTGCCCCATATAGATTTTGGAACAACGCCAAACATGGCTCCGCCATCTAATTTAAAATATCCCGTATTAATTGTAAATAACATCATGTGTAAAAATTTTATTTACTCCCATTTCAATTGTATCTAGCTTAATTTTATACATACTTTAAGCATAACAGGAGTTCTCTTTTTCAGAGCAAATATCAATTTGCAATATTAGATGAAAAGTGATGGATACAAAAAAGCCTCCTTAAATAAAGAGGCCGTATTGTAAATCTGCTCGTTCTGCTAGGAACCGTGGCAAATATGACTTGATATTATGCTACCTAAATAAGATTTATATTATGAAATTATTAATTCGTCAAAATTTTTATATCAATATAGTTGATACACAAATTAAGCTGTTCTTCAAAAAGTATACACATGATAGGTTTTATAATACCATTATTAAATCATTTTACAGCATAAAACGGCAATCAGTATGCTTTGAAAATTGCCACTAATAAAAACCTGCTTTCTGTCTTAGATGCCTCCAAATACAGTTGATGAGTTGAATCGCCAATTCTTATAGTGTTGGTGCTTATATAAATTTGCGTCACGGTTCTTCTAATATTCAATGTAATATCCACTGTATACATTAGAAATTGTACATGTTTTTTAGAAATGAGTAATACAAATAAGGTAATTACAAAATGATATTTGTATGGCAAATACAAATTACGATAATATTTTAATGCTAATTTAATGTTGCCAAATTGTTATCATTATATTATCTTTTATTTTAATGTTGATGTGCAATACATTTGTAAAAATATTTTTAGATGGCCCTCAATATCATGAAGTTATTTATGCCTAAGGATAAAGTTTTTTATGCTTTATTTGAAAATGTGGCAGACACTGTTCTTACCATGTCAAAAATTTTAAAACAAATGGTAAATGAACCTGATAAAGAAAAACGATCTGCTTTAGCTTCAGAATTAGAAAATCTTGAGCATAAAAATGATGAAACTACCCATCGCATTTTTATGGAATTGGGGCTTAATTTTATTACTCCATTTGATAGAGAAGATATACACTACTTGGCTACTGCTTTAGATGATGTAGCAGATTATATTTATGCCTCAGCTAAAAAAATTAATTTCTATAACGTAAATCCCGATGATAGTGGCATAAAAAAATTAGCAGAGCTTATAGAGCAAGCCACTATAGAAATGAAGATTGCAATACAGGGTTTGAAAAACATGAAAAACCTTCAAGAAATGACAGGCTCTCTTGTAAAAGTAAACAGTATTGAAAATCAGGCAGATGATGTGTTTGATATGAGTATTGAACGACTTTTTGAAATGGAAACGGATGTAAAAATTTTAATTAAGAAAAGAGAAATTTACCATGCTTTAGAAACAGCAACTGATAAATGTGAAGATGTGGTAAATGTGATTGAATCAATCATTGTAAAGTACGCATAATTAAGTTTAAACTTTACTGTAATCGGTATTAAGCACAACCAAATCTTATGTATTCAACTCTACTCATTGTTATCATAATGCTAGCCATCGCATTTGATTTTATAAATGGATTTCATGATGCTGCAAACTCAATAGCAACTATTGTATCTACAAAAGCACTTACCCCATTTCAAGCAGTAGTATGGGCGGCTTTTTTTAACCTGATAGCATTCTTTATTTTTAGTGATCATGGAGTAGCAAATACTGTAGCAAAAACAGTAAATCAAGATAGTTACGATTTATATGTTGTACTAGCTGGTGTAATAGCAGCAATAGCATGGAATCTACTCACTTGGTGGTATGGTATTCCCTCCTCATCATCACATACCTTGATTGGTGGATTTGCTGGAGCAGCTGTTGCGCACAGTGGTTGGGATGCAATTAACCTTTCACTAGATGGCGGCATTAGTCTTACCATATTATTTATCATATTGGCACCCCTCATTGGCATGCTCATATCGATATTCATCACACTCGTTACTATCCAAAAAAGCTTTTGGCTTAAAATAGGAATCATCACGGCCGTTATTACCGCATGTCTTACTCTAATTGAGTTTAAAAAGCCATTTGAATTTTGGGCACTGCTTGCATTAGGTATCATATTTATAGCGTCTTATGCATACAGCCATTTTAAAGGAGAGAATGCCTATCGCACTGCTAATATGTATAAGAAACTACAGCTAGTTTCCTCTGCTGCTTTTAGTATTGGACATGGAGGTAGTGATGCTCAAAAAGCTATGGGTATTATTGGTGCTGCTATGGTTGCGGAGCATGTTATTCCAGATCTGGGTGCAATCCCTATGTGGGTACCTATTGCATGCTATACTGCAATTGGTGTGGGCACTATGAGCGGTGGTTGGAAGATTGTGAAGACAATGGGAACCAAAATAACAAAAGTAACTCCCTTAGAAGGTGTATGTGCCGAAACAGCAGGAGCCATTACCCTCTTTACAGCTGCAAATTTAGGCGCACCGGTTAGTACTACGCACACTATTACAGGGTCAATTATAGGAGTGGGAGCTACAAAAAGATTGAGTGCTGTGCGATGGGGCGTTACAGTAAACCTCATTTGGGCTTGGGTGCTTACAATACCTGTAAGTGGGTTAGTAGCTGCTGGTGTTTATTCCTTAATAAAACTATTTATTTAGGCTACGCCCAATGATTGAAAGGCAATAAAAAAGGGATTAAACAGCAATCAAAGACCCATTCTGCATAAAATTATTTACCTTTTAATTTTCTATAATCCAAGCAATAGCATCATCTGCTGCTTGACAGATAATAATCATTTGCTGCCAGTTACTATACAGAAAATTTTCTTCTTGCATGATATGAAGATGTTTTATCAACGCATCATAGTAGCCTGAAATATTTAGTAGGATAATTTTTTTATCATGAATAAGTAATTGATTCCAGGTAATCATTTCAAACAATTCATCCATTGTGCCAAAGCCCCCAGGAAGTACAATGGCTATGTCACATGCTTCATACATCAAGCGTTTTCGTGTGTGCATATCCGGCACTATCTGTATATCCGTTATGCCCGTATGCAAGTGCTCCTTACTGCTCAGCAGTTTCGGCATTATTCCCAATACACGCCCATTATTTTGTAGTGCGCCATTGGCAACCGCACCCATCAATCCTTTATTCCCCCCACCATACACAATTTTCTTTTTGTGTAAAGCGAGTTGACTGCCTATTTGAACAGCAGTCTTTTCAAAATTCTCATTCCGGCCACATAGTGAGCCACAAAATACCGCTACTGCATCTATCACTTCATTATTTTTTGCAATAATAAATTGGTGACGCATATAAATCTTATGATAATAATTATATCACATAAAACCTTTATTTGCAACCATGTCATCAGTATTACTTTTTAGCATTGTAATTGCTTATTTTTTGTTGCTATTAGCAGTGGCCTGGTACACCAGCAGAAACAGTAACAATGATTCTTTTTTTATAGGAAACAGAAACAGCAATTGGATGTTGGTTTCCTTCGGTATGATTGGCACATCCCTTAGCGGAGTTACCTTTGTAAGTGTGCCCGGCACGGTAGGTACAAACAATTTCGGATACTTTCAGGTTGTTATCGGATACTTTATCGGATACTTTGCAGTAGCATTTGTTCTCTTGCCCATGTATTATCGTTTACAACTCACTTCAATTTATAATTATCTGCAAACAAGGTTTGGCACAAGGGCCTATAAAACCGGGGCCGCTTTTTTTATAATATCCCGTGTATTGGGTGCCACAGCCAGACTATATCTTGTGATCAATGTAATACAGCTTTTTATCCTAAACGAATTAGGTGTACCATTTTGGCTCAGCACATTTGTAATACTCTTAATGATATTGCTCTATACTTTTGAAGGTGGTGTAAAAACAATTGTCATTACAGATACTTTACAAACCACATTTATGCTGCTTGGCCTTGTAGTATGTGTGGTAAGTATTATGCAAGCACTTCATTTGAATTTTGCAGAAAGCATGGCTGTACTTTCAGATAAAGGATTTACACATATCTTCAATACAGATGCTTCCAGCTCTGGATTTTTTCTTAAACAAATTATTGGAGGTGCATTCATTACTATTGGTATGACAGGCCTCGACCAAGAAATGATGCAAAAAAATATTAGTGTAAAAACTTTGGGCGATTCACAAAAAAATATGATTAGTTTTAGTGTGGTACTGGTAATTGTAAACTTCCTGTTTTTGTTACTAGGAGGATTATTGTATTTGTTTGCTGCGCAAAATAATTTAGCAGTAAAAGGGGACGATCTATTTCCCACAGTGGCACTTCAACATTTATCCCCCATCATTAGTATTATTTTTATCATTGGATTAATATCAGCATTGTTTCCCAGTGCGGATGGTGCACTTACTGCATTAACTTCATCTTTCTGTATTGATATTTTGGGCATTAATAGAAATGCAGAACTGAGCGAACAAGAAAAAAAGCGAAAACGCCTAACGGTTCATTTCACCTTTGCCGTGATTTTCTTTGTCTGCGTTATGCTATTCAAATGGATGGACAATAAATCCATCATTGATGTAATACTGAAAGTGGCAGGTTTTACTTATGGTCCCTTACTGGGCTTATTTATGTTTGGCATATTGACAAAAAGGATCATTAATGATGCTTCTAGTAGAACAGTTTGTATAGTGGCACCGGTAGTAATTTTATTGTTAGATTTTTTTAATAATAATAGCTGGTACGCAAAGCAGTTAAGGCTTTCAGGGGGGTGGATAGATAGTATTCAAGCCAGTGCTACATCACTATTCGGAAATTATCATTTTGGTATTGAGTTGTTATTGATCAATGCAATACTAACATACATTGGGTTATTTTTAATTTCAAAAAAAGGATAAGTAAATGCTTGTTGATCAGCTTGCGGAGCAATATGCCGTTAATCATAGTACGGCCATGCCTGCTCTTTTGCAGGAGGTATATAATTATACCATCTCACATCACAAAGAAGCGCATATGATCAGCGGACTCTTGCAAGGAGAACTATTGACAATGATTTCTAAAATAAAAATGCCAATGCACATTCTAGAGATAGGAACATTTACAGGATTTAGTGCCCTTTGTCTGGCTGCTGGCTTGCACTCGGCTGGTCAGTTGCATACCATTGAATGTAGAGTAGAAGATGCGGATACAGCACAATCTTTTTTTAATCGATCAGTTTATAAAGATCAAATTATTTTGCACCGAGGTGATGCAAAAACCATCATTCCCCAACTAAATTTTGAATGGGATCTCGTGTTTATTGATGCAGATAAAACTGCCTATTCTGCCTATTATAATCTTCTCCTACCACGGCTGAGTCAGCAAGGAATAATGCTGGCGGACAATACGCTCTTTCATGGTCAGGTGCTTGGTGATAATATAAAGGGAAAAAATGCTTTAGCGATTGATGGTTTTAATAAAATGGTAGCTGCAGACCCAAGTACGGAGCAGGTAATGCTAACGGTGCGTGATGGTATTACAATGATTAGAAAACTATAATTGTGGATGAATTTTAACAGCTAAAGTTTTCATACACATCTGATGTTTTGATGAAATATGTAATTTATTTGCAGGCTAAAGTCATGCGAACTATTCAAAAAATATTATGTATTTGTCTAATTGCTTTTGCAAATGGATTGCATGCACAGGATAATGCATACATCCTTTCTTATATCAATACATACAAAGAGATGGCATTGGGAGAAATGCAACGTACTGGTGTTCCGGCATGTATCACCTTGGCACAGGGCATTTTAGAATCGCAGGCAGGTCAAAGTGAATTGGCGGTATCTGCCAATAATCATTTTGGAATTAAATGTAAAAGTGATTGGATGGGAAGCGTGGCTTATTCAGATGATGATGAACGCAATGAGTGCTTTCGCAGTTATCAAAATGTAAATGAATCATACAAAGACCATTCTAATTTTTTGCGCAGTAAACCCAATTATAGTTTTCTGTTTGACATTAGTACTGACGACTATAAAGCCTGGTGTAATGGTCTAAAAAAAGCAGGCTATGCCACTAGTCCTACTTATGCTCAAAAATTAATTCGGCTTATCGAAAATTATCAGCTCAATAATATTGTAAATATTGAATTATCATCTGATGCGCTTAATGAAAATTTAAGTTCTACTTTACCTCCAATGGTAGAAAATGTAGATGAAGATGCTGTTGCAGTAAATCCGATAACTCCCATTGATAATCATACTGTGCAACCAGATGAAAATGTTGCCATTGATTACCCACAGGGTGTATTTCAAATTAATCATACCAAAGTATTATTGATAAATGCGGGCACTTCATTATTGTCAGTAGCGGCGCAGTATAAATTAAGCTATGCACAGTTACTCAGTTATAATGAACTCACCAATGGCATGGATATTTTAGAAAAAAGCCAGCTAATTTTTTTAGAGCGGAAAGCAAAAACAGGGGCATCAGAATTTTATGCTGTACATCCTGGAGAAACTTTATATGATATAGCACAATCAGAAGGTGTAAGATTAGAAAGCCTTCGGCAGTATAATGATTTTTCTGTGGCTACTGCCATAGAGGCCAACCAGAAAATAAGGCTGCAGCCAAATGGTAGACAATCTTTATTTTCAAAAAAATAATTATGGTACAGGTACACGATAAATCCTTTATTCCATACCTCACTAAAGAAGTGATACAAGAGCGTGTGCAAGAACTTGCCAAAAATTTAGATAAAGATTATCTGGGTAAAACGCCATTATTTATTGCCATACTAAATGGCTCATTCATGTTTGCCTCCGATCTTTTTAAACAGTTGAGCATTTCGGCAGAAATATCTTTTATTAAATTAGCTTCTTATAAGGGCACCACATCTACCGGCCATGTTATTACATCAATTGGTTTAGATGCAGATATCAAAGACAGGCATATCATCATTCTAGAGGATATTATTGACACTGGCAAAACCATGCACCAGTTTTTACCTCAAATTCTAAATATGCAACCCGCTTCTTTAAAAATAGCCGTATTACTTCACAAACCGGAAGCTACAATTTTTGATATTCCTATTGATTATTGTTGCTTTACAATACCTAATAAATTTGTGGTAGGATATGGACTAGATTACGATGGACAAGGACGCAATCTGGATGCTATCTATCAGTTGGCTGAGGAGAAACTTTAGTCAAGGTAGCGTAAAAACATACTCACATAAGACAAAGGATTGGCAATTCATAACTGAGTTAGTGCTGAAACTCTATTTTTGTTTGATAAATCTGTTATCATAAAATCAATCTCTACATATCTTATTTTTTTATCTTTTCTGATTCCATCAAATATAGCTGCACAGTTTTATATGCGTGGCATGGTAAATGATGAAAAAGGACGTGGTTTATATGGCGCAAAAATTGTATTAAAAAACAGGCCGGGTATTGTATTCGAGTCCGGAAATACAGGCTCCTTTGGCTTGCCCTCCCGTATTTCAGTAGATAGTATAATTGTATTTGCTGACGGATTTGACACTTTACATACCATTGCTTATGCCAATAGATTCAATATTTATCATTTACAAATATTGCCCGAAGGGCTACTAAGTGGTCGACATAAAATAATATCATTTTCTAAAGATTCATTGCAGCAGCAAAATGTAGTTTATTATCATGGTGCAGAAAGCTATGCTGCTATTGTTGAAAATGAATTTTTAGAAACAACAGGCTATCCACAAACGGGTTTTGCTTTGCATATTGATAGGGCAAGTTATAGTAATGTGCGGAGGTTTATAAATAATGAAATGACTGTGCCTCCCGATGCAGTCCGCATTGAAGAAATGCTCAATTATTTTGATATCTCATTGCAAAATGACACGCTTTCTTCGGATACATTTCAATGTAAAACCCTTACTACGAAAGCACCTTGGAAAACCGGTAACAAATTATTTTTTATAAATATTGAAGCACCCCGCTTTAAGTTGGATAGCTTACCTCCGGCAAATCTCATTTTTCTTATAGATGTATCTGGGTCAATGGATCAGCCAAATAGGTTGCCATTAATTCAACAAGGGTTGAAACTACTTTCAAAAAATTTAAGAACCCAGGATACTATCGCCATTGTTGTATACGGGGGCATTTCTGCCATACTGCTTCAGCCCACAAGTGGCTTAGATAAAGAGCGTATCAAAAATGCTATAGATCAACTAACCCCAAATGGAGATACCCCAGGAGAATCAGCATTGCGACTGGCTTTTAATGTTGCAAAAAGGATGTATAATCCATCTGCTCAAAACAGGATAATTTTAGCCACTGATGGTGATTTTAATGTGGGTCTTGTAAATGATATGGACCTTGAAGATTTAGTACTGCAATATCGCAATAAGGGTATTTACCTCAGCTGTATTGGTGTTGGTATGGGCAATTATAAAAACAGTAAACTTGAAGGGCTGGCACGAAAGGGAAATGGAAATTTTACTTATATCGATGCATTGCCGGAGGCGGAAAAAATATTTGTAAAAGAGTTTACAAAATCATTGTTTACGGTAGCAAATGATGTATATGCAACAGTTGATTTTAATCCTGAATATGTAAAGCGATATCGCTTAATAGGTTTTGACAACAAAGCATCTGAAATAAAAATAAACAGTACAGAAATAGAAGGTGGAGAATTAGGCGCAGCACATCATACCACCGCCGTATTTGAATACGAACCATTAGATTGTAATTACTCTATACCAGCCAATGCTTCATTTGCAAATATTACACTGCATTATAAAACAATCGACTATAACACAGATACAACTGTGCTATGGCATATGCCCTATAATTACATACCATGGACAAAAACGGATAGTACCATAAAATTTGCCACAAGCATCATCATGTTTGGTGAATTACTTAAGAAGAGCAAACTAGTAAAAGGCTACAGTTGGGATGACCTCATAAAGTTTACAACTATGCATGTAAGCAAAAACAGCCTACTTCAAAATGAGTTGCTACAACTTATGCAAGATGCTAAAAAAATATATGCTGACACCCCAAAGCATAAGAAGAAAAAAAGGGATACTGATGCTGAGTAAAATCTTATTGGTTTTTTGAAAAAATTATTTTAAAAAGGAGTATCTCCCTCAAATCCTTCATCATATTCATCTGCATTCATTCTGCTTTCCTTTTGAATAAAGAATCTGGCAGGATCATTTCCTGCATTGCCCGTGTTTTGTGGCATTGGAGAAGGGCCAATGGGTTTCCAGTTTCCACCTGGTGTAAAGCCATTGCCCGCAGGGCCATCATCCCATTCTACAAATTTCTGTATATGCAATAGTGCTTTTAGCTTTATAATATCCAAAGCACCATTTCTATGTTTTGCTATTTTAATATGGGTTTCTCCCTTCGTACTTTCTCCGTTTTCATTCATCATATTTTCATAGTACTCAGGCCGGTAGATAAACATGACCATATCAGCATCCTGCTCTATGGCTCCTGATTCACGCAAGTCACTCAATTGTGGCATTTTACTTTCCTTTCTTGTTTCTACAGCACGGCTCAGCTGACTGAGTGCAATGATTGGAATGTTGAGTTCTTTGGCAAGCGCTTTCAAGTTTCTAGATATATTACTTATTTCCTGCTCACGGTTACTATTTCTGTCTCCACTTCCACTCATCAATTGTAAATAGTCAATGATAATAACACCTACTTTATGTTTATTAACCAACCGTCTTGCTTTTGCTCTAAATTCAAAAATATTCAGCGCAGCTGTATCGTCAATAAAAATTGGTGCAGGCTCTAATCTTTTCAGTCCTTTATTGAGTAGTTGTTGGTATTCATATTCTTCCATTTTGCCTCTAGCAATTTTTTCAAGGGCTATTTCACTTTCAGCGGAAAGAATACGTTGTACTAACTGTGCAGCACTCATCTCCAAAGAAAACACTGCCACCGGTGTTGGTTTTTTGGGGTGTAATGCAGCATTCCGTGCTAGGTTTAATGCTAGTGCTGTTTTACCAACGGATGGTCTAGCTGCTACAATAATTAAATCGGTTGGTTGCCAGCCATAAGTAATACGATCCACCGACGGAAAGCCACTAGGTACTCCACTGATATCTTCGGTTTTAGTACGCAATTCATCTATACGATTAATGGCTTTGGCCAATACATTTCCAATATCCTCATAGTTCTTTTTGAGATAGTTATTGGTAATGTTAAACATCTTGCTTTCACTTTCATCCAGCAGGTCAAAAACATCTGTACTATCCTCATAAGCATCATGTATTATTTCTCCGCTGATCCGTATCAGCTCCCTTTGAATAAACTTCTGTAGTACTATTCGGGCATGGGTTTCTATATTGGCAGTAGATACAACAGTATTGGTAAGTTTACTGATATAATAAGGACCACCAACCAAATCAAGTTGTTCTTTAAATTTTAATTCTTCAATCACGGTAAGCATGTCTATGGGCATATTTTTTTCTGCCAATGATTGAAAACATTTGAAAATGATTTGGTGCGCATCTACATAGAAACATTCAGGCTGTAATATTTCAATGACAGAATCAAAACCACTTTTTTCTAGCAATATTCCACCCAGTACCGCTTCTTCTAAATCCCTTGCTTGTGGCGGTATTTTTCCATATAGGGTTGAGGCACTTACGTCAGGTGCCAGTTTTCTTTTACGTCTGTCTTTATTTAAATTTGTTATTTCCATTTATTCAGTATAGGGATTTTAGATTGATGTTAAATGATCCTTTCTCCGTACAAGCTGATTTACGCTTCAGCTAAATGCGGCTGCAAAAGTAATTTGCTGGTAATGGTTTAACAGCAATTTAAAAGTTTACTTATTGTATATTAATGACTAATTATTCACAAAAAACACCATCTTATGATCATTAAAAATCGCTTTATCCACAAAAATCTAAAATTACCCACTGAAAAAAATGATATAATAACATTTTGTAGGGGATAAATATAATTATGCACAATGCCAATATGCATTCATTTTTCTGAAGATTAAGGCCAGGCAGGCTTTTAAGCCAAAACGTTTTTTGGAGGAATCTATATTTTTATTTTCATTTTGAATTGTGCATAACCGCATCGACCTGTGGTATAAGTTACCCTAAAAAATTGTAAACCTTATTTTCCCTAATGCAATAATATTAACGATTTAAAATATAAAAAAGAAGCAGCAAAAGTCCAGCAATCATGTCTAAGCATGTAAAGCACTACATTTGTCCGCTTTTATTATAATTATGAAATATATATCCATTTTAATTTCGGTATTACTGTTAAACTCCTGCACAAAGAGTTCTAATGAATGTGAAAAGATAACGGCAGTGGCTCCCGCTACTGAAGTTGAAAATTTGAGAACCTTTCTCAGTTCAAAGGCCATAACGGCTACAGAAGATTATCGTGGTTTTTTCTATACGATTAATACCGAAGGAACAGGTGCAAACCCTACCAGTTGCGATAATATAACCGTAAACTATACAGGTAAATATACGGATGACAGTATTTTTGATCAGGGTACAGATGTGCCCATTAGTCTTCCTTATACAATCATTGGGTGGCAAGCTGGTTTGCCATTAGTAAAAGAAGGGGGCTCTATTACATTATATCTACCTCCAAGCATGGGTTATGGAGCGGGCTTGCAAGATCAGTTTGGCAATTATATTATTCCTCCAGATGCCATTCTCGTATTTAACATTACTTTATCAGCTATTAATTAAAACAATTTATCATTCGGTTTGTAATACATCAAACTCTTTATTTTTAGGTTATGATATTAACAATTATACATCATCATTATTTTCCGTACAACGGTAAGTATTGATATTTATGTGTAATAACATTATAACAGCTTACCAAAATGGTAAGCTTTTTTATTTTATGGAATTATGAAATTAAGATTAGCAATTCAGAAATCAGGGCGTCTGCATGAAGCCTCAATGCAACTGCTTAAAGACTGTGGCATTCAAGTAAGTAACGGGATGCATAAACTAAAAACGGAAGCTACAAATTTTCCGTTAGAACTTTTTTTCCTGCGGGATGATGATATACCTGAGTATATACAAGATGGTGTGGCGGATATAGGTTTTGTAGGCGAAAATGTAGTAGTTGAAAAACAAAAGCAAGTAATTACAGAAGAGTATTTAGGTTATGGCAAATGCAGACTTTCCATCGGTATAAAAAGGAATGAAAATTTTACAGGACCTACTTTTCTACAAGGGAAAAGAATTGCCACCAGCTATCCAAATATTCTACATCAATATTTAAAGGAACACAATATATCTGCCGATGTACATGAAATAAGTGGTAGTGTAGAAATAGCACCAGGCATTGGTCTTGCAGATGTAATATGCGATCTAGTAAGCAGTGGCTCCACCCTCCTCATGAATGGACTAAAAGAGGCCATAACCATACTAGAATCGCAGGCAGTGATGATAAGGCATAACCAATTGTCCACAGTGCAAATGGCATTACTTCAAAAATTACTTTTTCGTATAAGGGCTGTAAAAAAAGCAGCAAACAATAAATATATTTTGCTCAATGCACCCAATGAAAAATTGGATCAAATCATCTCAATGTTGCCCGGCATGAAAAGCCCTACTGTATTGCCTTTGGCAGATAAAGGTTGGAGCAGTGTACATAGTGTACTCAATGAAAATGAGTTTTGGGAAATCATTGAACAACTAAAAGAAGCAGGAGCAGAAGGGATTTTGGTGGTACCTATTGAAAAAATGATCATATAAAAATCCTATGAAATTATATCACAATCCATCGCCATTACAATGGCCTGAGATTATAAAAAGACCTGCGGCCGATATGTCTGCGCTTTATACAACAATAGCACCTATAATGGAGGCTGTGCGTGTAGGCGGTGATGCTGCTGTTCAGCAGTATACAAAAAATTTTGATAAGGTACATATTGAATCATTATTGGTTACTGATGATGAGATTACTTATGCCATAAACGATACACCACAAGTGTTGAAAGATGCCATCATGTTGGCAGCAAAAAACATCAGCTGCTTTCATACAGCACAATTAAAAGAAACGCTTTATGTGGAGACCATGCCTGGCGTATCATGCCGATATAAATCCGTGCCATTGGAAAAAGTGGGCTTATATATTCCCGGTGGTACAGCACCATTGTTCTCCACCATTCTTATGCTGGCATTACCTGCAAAAATTGCAGGTTGTAAGGAAGTAATACTCTGTACGCCACCAGATAGTGATGGGCGAATAAATGCTGCCATTCTTTATGCGGCACATTTATGCGGCGTTAAAAAAATATATAAAGTTGGTGGTGCGCAGGCTATAGCTGCTTTGTGTTTTGGTACCGAAACTATTCCTGCCGTACATAAAATATTTGGTCCGGGCAATGCTTATGTTACAGCGGCTAAGCAGCTTGCTCAGCAGTATGGCGTAGCCATTGATATGCCGGCTGGGCCTAGTGAAGTATGTGTGCTAGCTGATCATACAGCCAATGCAAAATTTGTAGCTGCAGATTTATTATCGCAGGCTGAGCATGGAAAAGATAGCCAAGTGATTTTGATAACCACTCACGAAAAATTATTGCACGAAGTGCAAAAAGAAATAAAGATTCAAATGGCAACACTACCACGTGCAGACATAATAGAACAGGCGCTTATACACAGTAAAGCTGTACTAGTGGAATGCATACAGCAGGGAATTGATCTAGCAAATGCCTATGCAGCAGAGCATCTGATAATATGTGGTGAAAATGAAGAAGTAATAGCTGCACAAATTTATCATGCAGGTTCCATATTTTTGGGCAACTACTCCCCGGAAAGTGCCGGAGACTATGCAAGTGGTACCAACCATACATTGCCAACCAATGGCTATGCACGCATGTACAGTGGAGTAAATTTGGATAGTTTTATGAAAAAAATTAGCCTACAAAAAATAAGTCAAGCCGGCTTGGCTGCCTTGGGAAATGCAATTATAACTATGGCAGAAGCAGAAGGCCTATCAGCACATGCTGCCGCCGTTAAAATCAGGTTAGAAAAATGATAAGGGACATAGAGGATTTAGTCAGAGAAAATATAAAGGATCTTTCCCCATATTCATCGGCAAGAGATGAATTTACGGGTAATGCATCTGTGTATTTAGATGCCAACGAAAATAGCTTAGGCTCACCATTGCCAAAATGGTATAACCGATATCCTGACCCACATCAACAGCAATTGAAAGAAGCAATAGCTGCCGTGAAGGGAATTCCTGCTCCACATATTTTTTTGGGAAATGGAAGTGATGAATGTATTGATATTTTATACAGATGCTTTTGTAATCCTTGCGTGGATAATACTGTTGTATGCCCACCTACTTATGGCATGTATGAAGTGTCTGCACATATCAATGATGTGGAGGTAAGGAGAGTGCCTTTACTTCCAGAATTTGAACTTGATTTGATAAGCATAGAAAATGCGGTGAACGCAAATACGAAAATACTTTGGCTATGCTATCCTAATAACCCTACGGGCAATTGTTTTGATAGGGCAGATATAGAAATTATTCTGAATAATTTTTCAGGCATTATCGTTATTGATGAGGCCTATATTAATTTTTCTAAGTACCGAAGTTTTACAAATATTTTAAAGGAATATCCTAATGTAATCATACTGCAAACATTTAGTAAAGCTTGGGGGCTTGCAGGTTTGAGACTGGGTATGGCATTTGCTTCCGAAAAAATTATTGCCATCATGAATAAAGTAAAGCCACCTTACAATATCAATCAGCTTACACAAGAGCTGGCCATAAAAGCATTGCAACAGGTAGATGATGTAAACACAATGATTTATGAAATAACAGATATGCGTGCTGCACTTTCGGAAGTATTTAATCAGATGCCATTTGTAAAAAAAATATATCCCTCGGATGCAAATTTTCTTTTGCTAAAAATGGATAGGGCAGATGAAATTTATGATTTTTTAATTTCCTACGGAATAGTGGTAAGAAATAGAAGCAATGTGGCACTTTGTGAAAACTGTCTGCGTATTACGGTAGGCACCGAACAAGAAAATACAAAACTGATAGATGCGCTGAGTGCCTGGCACCACCAGCTTTTAGATAGAAAATAGATTATAGGCTCAGCTCTATATTTTAAAGCACTAATTATTATGGCAAAAAAAGTTTTATTCATAGACAGAGATGGTACAATCATACAAGAGGCACCACCTACTTATCAGATAAATAGTTTTGATAAATTATATTTTTATCCAGCGGTATTTAGATACTTGGGTCATATAGCCAGGGAGTTGGATTATGAATTGGTCATGATTACAAATCAAGATGGTTTGGGTACTGATGCATTTCCCGAATCAACATTTTGGCCGGTACACCATCATATTATGAAGAGCTTTGAAAATGAGGGTATCATTTTTTCACAAGTTTTTATAGATAAAACATTTCCCCATGAAAATGCACCCACACGCAAACCAGGTACAGGTTTGCTTACGGCTTATTTAAACAATCCAAACTATGATATTGAAAATAGTTTTGTAATTGGTGATCGCATTACCGATGTACAACTTGCGGCAAATCTTGGGTGCAAAGCAATATGGTTGAATAACGACAGTGCATTAGGCGCAGCCGAAATATTAGATACTATTACTCAATTGCAGGATGTAATTGCTTTGCAAACAATTGATTGGTCGGCTATATATAGTTTTCTGAAAATGAGTCAGCGCTTAGTGCGGCATCATAGAAAAACAAATGAAACAGATATAACTGTACAGCTTAATGCTGATGGCAGTGGACAAGCTACAATACATACGGGCATTGGCTTTTTTGATCACATGCTGGAGCAAGTGGCTAAGCATGGAATAATTGATTTACAAATATCCTGTATAGGGGATTTGCATATTGATGAACATCATACAATAGAAGATACTGCACTGGCACTTGGAGAAGCTTTTGCTAAAGCCTTGTCAGATAAAAGAGGAATGGAAAGATATGGTTTTGCACTACCAATGGATGATGCCGCCGCAGAGGTGTTACTTGACTTTGGTGGCCGCAATTGGTTGGTTTGGAATGCTTCCTTTACCCGGGATAAAATTGGCGATATGCCAACAGAAATGTTTTATCATTTTTTTAAATCATTTACTGATGCGGCAAAGTGTAACCTACACATAACAGCATCTGGCAGTAATGAACACCATAAGATTGAAGCCATATTTAAGTGCTTTGCAAAAGCTATAAGGATGGCCGTAAAAAGAGATCCTTTCAATAATTATTTGCCGAGTACAAAAGGTGTTTTATAGTGTTATTTGGCAGACATCATTTTATAAATCATCTCCTTGAGTAATGATGAATTTTCAGTGCCTGTATCACCAACACCTATGCTGCGCAGGTTGTAATGCTGTAAAAGCAAAATGCATTTTTCTACGCCGCCATAACCATACAATTGATAGCTGTGCATTGCTTCTTTTGCTGCAAAACTATTATTATAAAAAAAGCCCTTTACAGCAGCCTCAGTTGGTTGATCAATAGAGGCTATCATACAAAGTTTACTAAAAAAACTATAAAGTGTAGGCAGTATAAGCTGTAGCGGCCCTGCCTTCGGATTTGCTTCAAAATATTGTACTATTCTTATAGCTTTTGAAAGATTCTTTGCAGCAATGGCTGCCTGCAATTCAAAGGCATTAAAATCTTTACTAATGCCTGTATATAACTCTATATCTTCCTCTGTAATATTTGTACGACCTTTTAAATTAAGCTTCATTTTCTCTACTTCATTTTGCAATCTACTCAAGTCATTGCCAGTATGATCTGCAAGTAGCAATTGCGCTTTTGAACTCATAGATACACCAGCTTCACGCAGCATTTGGTCTATCCATTTTGGCAAATCCCAGTCGCTAAGTTTTTTGCTGTACAGGTATTTTTTTGTTTTTACTAATTTGCCAAAGCTACTGCGGCCATCTACTTTTTTTTCTTTATAAGCCACCACAAATATTGTACTTGACAAAGGCTTTTTAAAATAGAACTCAAATTTTTCCACATCCCGCATCATCTGTGCTTCTTTTAAAAGAACGACCTGCTTTGCACCCATCATGGGATATTTCATACAGCTATGCATAATGGTTATGGCAGCGCTGTCTTTACCATAAAAAATACTAAGATTAAATGACTGCTCTGCTTCAGTAAGGATATGATGTTCCGCATATTCCATTACTTGATCTATAAAATAGGACTCTTCCCCTTCAAGCCAGTAAACAGGTTTAAAAATGCCTTGTTTCCATGCTGCTATTATTTCAGTGGCACTCATGCGGCAAATATAGCCGGGGTGTGTCAAAATGCTTTTTATCTGGATGGTATTTGTGGGTTATGATTTACATGTTGACAGATATTTGGATAACTATAACCATTTAATGACTGTTAAAATTATTACCTTTATGCACCACCCGCCCTACTTGACCACAAAAAAATAAAATTTATGCACAAATATTTTGAATAATAAATACTGATATCAACTTTGCACGCAACGAATTTATTAAAAAGGTTCTTCTTCATTTATGAGTGTTTACAACCAGTCGAGAAGTAGGGTAGTACAGGCCATCTTTCTTGCTGTATTTTTAGTTATCATTTTTCAGTTAATGAACCTCCAACTGTTTTCATCCGACTATGGAATACAGGCTGAAAATAATGCCATATATAGAAAAGTAGAATATCCTGACCGTGGCATTGTATATGACTATAAGGGCAAAGCCATAATGGAAAATACCATTATGTACGATTTAATGGTAACACCAAGCGAAATAAAAGGATCTGATACTTTTATACTTTGCCATATCCTCAATATTGATACTGCTGAGTTTAAGAAAAGAATTGTAACCTGCATTATTAAGAATACTAAATATAAGCCCAGTGTATTTGAGCCATTGGTTTCTAAAGAAGTGTATGCACGTATCAATGAGAATATTTATAAGCTTCCGGGATTTAGTATTACAGAAAGACCAATACGCAGTTATCCTTACCACTGTGGCGCACATTTCTTAGGGTATATAGGTGAAGTTGATACTGCATTTCTACGAAAGCATGCCGGCGAAGGATATGCCTCCGGAGATTTTACCGGGCTAAGTGGATTGGAGCGTAGTTATGAAAAAGTGTTGATGGGTCAGCGTGGTGTTACTAGATTTATAAGGGATAATAAAAGCCGTATTCAAGGGCCTTATGAGAATGGAAGATTTGATACATCTGCTATTGCCGGTAAAGCTTTGTACACTAGTGTAGATGTAGAAGTGCAGGCACTTACAGAAAAATTACTCAAGAATAAAATTGGTGCGGCTGTGGCCATCAATCCTAAAACGGGAGGCATAATAGCAATGGCATCTGCTCCCTCATTTGACCCACAGGCACTTACAGGTAAAGAACGTAGAAAAAATTTCAGTCGTTTTTTTGTGGACACAGCTACACCACTCCTAAATCGTGCTATCAAGGGACAATATCCTCCTGGTTCTACCTTTAAACCTCTTGGTGCATTAGTAGCCTTGGATGAAGGTTTAATTACTCCTTCTTATGGCTATGGCTGTGGTGGGGCTTATTATTCTTGTGGCAGGCCAGTAAAATGTACGCACCACGGTGGTGGCCATGCTGCCAATCTGAGGTTGGCCATTGCTAATAGTTGCAACTCTTACTTTGTACATGTATTCAGAATGGCTTTAGATAATGATATTTATCCTAATCCACAAGCAGGATATATAAAATGGAAGGAGTATATGAATGCTTTTGGGCTGGGTGTAAAACTACAAATTGATTTACCTTCAGAAGATAAAGGCAGCATTCCAGATACTTCAAGATATAATAAAGACTTTGGTGGATTTGCCCGATGGAATAGTTGCAATATGCTTACCCTTGGTATTGGTCAGGATAGAATGACAGCCACCCCTTTGCAAATGGCTAACGTTATGGCCATTATTGCCAATAAAGGCTATTACTACACGCCACATTTTGTGGATAGTATAGAAAATGAAAACAAGTTAGACAAGGAAATGATGGCCCCTTACAGAATAAAACATAAGGTAACCAATATTGAAGATAGTGCTTTTCAAGCTGTACATCTTGGCATGCATGATGTAACTATATATGGTACAGCTACTAGGGTAAAAATTGATGGCATTGATATTTGTGCTAAAACGGGTACAGCACAGAATCCACATGGAAAAAACCACTCCCTTTTTGTGGCATTCGCTCCTATGGAAAATCCAACTATTGCAGTAGCTGTTATAGTAGAAAATGCAGGCTACGGTTCCACATGGGCTGCCCCCATTGCCTCTTTAATGATGGAGCAATACCTGCACGACAGTCTTTCTTCCAAACGAATAGCAGAGGTAGATCGCATTTCAAAAGCAGATCTTATACCCGCAGCTATGAAGCATTGGTACTATATGAAAGACAGTGCAAGACGTGTAAAGCAGGTAACCATAAATGCGGATACGGTACCTGTCATCAAAAATCCTGCTGTTACAAAACCAATACAATTTGACCCCGAAGCAGAACCTGATAGAAATGGCAGTAAAGACTCTAATGCCACATTTAAACCAACAGAAATGATACTGCCCGATACTTCAAAACGTATCCAACCCAAAAAAAATGGACATGGCTAAAACATATACCAAAGAAGTTTCAAAAGGAGTTGATTGGCTGTTGATATGGCTTTACCTCATATTAGTGAGTGTAGGTATTATTTGCATTTTTATGGCAGAGTATAACCCATCCACTTTTAATATATCTTCATTTTATAAGGGAGAAACAAACTATAGCAAGCAGCTAATTTTCTTTGGTGTTTGTATTATGGCAGCCATTTTTATCATATTGAGTGATAGCAAACTATACCCTGCATTTGGAAACTTGATGTATGCAGGAGGTATTCTACTTATGCTGGCCACATTTGTAATCGGTAAAGAAATTAATGGTAGCAAAAGCTGGATTCCTTTAGGGGGTGGTTTTAATCTACAGGCAGCAGAGCTATGCAAAATTTTTACATCTCTGGCATTGGCAAAATACCTGAGTTTAACAGATCTCAATTTCTCAAAACTGCGCTCTCAGGCCATTGCTGCGCTGTTGGCTATGAGCCCGGCATTGCTTTCAATTCTGCAAAATGAAACAGGTTTAGCCTTAGTGTACACTAGTTTTTTTATTGTAATGTATCGAGAAGGATTGCCCGGCATTTTATTGGTCATTGGATTTTCTATGGCGGCACTTGTAGTGGCTACGCTTGTTGTAGAACCAAATACATTAGCCATCATTTTAACAGGCATAGCAGGGATTATTTTATATGTATTTAGAAAATTACTAAAAAAAGACAGACGCCTCCTCTTCATTATATTAGGAATATGGATAGGCTGTGTTGGCATACAAAGATTTGCTGTACCTTATATTTTTAATAATGTTTTTTATTGCTATCAAAGTCAGCGCATATATAGTATGGTTGGCAAAGAATATGATTGCTCACAAAATAAAAAAGCACAGGAAGCTAGTGCAGCAGGTCAAACTACTTTAGTGCCGGATGATTACAATGTAAGACAAAGTAAAATTGCAATTGGTTCTGGTGGCTTTGCTGGCAAAGGATTTTTAAAAGGTACACAAACAAGGGGGAAATACGTGCCTGAGCAAAGTACAGATTTCATATTTACATCTCTAGCAGAAGCATTTGGTTTTATTGGTGCATTTATTTTTTTGGGTTTATACCTGCTTATGCTCTTTCGCATTACCATTATAGCTGAAAGACAACGCAGCACCTTTACAAGGGTGTATGCTTACAGTGTTGCATCTATATTATTTTTTCATATTGCGGTAAACATTTGTATGACTCTAGGTTTGTTTCCAGTTATAGGAATTACGCTGCCACTCATTAGTTATGGAGGCTCATCATTACTCACTTTTACTGTATTGATTTTTATTCTTATTCGATTAGATGCAGATAGACAAATGGTGTTGAGGTAGGGTAGGAAGTGTTTTAATAATAAATGAAATGGAATCAGTTTGTTATGAATCAAAATAATTTATTAAACGATTCCATGTAACAACTACTTGTTTTCTTTTAAGACAATTTCAATATCATCAATCATCCTAGATGCCTCAATTGCTAATGTACCATTGTAAATCCCTCTAATATGACCATCATAATCTATTAATATCATGTTTTCAGTATGTAAGAATGAAGAACTGTCTTTTGAAAGCCCTAGTTCTTGTTCAGCAAAATAACTTTTTCTGGCTGTGTTGTAGATATTCGCTTTATTACCTGTAAGAAAATGCCATTGATTAGAATTGACCCCATTCTTTTTTGCATAATCAAACAATCTTGAAACGCTATCAGTTTCTGGCATTACACTATGTGATAAAAATAAAACGCTTTCATTACCCTTGAAATGCTGATAGACTGTGTTCAGTGTTTTATTCATTCGTGGGCATACTGAGGGGCAAGCTGTAAAGAAAAAAGAAGCAATAAAAACTTTCTTTTTTACTGTTTCATTATTCACAATTGTGCCATATTGATTAGTAAAACAAAAAGAGTCAATTTGATGTAGCTCCTTTTTTTGTATGGAATTAATTTGCCAGATTGGTGTAAAATCTGGGCCATTATAAAAGGGTACTTTTACTTCCTTTTCTTTACAGGAGTAGCTAAAACAAAACAGTATAATCCATAATTTATATTTCATACATTCATTCCATTTTGTAGTATTTGAATTATTTTGGAATAAAGTTGTGAACTTGTGTTGCACCTAAGTGGTAAGTATAAAATACGAGGTTAATTACTTTTGCAATGTTTCTTACCAATAATACCATAATTCCTTCCATTTCTGGCTTCATAGTTTGCTAATAATAATCCTGTACTATCCCAACATTGCTGCATGCCATTTTCATAACCATTGTTGAAATTTTTACGGCTATAGCATTTGCCATTTTGAAACCATTCCTCCTGCACTCCATCATACAAATCATTTTTATAATGATAAGTGAATTTTAATGTTCCCGAAGGCCAATATCCAATAGCAGTACCAATTTTTTTACCTGTTGAATAGTATCTTTCCTCGCTAAGGCTGCCAGTGGAGTGATAAAGCACAGAGCGGCTTTCCTTTAATCCATTTTGATAGCATAAAGAAAAGACGGTATCAAATCCGTTATTCAATTTAAAAAGGATTCCGGAAAAAGGAGTACCATTCCTGATAACTACGCCATTCGATGTTTCAATTTTTGCTGTATCGTAGCAGATATAACTGTAATTATTTATTTGCTTCTTTTCATTGCATGCAATGCAGATACTGCAAAAAATTACGACAAGGCAATTTGATATTTTAATGTGATACAGTACCTGGAGTTCCATAAAAACCATTGCCATTTATATAAGGATCTGCATCTGTAATATGATAATGATAAATACCTCTTGGGTAATCTTCTGTATTGCCCACATGTCCGTGATACTCATCCAAATCTTCATTTGTAATGGTAGCCCCATTTTCAACGGGACCATATACTGGAAAGCCATCTAATAGAAATCCGAGTAGGGCATTACTTCCTTTGGTTTCAGTTAGATATGTAGGTTCTGCATGATAATGATAGTCGTGCAATACAGGTGCTGCATGCCCATTGTACTGATCAAAAGATGCTATCTCCATTGTCAATGGATCACCAGAGCCATTGTATTGATTAAAAAACGGTACACCATTAAGCGAAATCCCCATTGGGCCTCCGGGGGTTGCATCATGTGATGTTGCTTTTGTTGGTATAATTGGAATTCTGAAAATAAGTGTTTGTTTTTGGATGGATATATTATTGCTTATAAAGCTTGGTGCATCATTATCTGAGTACAATTCATCTTCCCATTCTGTGCCTTCATAATAAACTGATTGATGATCCGGTAAATCTTCTGAAGTAATAACCCAGTAGTCTCCATCTTTCTGCAGGCTTGTAGCTCCATATACTTTAGCCCATGCTGCTGTTGATTCTGCTTCTGTTACGTCAAAATCTTCATCTGTACTTGTAGTGTTTGTTTCGGACTTACTACAAGAGCTTTGCATACCTGAAAAGATGAGTGCGGAAAACACTAAAATGATTTGCCAATTTTTTTGTATTTGATTCATAAACTTTTTATTTGGGAAATGTTAAATAAATTATTGGACGATGACATTCCATATTTCCTTCGAAGGGAAAAAATAAATGCATAAAAAAACCACCCGAAGGTGGTTTGAATATAAGGTAGGAGTAAATTATTTTTCTGTAACTCTTACCGCAATACGACGATTGCGTGCACGGCCTTCAGCTGTTGTATTATCAGCTACCGGATGCATGGGGCCATAACCTTCAGCATCTAAACGAGCAGCATCAATTCCTGCTTTTACCAGCTCCGCCTTTGTAGCATCTGCACGTTGCTGACTAAGGGTTACATTTTTTAAACTATCTCCGGAATTATCTGTGTATCCTCCAAGTTTTAGTTTAAGTGTAGGATATGCATTGAGGATGGTAACCATGTGTTGTAAATCTGTAATGCTCTGTGCTTTTAATGTAGAACTACCTGTCTCAAAAAATAAATCTTCAAGATTAAACCAGGTTGTTTTATCTACTACACTGTTTGCATCATTCAACCAAGTTATCAATTTCGCTTCCCCACTCATAGGAGCTAATGCAATTGTATTTCCATTTGGAAGAGTAATGTCTGTGAGTGCACCTAAATCATATACAAAATCTCCGTCAGCATTTACTGCGCCAGTTAGTTCTGTAGCTACAGCTGCAGGAGCATCCGCATCTATTATAATTGTGTTTTCTGTGGATGCACTTGCTATATTATGACCGCCTGTGCCATGTATGCTGGCTAAGGTAGGAGCCACAACCAATGATACAATACTCATCAGTTTAATAAGAATATTCATAGAAGGTCCAGATGTATCTTTAAATGGATCTCCAACCGTATCACCTGTAACAGATGCTTTATGTGGTTCAGATTTTTTGTAATACATCTGACCATCAATTAATACACCTTTTTCAAAACTTTTTTTGGCATTATCCCATGCACCACCTGCATTATTTTGAAACATACCCATCAATACACCACTAACAGTAGCACCTGCTAAAAAGCCACCCAATGCTTCTGGTCCAAAAAGAAAACCAATGATTAATGGAGAAAGAATTGCTATAGCGCCAGGCAGCATCATTTTTTTGATAGAGGCATCAGTAGAAATAGCCACACATTTATCATATTCAGGCATTCCTTTTCCTTCCATAATGCCTGGTATTTCTCTAAACTGTCTGCGTACTTCTTGTACCATGCTCATAGCAGCATCGCCTACTGCACGTATAGCTAAAGAAGAAAATATAAATGGAATCATACCACCCACAAAAAGGGCAGCTAATACGTCAGCTTTATAAATATCAATACCATCTATTCCGGCTACTCCTACAAATGCAGCAAATAGTGCTAATGCGGTAAGTGCAGCAGATGCAATGGCAAAACCTTTTCCACTGGCAGCGGTTGTATTACCAACAGCATCCAGAACGTCTGTTTTTTCACGAACTTCTGGAGGTAATTCAGTCATTTCAGCAATACCACCTGCATTGTCAGCTATAGGACCAAATGCATCAATGGCTAATTGCATAGCAGTAGTGGCCATCATACCTGCTGCGGCAATGGCTACACCATATAAACCAGCGCATGCATAAGAACCATAGATACCAGCTGCTAATACCAATATTGGTAATAAAGTTGATTCCATGCCAACTGCCAAACCACCAATTACGTTTGTGGCATGTCCTGTTGCAGATTTTTGTATGATAGACATAACAGGCTTTTTGCCCATTGCTGTATAGTATTCAGTTATAATACTCATCAATGCGCCTACGGCTAATCCAACACCTATAGCACCAATTACACCATTATTTGTAAATTCGAAACCACGAAGTACCATGGTATCAGGTAAAATATATTTTACTAGAAAAACACTAGCAATGGCAGTTAGAATCATTGAACCCCAGTTGCCCATATTGAGGGCTTTTTGCACACTGGATGTACTAATGCCAGCATTGTCACTCACTTTTACGAAGAGTGTACCAACTATGGAGAATAATATACCAACACCTGCAATAACCATAGGTAAAAGAATAGGGGAGTATTCTCCCATACCACCTGTGCCAGTTACTTTTGTTTCTTGGCCAAGTACCATAGTTGCTAATACTGTTGCTACATAAGAGCCAAAAAGGTCGGCACCCATACCTGCTACGTCGCCCACATTATCGCCCACATTATCTGCAATGGTAGCAGGATTGCGGGGATCGTCTTCAGGAATGCCTGCTTCTACCTTTCCTACTAAGTCAGCACCCACGTCTGCAGCTTTGGTATAAATACCACCGCCTACACGGGCAAAAAGTGCAATACTTTCTGCACCCAAAGAGAAACCGGTTAATACTTCAATGGTTTTAATCATTTCTGCACTATCTATTCCCGCAGGGGCAAAAAATGCTTTGAATATAAGAAATAAACTACCGAGACCTAAAACCGCTAAGCCAGCCACACCCAAACCCATTACTGATCCTCCAGTAAAGGATACATTGAGTGCTTTACTTAAACTTGTACGGGCAGCTTGTGCTGTGCGCACATTAGCTTTTGTGGCCACTTTCATACCTATATATCCAGCAGTAGCACTTGATACTGCACCAATTACAAAGGCAACAGCAATTAACCAGTGACTATTGGGGTTTGTGCTGGACATAAATCCTAACAACAAGGCAACGATAACTACGAAATATCCCAATATTTTCCACTCTGCTTTCAGAAAGGCCATTGCACCTTCGGCAATATAATTACTGATTACTTTCATGTGTTCAGTGCCGGCATCCTGCTTAGATACCCAATTGAACTTTACAAATGTGTAGAGGAGACCTAAAACTCCCATCGCCGGAACGGCATAAAACAAGATTTTGTCCATCGGTTTAATAGATTTTTGATTTAAAAGTGGCGCAAAAGTAAGGAAATGCTTTTAGAATTTAACATTTCACTACTCTAAAGCCTTCAATGGACCTAATTTTTAGAGGTTATTTTTGGAGTAATAAAGTGTAAAGAAATTGATAAAATCTTCTATTTTGGATGTGGATTTTAAAAAACCAGATTACTTCTACTTGAAATATTTTCATCAGTAAGCGATACAACTAGCTGCACGTCTGATATTGTCCGTAACACATTTATTAGCTGAGTAGTGCCTTGTTGTAGCAAACCTTCTCCCCGGATAAGAAGTAAATAATCTAAATGTTTATATTCTGGCAATAAATATTCCCCTTCGTACTGATTGTGGTAAAGATAATATTGAATCCTATTGAAATAATCTTGGTATTCATGAACTTCAAAGTAGTAAAAACGACTTCTACGGTTGAGTTTAATTTCTAGGTCTGGTTTTAATCTTAAATCAAGCGCTAAACTGCGATTGAGTGCAAGGGAGATTTTATAATCTTTTGCTATGGTCATAAGACCCAATAGATAAGTATCTGCAAAAAAATCTTCTGCAACTGTGTCCATATCTAATTTTAATCTCAAAGCCATTCAGTAAATAAATTTAATAAATTGCAAAACAAAAAAGCGTTTTTTACTTCAATATTATATAATAGTTAATAAATATTTATATATAGCATTTCCATACACATAAAAATCAATTTAAATGATTGATTCATTGTCATTTAATAAGTTTTGAATTTATTTGCATTTGATTTTTTAAATGTACCAATCTGAAAATATAAATTTATTGCAGTTTAAACTTAAAGATATGAATTTAATAAAAAATTGTGTTGCTTACGGTCTGATTTTTTGCCTCAGTGTGGCATCAGTAAAAGCTCAAAATGCTGAAATTGTATCTGGTCCTATGCTTGGTTTTGTAGAATTACGGACTGCCACTATATGGGCAGAGTTTTCTCAAAGGCCAGAAAATTTGGTTATTGAATTTGCTCCAACATTAGTAGAGGGTAATGATAAAAAATCTATTGTTAGTATGGATGAACCTACCCTTGACGGGTCAGTAGAAATTATAAATAATTATGGACACTATATTGTAAAATTTTTAATTGCCAATTTATCTCCACAAACAAAATATAGTTATACCATTGTAGCAGGTCGAAAAAAAAGAGAAGTAATAGCAACTGGCAATTTTACAACACAAACTTTTTGGCAATGGCGCACTCCTGTTCCAGATTTTAGCTTTATAGCAGGTAGTTGTTCTTATTTCAACCAGCCGGAGTATGATAGGATTCAAGGTAAAAGCTATGGTGGGGATAGCTCTATTTTTAAAACTATGGCTAATGAAAATGCAGCATTTATGTTATGGTTGGGTGATAATTGGTATACCCGTGTGCCTGATTATTTTAGTGAATGGGGTCTAAATTACAGAGCTGGTAGAGAAAGGGCGCAACCTATATTACAACCTTTATTAAAAGCTATGCCACAAATGGCAATTTGGGATGATCACGATTTTGGACCAAATGACGCAGGAAGTAACTACGTATTAAAATCAGCAAGTCGCGAAGTATTTAGGAATTACTGGGGCAACAATGCATATGGTGAAAATGGGCAAGGCATTTATACTCATTTTACTTGGAATGATGTAGACTTTTTTCTGTTGGATGACAGATCATTTAGAAGTAATGATGATATGGCCGACAGTATAAATGGGAAACCAAATACCGAAAAGCAAATGTTTGGTAAACAACAGATGACTTGGTTAAAGAATTCATTGTTACAAAGTAATAACAATCCAAACATTAGTTTTAGATTTATTGTAAATGGCAGCCAAGTGTTGAACCCACTCAATCCCTATGATTGTTTTAAGCACTTTAGTGCTGAATACGAGGACCTCATGTCATTCATAGACCAACAGGGAATCAAAGGCTTATTGTTTCTTACAGGAGACAGGCATCACAGTGAAATAATAAAGTCGGAACGGCCCGGCAAATACACACTATACGACATAACTGCCTCACCCTTGACTTCGGGAATTGGCATCACTAGAGAACCGGAAAAAAGTAGTCCTTATAGGGTTGGCCAAGAAATAGACCAACAAAACTTTGCAAGAATTAGTTTTTCTGGCCCTGTGAAGCAGAGAAAGCTACAAATTGAATTTTTAGGTATTGATGGAAAAGTATTGGAGAATTTGTCACTTAATTTGCAAGATCTTGGAGGTAAAAAATAAAAAAGCATGATTCGTTTTTCATTTTCTTATGATAAAAAAAAGGTCATACAGGCATTACGTTTTCATTTTATTTGGCAAACTGATATTAAGATAACGTTAATCATCATTCTTGCTTTTGACATATTATCTGCAATACTTTATTTCACAGGTACAATCAGACCTGAACCATTTTTGTTGGGAAGTATTATATGGCTTTTTTTTATTCTATCTTGTTGGTTCATTTTACCATGGAGTATTTACAAACGTGCTAACACATTTCAGGAAAAATTCTCTATTTCTTTTTCGGACGATAGAATTTTATTAGAAAACGATAGAGGAGAAATGAGATGGGAATGGGCTCAGTTTCAAAAATTTTATGAAAGCCCGGAATTTTTTCATTTATATTTTTCTACAAAATCCTTCTTTATTATACCCAAAGAACCAGTATCCGCTGATGAATTACCCGATTTACGGAAGATGATAAACAGAAATATAAAAATAAATTGAATAAAATTTTGTACCAAATTGTAAGATAAATGTCTTTTTAAAAATCATATGCTTCCCATTTTATCAGTAATTCAATTCCACAAATACTAAAGCATTTTCTCCATCATAAAATGGGGTATAGTTACTTCGAGGAATTCAATTCCACAAACCTTATATCCTAATTTTTCGTAAAACCCGATTGCATTTTTTCTTGCATGCATGTTCATCTTTTTATAGCCCATGTCTCTTGCTACATTTTCCGCAAATTGCATGATAGATCTTCCTATTCCTTTGCCCTGTAATCCACTGATTACAGCCATTTGACGCAGTCGAAGGGTTTTGGGTGCTGTCTCTGTAAGCATACAGCAGCCCTCTAATTTTTTTTCTTCAAAAAAGCCAATAAGAAAATCCTTTTTTTCTTTTTCTAACTCTTCATCAGAAAATCGGAGACCCAATGGCTTCCTTAATAATTCAAGTCTTAGATCAATCATTTGTTGATATTCTTTTGACCCGTGATCAATCAATTTTAGTGGCATAGGGTGGTAATGTAATATTTTCTTTCCAATATACTCGCACTGTATAAAAAAAAGGGTGGAGTGTGAAGTGTGAAAAACAAAAATTGACCGAAATATTGCTTTTTAACTAAAAATTCTATTTTTGCGGCTGAACAAAAATTTTAAAAATGTCAGACATCGCATCAAGGGTCAAAAAAATTATTATTGACAAATTAGGCGTTGATGAAGCCGAGGTAACTACAGAAGCATCATTTACTAATGATTTGGGTGCCGACTCCCTGGATACTGTAGAGTTAATTATGGAGTTTGAAAAAGAATTCAACATCTCAATCCCGGATGAGCAAGCCGAAACTATTACAAATGTAGGTCAGGCTATTTCCTATTTAGAAGAGCACGCCAAGTAATTTTAACCTTGCACAATAGTTAATCCGTCTCTGCTGGACATATTCTTGCATTGGCGGATTTTTTTTCAATGAACTAATTTTAAATATGCAGTATAAGCGAATCGTTGTTACGGGTATGGGCGCTGTAACCCCTATTGGTAATAACTTAGGAGAATATTGGAATAACTTGTTGAATGGAGTTTCAGGCGCTGGACCAATAACTTTGTTTAATGCTGAAAAGTTTAGGACACGATTTGCCTGTGAGGTCAAAAATTTTGACCCTCACATATACATGGATAAAAAGGATGCCCGAAAATTAGATCGGTACACTTTGTTATCAATTGCAGCTGCAGATCAGGCCGTTCATGATGCTGGTATTTCAGTTGAAAATGTAGTGCCAACTAGAGCAGGGGTTGTCTTTGGAAGTGGCATTGGTGGATTTATAACCTTTCAAAATGAAGTGTATGACTTCGCAAAAGGGGATGGCACTCCCAGATTTACACCTTTCTTTATACCAAAATTAATTCCAGACATAGCTGCTGGCCATATTTCAATTAAACATGGACTCTTGGGTCCAAATTTTTGTGTTTCAAGTGCCTGTGCTACAAGCACAAATGCAATCATAGAAGCTGTATATCACATGAGGCTTAATAAAGCTGATGTAATGGTGACCGGTGGGGGTGAAGCAGCAGTTTCTTATGCCGGTATTGGTGGATTTAACGCCTTGCGTGCTTTGAGTGAAAGAAATGACAGCCCAGAAACAGCTAGCAGACCTTATGATAAAGACAGAGATGGCTTTGTACTCGGAGAAGGAGCGGGTGCTTTGGTCCTAGAAACTTTAGACCATGCTTTGGCAAGAGGTGCAAAAATTTATGCTGAAATAGCTGGTTGTGGTGCTAGTGCAGATGCGTACCATATTACTGCCCCACATCCTGATGGACTGGGTGCAAAAAATGTAATGCGCTTAACGCTGGAAGATGCAGGTATGAGCCCCGATGATATTGATTACATAAATGCACATGGCACTTCTACAGGTTTGGGCGATACGGCCGAAGTAAAAGCAATAGAGGAAATTTTCGGTGATCATTTAAGTAACATAAACATCAGTAGTACAAAATCAATGACGGGTCATTGCTTAGGTGCTGCCGGAGTCATTGAAGCTATAGCTTGTATTAAAAGCGTAGAGGAAGATATTGTTCCACCAACAATTAATCATTTCACGGACGATCCCGCTTTTGATAGTAGGATTAATTTTACTTTCAACAAACCTCAGAAGCGTACTGTGCGTGCAGCCCTCAATAATAACTTTGGATTTGGAGGACATAATGCCTGTATTATCGTAAAAAAATATATAGCTTGACCGTGTGAAAATTTTTCGGCTTCTATTTGCGCCCTCCAAAAATCAGGATTTTAAAAAACAGTTGATTAATTTCCTGGGTATTAGGCCTGGCAATATTGCTCTGTATGAATCTGCATTAAGCCATCGCTCTGTAAAAGAGCTGGCTGGTGAAAATAATGAAAGATTAGAGTATTTAGGTGATGCAGTTTTAAGTGCCCTAGTTGCTGATTATCTTTTTAAAAAATATCCATACAAAGGCGAGGGCTTTCTTACTGAAATGAGAAGCAAAATGGTTAATCGTCAACAGCTAAATGATATAGCCCTCAAAATGGGTCTAAAAAATTTAACCCAATACAATAAGTTTGATACTTCTTTAAAAAGCAGCCAAATATTTGGAAATACATTAGAGGCCATCATCGGTGCTGTTTATCTGGATAAAGGTTATATAAAAACCAAGAAATGGGTTATAAATAGTATAATTATTCCCCACTTATTTATGGATGATCTGGAGTTGATAAACATAAATCTAAAAAATAAGCTAATAGGCTGGGCAAATAAAAATGGTAAAAGCATCGATTTTGAAACCATTCAAGAAAAATTAGAGTCCGGTCGACGCATTTTTACCATAGCAGTTGTACTGGAAGGAGAACGTATATCAGAAGGAAAAGGGTACAATAAAAAAGATGCCAGTCAAATAGCTGCACAATTAGCGGTTGATAAATTAGCATTATAAGCCACCTCTATCCTGACAAATTTCTATAAGTACTCCATTGGTTTGTTTTGGATGCAAAAAACAAATCAATTTGTTGTCAGCACCCATTTTTGGTTGCTCATTTAGCAATACAAAACCTTCTTTTTGTAAGCGTTCCATTTCTAAGTAAATGTCCACTACTTCAAAAGCAATATGGTGTAATCCTTCACCCCTTTTTTCTATAAACCTTGCTATTACGCCATCATTTGTGAGGCTTTGCAATAACTCAATTTTAGTTTCCCCTCTTTTAAAAAATGCCGTTTCAACATTTTCACTCTCTACCTTTTCTTGTTTATAACATGGGGTATGCATCAACTTTTCATAAACTGCAATGCTGGCTTTTAAATCTTTTACAGCAATACCAATATGTTCTACCTGTTTCATAATTTTAAATCGTATTTGCAATATTCGTCAAAATGCAAAAGACATTTTACTTTTACACAGGGATGAAAGAAATTATTTATTTAGACTACAACGCTACAACTCCAGTTGATCATGTGGTACTTGAAAAAATGATACCCTGGTTTACAACATCATTTGGAAATGCATCTAGTAGTAACCATGCCTACGGATGGCAAGCTGCAGCAGCCGTAGATTTGGCCAGAGAACAGGTGGCAGCACTTATTAATGCCACAAAAGAAGCAATCATTTTTACTTCAGGTGCTACTGAATCTATAAATCTTGCCATACAAGGTTTATATGCATACTATAAAGGAGAAAAAAAGCATATCATCACCTGTGTTACTGAACACAAAGCTGTGCTTGATACATGTACATTTTTAGAAAAGAAAGGGGTTGAAATATCGCTACTTCCAGTAAATAATGATGGAGAAATTGATTTAATGCAATTAAAGCAACTGATTAGAAAAGATACTTTGATGGTTGCATTAATGTATGTAAACAATGAAACTGGAGTTAAACATCCTGTAGAAGCCATTGGAGAAATTTGCAGATTTCATAATATAACTTTTTTTTGTGATGCCACACAGGCGGTTGGTAAAATTCCTGTTAATGTAGAAACTTCGAAAATTGACATGCTCTGTTTTAGTGCCCACAAATTATATGGACCAAAAGGGGCAGGTATATTGTATCTTAAAAGGAAAAATCCAAGGGTAAATGTATCAGCTTTATTGCATGGCGGTGGTCACGAAAGAGGATTCAGAAGCGGTACTCTAAATGTGCCGGCAATAGTGGGTATTGGTGCCGCTAGTGCTTTAGCGTTAAATTATATAGGAGATGAATCAAAAAGAATTTATCAATTAAGAAATCATCTTGAAGACAATATCTTGAAAAATCTGCATGCTTATATAAATGGGTATACTTCAAACAGAATTTCCCATGTTTCAAATATATGCTTCACGCAAATTGTACCCGGCAGAATTTTAAGTAGCATAAGCAATAGAATTGCTGTAGCATCGGGTTCAGCATGTACATCTGCTTTACCCCAACCAAGCCATGTTTTAAAAGCAATGGGTTTAAATGATATAGATGCTAAGAATTCTATACGTTTTAGTTTGGGCCGATACACAACAGAAACTGATATTGAAACGACAATAAGTGTTATATCTAAGGCAATAGCCAAACTTGAAAACATTATCTAAGAGCTTTGTTCTATTTTTGCAATGAAACCAGCGTCATGACACATATAGACAACAGTGTAACCATTACTGAGAAAGCAAAAAAGAAAATACAATCTTTAATGCAGCAGGCAGGTATAGAAAATGATGCTACTTATTTTTTACGAATTTCAGTAGTGGGTGGTGGTTGTTCTGGCTTAACCTATCAATTAGACTTTGATAATGATTTGAAACCCATGGATCAGGTTTTTGAGGTGGATAGTACCCGTTTAGTAACAGACTTAAAGAGTTTTTTATATTTAGTAAATACTGAATTAGATTTCTCTGATGGCCTGTCGGGCAAAGGCTTTCATTTTAAAAACCCAAATGCCAGTCGTACTTGTGGCTGTGGCGAAAGCTTTGCTGTATAAAATCTCTTTTTTAATTTTCTATTTTTTTTTACAAGGAACTACCTGGAATATAAGTGCATTCCACTGTGAGTTCTTGGTTGAGTTTAGTGCCATTTGCAGAAGCCATCATCTGTGTAAATGCTAGCTTACCTAATTTATAACCACTTGTTTCTACATAGTCCACCACAGGATGATATAATCCCGGTATAAAACCATTGCTCATAGAAAGGATACCCATTTCTTGAGGAATCTTGATACCTGAATTTTGAATAGCTTTCATGGTGCCGGTAAGAATTTCATCGCTCATACAAAAAATGGAATCTGGTTTTTTCTTTGTACAAATATATTTTTTTGTGATGTCATGAGCCTCCTGAGCATTATTGGCATGTACATAAGTAACTTTCATGCCATTTCCTTTTTGATTCATAAACTCCTCAAAAGAGGCAAGCCTACGTTTTGAGATACTCAAATCTGCGTTTCCAAATATAGCCAGAATATTTTTTTTATTTTTTTCTAATAAAATTTCTGCCGCTAACCTTGCAGCCTGTCTATCTGCAAGACTGACACGATTTGTTTCTTCATCATCAGGCACTTTGTCAAAAAATATTACAGGTATTTCTTGTTTTGGCAGCTTCAAAAATGGTTCTATATTTTTTGTTTGAGGGGTGAGACATACAAATATCCCACTTACTCTATTTTGCCTACATAAACGAACACTGTCCAATTCGGTTTCAGGGTTATCGCTTGTTTGTAGTATGATCAAAGAATATCCACTTTTTCTACATTCTTCCTCTACTGAAGAAATAAATGAATCATAAAAAAATAACGATACCGATGGAACAATCAATCCAAAAATATTGCTCTTGTTAGTCCTAAGTTGAATGGCGTAGGCATTTGGCTCATAATCTAGTGCTGTAGCTAGTTCATTTACCCTTTGTCTCGTTTTAATGGAAATATCAGGATGGTTTTTTAATGCTCTAGAAACAGTACTAACACTTATATTAAGTGTTTCGGCAATTTTTTTTAGTGTAATTGTTTCTCTCATTTTTACGTATTTAGGTAAAAGTAGGATAAAATTTTCCACTGCAAACAGTATCGCAAACGTTGTAGAATATTTATGTGTTACTTTTACACAATTCTTATACAAAAATTGTTAATTTTATCAAGTTTAAATAGTTTAACGAATAGGCTTGATTAGTGGTTATTTAATTCAGTTTACTTATTTTTTTGCACAAGACATATATATATAAACCCTTCTAATGATTTATTTAAAGAAGTTGGATTGGGATTAAATTTTTATTAAATATTTTTTGAAATAAGTGCAACGGATACGGGATTTTTAAGGTCTATTGAAATATTTTAACAAATAGATTAAACAAAATATAAATTTTTTTTATACACATTCATTTTTACACTTTAAATTAAAATCTGCTCAAACATGACGACAAAGCAAATGCTGAAATGGCTTCTTCTCAGTCCGCTATTCTTACTAATAGCACAGGTGAGTTGGTCACAAAGCACAGTATCAGGAAAAGTTACAGACGAAAATGGAGCCGCAGTAACCGGAGCATCGGTTATTGTTAAAGGCACAAAAACAGGAACTGCCACAGATGCCAATGGTAATTTTAAAATTACTGTACCAAGTGGTGGTACATTGGTTATTAGTTCTGTTGGTTTTGGATCAATGGAAGTAAGTGCTGCTGGAGACTTAAGCAACATTAAATTAACCACACAAAATGCCAGTTTGAATGAAGTGGTAGTTGTGGGTTATGGTACACGAAAAGTAAAAGATGCAACCGGTTCGGTAGCACAAATAACTACAAAGGATTTTAATAAGGGTGTTATTTCCTCTCCTGAGCAGTTGATACAGGGACGCACCCCAGGAGTTTCAATAACTCCTTCAAGTGGTGAGCCTGGTGCTGCTCCTACCATCACTATTAGGGGAACTTCATCTATTCGTGGAAATCAAGAGCCATTGTATGTGATAGATGGTGTACCTGTCGGTGGTGGAGGCTCAGTAGCTACAGCCTCAGGTATTGAAGGAAACACAAGTGCAAAAAATCCATTAATCTTTTTAAACCCTGCAGACATTGAAAGCATCACTATATTAAAAGATGCGTCATCAGCAGCAATTTATGGCTCAAGAGCAGCCAACGGTGTAATACTCGTAACAACAAAAAATGGAAAAGGTGGTAATCCAGGTTTTCAATTTTCAGCAACAACAGGTTTTGCAAATACAGCTTCAAGGTATGATTTATTAAATGCAGAAGATTTTCTGCTTGGAAGTAAAAAGGCAAACATTGATGGTGGCACATCTGAACAAGATGCTTCCGAAGCTGTGGCAAATCTTGATAAGGGCGCTAACACTGATTGGCAAGATGTTATTTTCCGTACCGGTATTCAACAAAGCTATAATCTTTCTTGGGGTTTTGGTAGAAAATCAAACTCTTTAAGATTGAGCGGTGGATATGATGACCAAAATGGAACAGTCGAAAATACTGGTCTCAAAAGGTTTACTTTAAGAGGTAATTATATGCAGAAATTATTCTCAGATAAACTAAAAATTGAAACAAACCTTACTTACTCTAACACCAAGAGTAGTTACGGACCAATTAGTAATAATGCCGGCTATCAAGGAAGTTTGATTGGTGCTGCTTTACAGTTCAACCCAACATATCCTATTTATGATGAAAATGGCGATTTCTTCGATCCAGGGGATAATAGCCGTAACCCAGCAGAAATGTTGGCACGTTTTGATGACAAGGACGACATAAATCGTATATTAGGTAATTTAAGTTTAACTTATGATATCGCTAAAGGTTTAAGCCTGAAAGGAGTATTGGGCTATGATAATTCTAAAGCAGAAAGAAATTCTTTTGCAGATCCAAGACTTCCATCAGGTGCTTATGGTGGCCAGATTTTTATTTTCAATGGAAACGTTAATGGAACTGGAATACAAGATAATGGTAGGGCCACAAGACAAAATTTAGACTACACAAGTATTCTTACTGAGGCCTATTTAACTTACGACAAAACTTTTTCTAATGGGCATGTTTTGAATGCGGTTGCTGGTGTTTCATATCAAAACTTTGAATCTGAATATGGCAGCCAGTTTGCATGGGGACTTTCTACTCCTGTTGTTAAACCAGAAGATACGTTTGTTAAAGATTTTGATGGCTTTACAAATACTATTTCAGGTGTTCCCGACTTCCAGAGAAATGAGCTACAATCAGGATATTTAAGAATTAACTATTCTATTGATGAAAAGTACTATTTTACTGGAACTTTTAGAGGTGATGGTTCATCTAGGTTTGGAGAGAATAACAAGTATGGCTATTTTCCTGCGTTTGCTGCTAAATGGAGAATTCTCAGAGAGTCCTTCGTTCAAGATGCCCTCGGAAGTGTATTCAATGATTTAAGTATTCGTGCTAATTTCGGAATAATAGGCAGTCAGGATGGTATTCCAAATTATGCGCCGCTTGATTACTCACAAGTGTATCAAGGGCCAAATGATACGGAGCCACAAAGAGTATATGTTTGGGAAGGCAACCCAGACCTTAGGTGGGAACAAGCAAGAACTTTGGGTGCAGCAATTGATTTCTCTCTTGTTAATAGCAAGGTAAGTGGAACTGTTGAATACTTTAATACAAGAAGAAAGGACCTTCTTTATTTTGCTCCAATTCCTGGAGGTTATTCTGCAAGCACTTATCAGTGGGATAATTTACCGGGTTATGTAATAAACAATGGGGTAGAAATAAGTTTAAATCTTAAAGTTATATCTGGTTCTAAATTCAACTGGGATGTAAATTACAATATGACATTCCAAAAAAATGAGGTAGTTGATCTTAATCAGGTTGTAAATACTGGTGTGGTTAATGGACAGGGTTTAACTGGTGCTTACGCTCAAACAATTGTTGATGGATCTTCCTTATTTACATGGAAAATGCCTGTTTTTAATGGATACGATGGAAATGGTAATGCAAGATATGAAAACGGTGGTGCTGATCAATTAGTAGGAAGTGCATTGCCAACATTTTTTGCTGGATTGACCAATACATTTACGTTTGGAAGATTGAGTGCCAGTATATTTATGAATGCGGTTACTGGATTTAAAGTGTATAATAATACTGCAAATGCAGTGTTTCTAAAAGGAAGTTTAAGAAATGGCAGAAATGTAACTTATGATGTGGCAGAAAGTCCAGAAAGTCCAATAAATCCGGGCAGTGTTTCCACACGTTTTCTCGAAAATGGTGATTTCCTAAGAATTGCAAATGCGAACATTAGTTATGCTTTCAATGTTAATAATAAGGTAATACGTTCTTTATCCATTTTTGTATCTGGTCAAAATTTGGCACTTTTTACAAAGTATTCTGGGTTGGATCCTGAAATCAATGTTGACAAACAGATAAATGGAATTCCTTCAAGAGGGTTTGATTATACAGCTTTTCCACCTTCTAGAATTTTTACTTTTGGATTAAATCTTGGATTTTAAATTTAAATAAAATAGACATATGAATACTTTTCAAAAAGCGAGCTTATTGGTATTCAGTTCAGCTTGTTTAGCACTTTCATCGTGCTCAAAGTTAGAACCTGAATTAAGAGATCCACAATCTGGTGAGCCTAGACCAGAAGGAGCAGCACCTACACCTCCTACATTAGGTACAGTATATAATTTGCTCAATCAATTTGTAGGTCAGGAAAATTTTCATGCAATGCAAGAACATACCACTGACGAACTAATGGGGCCAACTCGTGGTACGGATTGGGACGATTTTGGTACTTGGCGTAAATTACATTTACATACATGGGATGCATCACATAACCAAGTGAATAATCTCTGGAATGGCTTAAATGGTGCTTTATACAATTCAGCATTACTCTCAGAAAATTCGACAGGTCAAGAACAAGCTGAAGCAAGTTTCTTGAATGCATATTTTAGGTATTTAGTAGTTGATATGTATGGGCAATTACAATATAAACCATCTAATGCTCCTGCAGATGAATTACCAACAGTACTTCAAAGGGCAGAGGCAATTGAACAAATTATTGCACAATTAGAAGCAGTAATTCCAAATTTGCCATCATTTACCAGAGATAAAAGAGGCGCCGCTACAAAAGAGGCAGCTCAATTTTTATTGGCGAAATGTTATTTGAACAAAGCCGTTTACCAACAGGACGCAGCAGCACCTGCAGGACCATACACTTTTAGTAATAGTGATATGAGCAAAGTAGCTGAATTGTGTAATGCTATACAAAGCAATACAGAACTGGCTCTTTCACCAAGTTATTGGGATAATTTCACTTGGGAGAATGGCTCAAAATCTACTGAAAGTATCTTTGTTCGTCAGAATAGTCAGGGTATTAATATGAGATGGTACACTTCTATGGGTTTTCATTATAATATGACACCTGGTAGTTGGAATGGATTTACCACACTCTCAGATTTTTACAATAGCTTTGAAAGTAATGATACTCGAAGAGGTATTGATTTGCCGGGTTACACTGACTTAACTGGAGCACGTACAGGATTTTTAGTTGGTCAACAAAGAGGTCCAGCGACTGGAAAAATTGGTGACCCAATTGTTGATTTAAAAGACAGAAGTGGTAATCCTCTTATTCTTACATCAACTGCCAGTTTATATTTTTCAGATGAAAGAAGGGGAATTCGTACGAATAAGTATCCTCTGAATCCTTCTACAATTGGTGATGGTGCATGGGGAAGTCAAAATGAATTCGTATTCTTCCGTTTTGCGGATGTAAGACTGATGGAAGCCGAAGCTGTTTTAAGGGGTGGTTCTTCCGACGAAACGCCGGTTGAAATCGTAAATGAACTAAGATCACTTCGCTTAGCAACTGCCTTCACTGAAGTAAATGTAACCAATCTACTGGCTGAAAGAGGTAGAGAGTTATATCTTGAGGCATGGAGAAGAAATGATTTAATAAGGTTTGAAAAATTTAATGATCCTGTAGAAGAAAGAGAGTCTGCTTCTGGTGCATTCAGAGTTGTATTCCCTATTCCAAATATAGCGTTATCATCAAATCCAAATTTGACACAAAATTTTGGTTATTAAGCATTTAAGCTTTTTAAAATAATAAAAATGGCTGTCATTTGACAGCCATTTTTATTTGGTATGGATAAAAATTTAATCTTATTCTACTATTGAAATATCAAAATTTACCAAATCAACAAAAGCTGATATCCTATCATTAATTTCGGGCATAGTCAATTCTTTTAATCGGGTAGCACCAAATTTTTCTACACAAAAACTGGCCATAGCACTTCCTACAATTATAGCAGTTTTTAAATTTTCAAAAGATGCATCACGAGTTTTGGCTATGTGTCCAATAAATCCTCCTGCAAAACTGTCGCCGGCACCGGTTGGATCAAACACATCTTCTAAAGGTAGTGCTGGTGCATAAAACACATGATGTTCATCAAATAATAATGCTCCATGTTCTCCCTTTTTTATGATAAGATATTGAGGTCCCATGCTTAAAATTTTCTTAGCGGCTTTTACTAATGAAAATTCTCCACTGAGTTGTCTTGCTTCACTATCATTTATGAGTAATACATCTACTCGTTGTATTGCTTCCATCAGGTCATCCATTGCTGTCTCCATCCAGAAATTCATGGTGTCCATAATGATAAGCCGAGGTCTTTTTTCCAATTGATTGATAACCTGAATTTGTAATTTTGGCATTAAATTACCCAACATCAAAAATTCAGCCCCCTGATATGAATCTGGTATTTTTGGATTAAAATCCATCAATACATTTAAATCAGTAACTAAGGTATCTCTGGTATTCATATCCATGTGGTAGCGTCCACTCCAGAAAAATGATTTTTTATCTGGTACTATTTCCACTCCATCTAACACTACACCACGGGTGCGCAATAGTTCCATTTCTTCCAAAGGAAAATCATTACCTACTATAGAAATTTGTTGCACTTGTTTTACAAAATGACTGGCTGCATAGGCGGCATAAGTTGCACTCCCTCCTATGATTTTATCCACTTTGCCAAAAGGCGTTTCTATAGCATCAAAAGCCATTGTTCCTACAACAATTAATGACATGAGTTTAAATTATGAGATGATGAATACTGAATATTTTTTTGACGATATAATCGGGATATACAAACTAACCGGGCATTCTGGAAATATATTTTTCTATTTCTTTTATTTGGTCTGTAACCTGTTTGTTAGTCGGTTTGCAGGCTTTAGCCTTTCGGAAAAAATCTTTTGAAGCCCTAAATTCTCTTTTATTCATGAATATCTGACACATACTGAGATAGGCTATGGCCAAACTTTCATTATCTGCAAGGCCAACTCTCAAAGCTGCCCTAATATTGGCTTCTGCTGATTTCAAATCTCCTTTTTGCATGGCCATCATACCTAATTGTAATTTGTTTGCACCCTCGGCTTCGGGCATTGGAGCGCCTAGTTCACTACTCTTTTTTAAATGTTTTTCCGCAGTGTCAAAGTCTTGACGTGCCATTGCTAGTTGCCCTTTTATGGTAAAATAGGTGGAACGTATTGGTTTATACAGCAAATTGGGAAACCAAATGCCATTTAAAATCTTTTCAACTTCATCCATATTGCCCTGCTCCATCGGCTCTTGAATGAGACGCATGGGGCCTATAAAAAAATGACTGAATAAACCTAGCAGTCCGAGAAGATATAATGGGAATACCGGCCAAAAATCAGTTCCTAAGATATTTAAGACTATTGCAACCACAATGGCAATAATGCTCAGCCAGAATCGATATTTTATAAGTAGATTATAGAATTTCATAAAGAGGCAACAAAGATAAGGGGATGTACTCCGTAAAATAGATGCCTATAAAAAACATCGTATTATTAGATACATTTATCTCAGATTCTACACTTTATTTTTATTTCAAAGCCGAAACGCTGTTTACTTATGGACCTGAGAACAAATATTTGACCACTAGATAGCTAACTATTTTACACCCAAAAATTATACTACAAGACCTATCTATATTGCCATTCAGCTTTTAATAACAAAGTCAACTGCATCATCAGTATTTATTTCTAGGAATGATATAAAAATGCTGCTTTTGATATAAAAAAAGCTGCCCATGAGGCAGCTTTATCTTTGAAATAATCATTTATTAACCTATAGCCACACGCTTAAAAGATTGAACGGTTAAGTTTCCACTTTCTTTTAAATAATCTGCTACAGATTTAGAACCATCTTTTACAAATGCCTGAGCAGTTAATGTTTGCTCTTTAAAGAAAGCATTCATTTTGCCATCAGCAATTTTGTTTAGCATTTCATCAGGCTTGCCTGCCATTTTAGGATCTTGTTTCATTTGATCAATGATGATTGCTTTTTCTCTTTCAATTGTTTCAGTAGATACACTTTTTTCATCTACAGCTATTGGATTCATGGCTGCAATTTGCATAGCAATATCTTTACCTGCATCTACGGTAGATTTATCAAACCCAACTAAAACGCCCATTCTATTTGCTCCATGTATATATGAAGATACATAAGGTGATTCGATGCGCTCAAAACGTGTAATACCAATTTTTTCACCTATGGATGCCAGCTTATCATTTACTAAATCAGATACTGTTAATCCATTGATGGTACACGCATTTAGTTCTTCTAAACTTTTTACATTATTGCTCACAGCTGCATCGGCAATAGATTGGCCAAAGGCAACAAAGTCGGCGTTCTTACTTACAAAATCTGTTTCGCAACTTACGCAAACGATAAAACCAACTGTATTTTCTGCATTTGTTTTTGCAATAACTACACCTTCTTTGGCTTCACGATCGCTGCGTTTTGCAGCTACTTTCTGCCCTTGTTTGCGTAACCAATCAATGGCAGCTTCAAAATCTCCATTTGATTCTGTTAAAGCTTTTCTACAATCCATCATACCGGCACCTGTGGCCTGACGAAGTTTATTAATATCTGCTGCTGTAATAGCTACTGTTGTACTCATTATCTGCTATTTAATTTTTATAATTAATTATTTGAAAAAAAAAGGGCCATTACTCTGTAGAATAGTGGCCCATATCAAAAGAATTGAAAATTATTTTTTTGGAGCCATACCACCACCTGCGGGTCTGCGGCTGTTTGGTACTCTGCGTTTTGGCTGATTACCACCTCTTGCTCTACCACCACGTCCACCTTCTGCTTCTGCTTCTGCTTGAAAGCGTGCTGCGCTGTTTTCATTTTCATTTACAGAATCGTCGGTATCTTCATCTTTGGAAGCCTGACGCTCTGCTAATCCCGCTGCAATTTCTGCTGTGATGTAGTTTGTAATGATTGCAATTGATTTTGTTGCATCATCATTTGCAGGAATGGCAAAATCAACTTTATTTGGATCACAATTGGTATCTACCATTCCAAATGTGGTAATTCCTAAACGCTTGGATTCTGCTAATGCAATATGTTCATTGCCAATGTCAACTATAAATAATGCCGCTGGTAAGCGACCCATTTGAGCAATACCACCCAATACTTTTTCCATTTTATCTTTATCCCGGCTTAAAGTAAGGCGCTCTTTTTTTGTAAGGCTTTCTGCACTACCGTCATTCAGCATTTTTTCAATGCTCTGCATTTTCTTTACACTCTTACGAACAGTATTGAAATTGGTAAGCATACCTCCTAACCAACGCTCTGTGGCGTAAGGCATATTAACACGCTGTGCGCATTCTGCAACAATATCTTTTGCTTGCTTTTTTGTGGCAACAAACATGATTTTTTTACCACTACGTGCTATTTGACGAAGTGCTGCAGATGCTTCCTGTAGGCTGTCAACTGTTTTGTTTAAATCAATGATATGAATGCCTTTCTTTTCTGCGAAAATATAAGGCAACATTTTAGGGTTCCACTTCTTACGCAGGTGGCCAAAATGAACGCCTGCATCTAATAATTGCTGTTGCAGTGAAGTGTTATTTTCCATTGTAATTTTTTATGCTTTTAGCTATCTGAGATAGCGATGAACAATTTTATGAATCTGTAATTCCCTGCTTTTAAAAAGCTTAGAGAAATTAAACAAGTATTAACGTTTAGAGAACTGGTAGCTACGACGTGCTTTTTTATGACCAAACTTCTTGCGTTCTACACCACGTGGGTCACGTTTTAGTAATCCACCAGCTTTGAGTGCAGGACGAAATTCAGGGTCTACTTCAAGTAAGGCACGTGCAATGCCCAGCTTTGCTGATTCTGCTTGTCCTTTTACTCCACCACCTGATGCATTAATTTTTACATCATATTTTCCAACAGCATCAATTGCTTTGAAAGGAGCTTCTACCTGATTTTGTAAGTAAGGAAGTTTAAAATACTCTTTGTAGTCTTTACCGTTTACCTGGATTGCACCTTCACCCTTTTTTAGAAACACACGGGTTACAGCTTCTTTCCTACGGCCTACTGCATTTATCTGCTTTTCCATTTTTTGTATTTATACGCTTTGCTTATGATAAGCTGGCGAATGTTTTAAAATTTTAATTCTTTAGGTTGTTGTGCACTATGCGAGTGATTGGCACTTGCATACACAAACAACTTTTTGTACATCTTACGACCTAATCTGTTTTTTGGTAGCATACCCTTTACTGCACGCTCTACCACAACTTCTGGTCTACGACGAATTAAATCTTTAGCAGCCTCTTCTTTTAAACCACCTGGATAGCCACTATAATTTTGATACATTTTTTCTTCCATCTTATTACCGGTAAAAACAACTTTATCGGCATTGATTACGATGATATAGTCTCCACAATCTACGTGTGGAGTGTAGTAGGCTTTGTTTTTGCCACGCAGTATTGCTGCAATACGTGAGCACATGCGGCCTACGGTTTGATTGGTGCCGTCCACAACGTACCAATTACGCTGTACAGTAGCCTCGTTCGCATGCTTCGTGGTGAAATGTAATTTACTCATTCTTTTTAATTTTTTGTGCCGCCATCCCGGCACTTTATTTTTGGGTTGCAAATGTGAGTATCTCTATTAGATAAAACAAGTAAAAATCACATTAATTTTATCGCACCGTTGTAACAGACTGATATTCAATAATTAAAATGTTTCTAATTTTTAATTATTTCGAAAGAAATAGGATTATTTGTCTTTTCATTCAGAAATACCATAGATCTATGGTAACTGTTTTTGATTTTTTAGATTAATAAACCTCACAAGCTTAGGCACGTTGGATTTGAAATTTTGGGACTTTGAAATTTTATCCAATTGTAAGTTCAAGAAAAAAATTGATTCAAAACAATTATTTATCATCCTTATTACGATACAATTTATAAAGTTTTAGTGCTTAGATCATTCCATTATATCCATGACAAAATTGAAATTTAATCTAATATTTCTTTTACTTAAAATAAATTGAGCTCATCTTATGTATGCACTTGAATTTGTGTTACATTCATTTTTTGATTATACATTTTACTTACAGAACTTGCTCAACCAATATTACTTAAAGATTTGATTTATTGTTTGGTTCCCTTTTTTTCCTTTGTAAATATGTATTCAAAATTATCCAAATCTTTACTATAAGAAATACTAACACCCTGTCTGTTTCTTCTACCCAATGCACCCCCGTTTACATCAAAACTGCTTCTATTAAACACGATGGCACGCAGTCTTCTATCTTGGCTGAGTACTATTTGTACAGATAGGTCTGGTAGCCATTGCACTTTATTGGTTTGTACTGTAGATGTGGCACCCCAGTTTATATCTATATCACCACCAAAAGTGATAACAACTTTACCATCTAATAAACTCTTATTTAGTTTTAAGTCCACACGCTGGCGGTCAAGTGTTGTACTTGTACCACTTGTACCATAAAGGCTATTGCTGTTATAAAAGCTAGTACCCAGATCAAGGTCTAGACCCAGCAGTTGCAATGCATTTGAAATGGCATTGTCTAATACTCCTGCAATTTTTTGAGAGATAGTATTTACACTGGTAGATGTAAGTAATTCTGCACTATTGGTTACACCTTGGTATGGAGCAAAAGCATTGAAAACAATGAGCCAAGTAACCTGTTTCAGCATTTCATTTTCATTATTCAACAATCTAGTTTTAAGGAAACTTTGGAAGTTATCATCATTGTTTAAAACAGAATTTTCATCAAATTTGAAAGAAAATTTGATGTCCGGTTTCAATAATTTTCCTGTAAGTTGTGCTTCTACATATACGTTTTCTTTTGCGCTTCTGGCAGCGCTTCCAGATTCAAATGATGCTGAATTAATCAAATCTCCAATATTAACCTTTTCGGCTTTGTAACTGGCTTTCACATTTACATCTGCATCAGAGGCATCTCCCCTCCACTCTATATAACTACCACTATTTTCTGTTAGATTAAATGGTCGTCTTACAATGCTTTGGAAACTAAAATTATATTTTCCTCCCTCTACATTATACCTACCATTCATGGTTAAATTACCCTGTGCAGGAATATTTATTTTAAGTGTGCCATTGCCACGTGCTTCAATACGATCACCAGTTATTTCATCTAAAATAACATCAATCTGGGCTTTATTATTGGCAGTAAGTTCCAAATCAATATTGAGTTTATTGGCACTGGAAGAAGTTGTGGTTTGTTCTGTTCCATATTGCTTAAATACAATATAATCTGCATCTGCACTTTCTTTACTTACAGAGTTTGGTTTATAGATATGACTACTATCGGTTACTTCTCCTTTAATATACATATACATATTTTCAATAGGTCCGGTAAAACTCAATGTTGCTTTGCCAATTGCTCTTCCATAAAATAGCGGATTGTCCTTAGCTTTGGTATCTAACAGCAGCATTTGAGGCGTACGCATTTGAAAATTGAAACGCATGTTTTTAAATCCTTTTTCAAATAACATGCCTTCTACAGTACCTGTATTGCCCAATGTATCCTTAATGGTAAACTTGCCAAAATCAATTCCCTGATCTGTAAACTCAATATTTGCTGAATCTATAGAGTATCTTACCTGTGTATAATTAACTGTGAGTGCTCCCTGATGTAGCATTACTTTCCCAAGAAGTTGTGGAGCATCCGGCTTGCCTGATATGGAAATATTGCCAGTGCCTAAACCCGAAATATCTGAAAAAATATTACCCAAAAAATTGTTTAATAAAGAAATACTTGTGTTGTTGAGTTTAATATTTGTTTGCAGTGGCATACCTGTGCTATCTTTCAAATTATAAAAACCATCTGCACTAAAAATATATTTATCATTATTAGATATTACATCAAATGATACTTTTCCATTTTCACTATTGTATTTTCCTTTTATGCCTACAAGCCCTACAGAGTCATTATCTAATCTGAACTGACTTGCCTTTAAATCTGATTCTACTTTAAATTTACCATAAAAATCACGAAGAAATATTTCCCCATCTGCTACACCTTCTATAACCGGTTGTTGTAGAAACAAGGGCATTACATCTGCCAGGTTTAAGTTCTTTATTTTAGCTACCAATGAACTTACGTTTGTATATTCATTGGGGTCACTCTCAATTGAAATTTCTTGAAAACCTTGGGAGAAGCGCATGTTGGTGGCTTGTGCAAAATTTTTCTTGATGAGTAGTTCCCCTTCTTTGTCCAACTGCCAAGTTTTGTCATTCAACACAAAAGATGATGGCATAAAATCTATACGCACACCATCTGTCATAGTAAATACATCAGCTTCTAAAACTGCATCATCTAGGGTAGTATTGGCACTGGTATGTAAACTCACCAATGAATGATCATCTGCCGCCTTCACACTTAACTCGGTATTTGGAAAATACAAACTATCGCTCAAATATATTTTGCCTACATCACCATTGAGCAGCAAACTATCTTTAGTACCTTTTCCCGTAATGATTGCATCTGCCAACTGATAATTTTTGTAACGTGCATAAGGCAGTTGCAGAAAGAAATTAAAACCAACAGAATCTGTATTACTTATACGGCCAGTTATTAAGGCATTGTTAATGCCAGACAAACTACTATCTATCAAATGAGCATAGTAATCAAAATTTCCTGTTTGTACGCTAAATGTGAAATCTTGATTTGATGGTGCCGCCTTTGCGGGAGTTTTTATATATGCAGGATAGTAGTTGTGCAAGTAAGCTTGTACACTGTTTGGCAAACTTAATATACTGTACCTACCTTGTACTAAAGCATTGAATTCATTACTTTCTATGCGTAATGTTTTTTCTCCGGGATAAAGTCCGGGCAATGCCGCAACGGTGAGAGAGTCAAAATCTATCCGCTCTTTATTGTGTAGTAAACTGGCATTCAGGATTTTTGCACTACCCAAAAATTTATCGATATCACTGCCTTGAAAATTGAGGTCAAACAAACCTGAAAATTCATAATCATCTTTTGTAAGGTGTAAATTTTTTAAACGTGCCAAAGCAAGATCGCCTAATAAATTAAAACGAGGTTCTAATCCTGTAAGGTCTATTTCTACACTACTGGTGAAGCTAAAGTTTGGATCCTCTGTTGTGAGTTCTCCATTAATTTTTTTCTTTTGAATATCTCCATTAAAGTGAATATTTTCATAGTTATATCCATTGTAGGTGAAAGAAGTAAAATTTCCATTTAATGATGTTTTTATTTTATCCAAAAGGAAACTGCTGCCTTTTATTTCACCATCAAAACTTACATAATCTATGCCTTTAATGTTTAAAAATTTTCCTAGGTTAAATTGACTACTGTTTACAAATCCTTCATAAGTAGGTTCTTTATTTGTAGGAAATGCCATTGAAACATTTGTTTTTATATTTCCTAAAGCGGTACTCAATAAGCCATCAGCTTTAAAGTCTTTAAAACTACCTGTATAGCTTCCATTGAATGTAAATTTTCCTAATGCTTTTAGGTCTGGAGTAGCAATATCATTTACAGCTGGTAGGTATCTTCCAATATCCGTAATACTGGTTGAAATGAATGCTTTGTCTAGTTGAATAATTGTTTTATCTGGATTTGGCAGGCCTTTCATAGTAAGCTCTCCAGATATGTTGGACCCTGTGGCATTTTTAATATCAAGATTTTTTGCGGTAAAATCAGTTATTATGCCATTTACATCGCCACTAAATATTATGGACTGATTGAGATTTTTAAGTGCTGGAGCAAAGTAGGCAATATCATCTGAATGGATGGTAGCATTTTTTATACTGGATCGAATGGTTACTTTATTCAGGAAGTCTGCCATGTCAGTATTAAAGCTTTTATAATTTAGCGATATATAATTGCCTATTGAGCTTTTAGAACTGCGTATTTTTAAACTATCAAATGCCATGATAGCTGGAGTAATAGTGACACTACTTTTAAACTCTTTTATTTCAAGTCCACTTCTTTCCTTGGCGGTTAAAGTAGCTTGTGCTTTGATGGTGTCTTTTAAAAATGTAATTGATTTAAAATTTCCATCCAATTTTAAAATTTCGATATCTGCTCCATCAAATAAGTGGGGTAGTGGATGGGCATTTTCATTTTTGATAACCATCATACCTCGACTGATATTTAATGCTTGTACTTGAGCAAAAATATTTCCTGGATTGAGGTGATGTGAACTGTCATTTACAATGGAATTTGTTTTGACAGATGGCGGCTTATTTCCCTTGTATGCATAAGTTTCAAAATAGGGTTTATCTACATCTATTGACTTAATATAAAAAGCAGGGATGTTGAAATTGATGGAATCTGCATCTAGTAGAAGACTTCCAGTTTTCACCAACATTTTTTGACCATACCAACCATCATCCTGCAAAATGACTAAATTTTTGATATCAACTTTTTTGAGGTTGAGATTAATTTTTGCAGTGGAATCTGCGGTTTCGTCACTAGCAAAATAATCAAGGAGAAACTGGTAATTCCAAACCGAATCTGTCCGTCTTAATTTTATAACTGCATCCTGCAAGCCTGCATATTGAATTTCAGGATTGTCTTTTACAAAAAACCAATCTGTTATTCTTACACTAACTGCACCTGCGTAGAGTAATGTGTCTTTTTTTTGATCCCTTAACATTACTCCTTCCATATCCATTTTATTGAAAAAAGAAAGATCTATATGCTTGATGCTAATTTCTGTTTGTAGCTTTTCTGATAGTCGGGAGGTAACTTTACCTAGCAAGAAATTTTGTACCGGACTGGTTTGTATGAGTAATAATATCAAAACGATGAGACCGAATAGTCCCAACAAGATACTAGCTGATATTTTAAAAAATTTCTTCAATATTTTTATCGGGGTAAAGATAATGGCACATTGTCAAACATCATACCCTTCTCAATTTATATGTAAGTACAGATAAAAATTCACAAATTTTATATTGAATAATATGCTTGTATAAATTGTGTAGGTTATTGGCAAAAATGCTTGTATTCCTATTATGATAACAGGTTGTGAGGATACTGAATGATTTTTATGAAGGGGGGGTATGCGGGTAAATGTTGTATGTATGCCTTTTTATTCGCCCAATAATGCTTGGATTTCAGTTTGTAAAAATGGAATGTGTCGAATTACAACACCCCAAATTGCATCGCAAGAAACTGTGTCGTAACCGTGAATAATTCTGTTTCTAGTGTCAATAATTTTTCTTGAGTTTGTGATTACAATTGTTTCGTCTCGTTTTGAAATACGATTTAGAGCTTCACCAATTATTTCTATATTTCTTTCAACGGCTCTTTAGTTCGCAAATCATTTTGATACTTCGGAAACTACTTTATGCTGTCTTTGGAGAAGCTTTCAATTTCCATTATGGCATTCAAAATATCATAAAGCCAGGTTTTAATATCATTGTCCATAAACCATTTGTCTTTGTTGGTGAATGGATTGTCTGAAATATGGGTTTTTAATGGCTTTTTCCTCCAAAAGGTCTATTGGCCTTTTAGGATGTATTGTAGTGAAAATTTGAAGTCAAAATAATTGTCGGCATAATCTTCAACTTCAATATTTGAGAAATCTACGATTAGGTCAATGTCGCTTTCTTTATTAAAATTGTCTGTCAAAACTGAACCAAATGCGTAAAGACTTTTAACCTTATGTGTTTCACAAAGTTTAATGATGTCAGATATATATATAAAGTTTATTCATTTGTCAAAAAAGGATGGTTCAAATTTATATAGAATTTCCCGAATTAGTGTTCTTCGTTTGAATTTTGAAAGGTTGCAGTCCTATTCTAACTTAGATAAAAAATAGCGATTGTATATTAATTAGGTGCAATACCTAAATCAACATTTGTGAATTCAAATTTTGCGATTTGTTTTTTAATGCTGTTCACTAATCTGAGTTTTCATTTTTGATTAACAAAATGAATTGAATGGTGGTTTATACGACACTCTCTTTGCTCTAAAATTCATCAAGAAGACTTTAAGTTATTGCTGAATTTTGTCATTACCCCCACTACAGTACAATAGGGCTGAGGAAGCTTTGCACTATATACAAAAACCATGAAATCTTAGTTATGATATAAGTTCAAAAACGCTTTTGGTGGCAGCCCCTCACATTTGTTAATGCACTGCCGTTATATTAACTTTTTCAATTCCTTCTAAGTGCAGTTCTATATGTCTATCCTGTGCTTTGCTGTGATACTCACTTACGATTTCTAAAATGTCGTAATCAATGAAATTACATTCGCTACCGTCAATAGTCAGTACGCTGTACTCCGGTATTTCGTCTAAAGTTTTACGCAAATTAACTTTATTTAAAAAAGTAACATTGCTGTTGAGTTTGATGTAATGGGCTTCTACGCCGAGTTGTGTTGACTTTGTAATTTTATACTCTGCTTTGAAATTATTTCGAACGATAAAATAAATTGAAATTAAAAGTCCGATGCTTACGCCAATCAATAAATCTGTTAGAAGAATAACGACTACAGTAATTAGAAAAGGAATAAATTGTTTCCATCCCAAACTCCACATATTGAGAAAAAGTTTTGGTTTTGTAAGGTTGAAGCCTGTTATAAGAAGTATTGCAGCTAGCGAGGCGTAAGGAATTTTGTTTAATACAAATGGTACAAATAATACTGCTAGTAAAAGAAATAGGCCATGCGTGAAAGCAGCAAGTTTTGTTCGACCACCAGCATCCACATTGGCTGCGCCTCTTACCACAACAGCAGTCATTGGTATGGCCCCTAAAAGTCCGCAAGTCATATTCCCTATTCCTTGTGCAATGAGCTCACGATTAACTGGAGTTATGCGATTGTGTTTGTCAAGTTTATCAACAGCCTCTACGCAAAGCAGGGTTTCTAAAGTAGCCAAAATGCCAATGATAAGACCGTTCTTCCAAACTTCTGTTACCGTAAATAATTTTGAAAAGTCTGGAAAAGTAATACTCGCAAATATGTTGGATGGTATACTAACTAATTGAGTTGGTTTTAGGGACATATCGGAAGCCGCATTTGAGAAAAAAATATTTGTAATGATGCCCACCATTACAACTAAAAGTGGTGCGGGAATTACCTTTAATTTTTTTGCAAATGGTTGCTGTAGTAAAAGGAGAATGCTTAAGGAAATAACTGTAATTAAAATTGCCCCTCTTGTGATGTGATGACTGAAACTGCTCAAATTGCCAAGGAAATTGTCAGCAGAAAACAAGTTTACAAAGCCACTTGTCCAAAAGTCTGGCTGGTCATAACCCAATGCCAAAGGAATTTGTTTTGAAACAAGTATTATACCGATGGCCGCCAACATGCCCTTTATAACTGAGGAAGGAAAATAATTGGCAATAGCACCAAGTTTTAAAATGCCTAATATGAATTGAAACAAACCTGCCACCATAACGGCGAGTAAAAAAACGCTATAGTCGCCAAGCGAAATGATGGAAGCTGCAACCAAAGTAGTTAAACCAGCAGCTGGCCCTGATACTGACAACTGCGAACCGCTAATGAGTGCAACTACAAGACCACCAATTATACCCGATAAAAGTCCTGCGTAAAGAGGAGCACCTGAAGCCAAAGCAATACCCAGACAAAGCGGAAGCGCAACTAGGAAAACTGAAAGACCTGCAGGCAGGTCGTGTTTGAGCCAAATTATGCGATAATATTTTATGGTTCTCCTCATTTCACTTTTTTGCGCTGCAAATTTAATTTATCCATGTATTTTTAGCTTGTAAAATTTTTAAACAATATCAAAAAGGGAATGTGAAATAATGATCTGACATCCCTAAGCACAAATAGTGATTTCAAATTCAGCAATATGTTTTTTAATCCTTTTTACTGATCAGCGGTCTGACTATTCGTTTGGAAAAATGTATCAAAAGGTGATTTAAAAGATACTCATAATATGATCATATTCCATATTAGTACTGCCTTTTTCTTGCCCATTATTTTCCTTTGCGAACTGTAGTAAATCGTGTTAAGGGAATCTTTATTCCTGTTACAATAATCACTTTATCTTGCATGCTCCACAAACACAAAAGGGATGTGAATGTCTTGCTAAAACCTAAGAAAAAAGCTATAATATACCACATTTATAACACCACTACTCTGTATGGCCCGGTGTGGTTAAACAACGGATAGTCAACAGCCCCAATTCGTTTTATGATAACTGGTTCAAAGGATACTGACTTGCTTCTTGGCAAGGGTTTTTGGGTATGCGGTTAATTGTTAGCGGTTCGTGCCAGTCGTCAGTAAGCCACACTCAATTTCAGATGTCCGCCAAGCCCTTCTTTTACAATACGCATAAGTGTTGAAAGACGAATATCGCTGGCATTATTTTCAATTCGTGAAATGTAAGATTTTGTCGTGCCACACTTTAGAGCAAGCTGTTCCTGTGTCAAGTTTTGTTTCTCCCGCATTTCTTGAATAAGCACACCAAGTTTAAATGCCTCGAGCCCTTGTTCGTAAGTATCTCTTTTTGCTGTACCAACTTTTCCATACTGTTTGTCAAGATGGTCAGCAAATGAAGTCAGGTTTTTATTTTTTGTCTTTTTCATTAAAGTACTCCTTTTTTATTTTCTTAGCTAATTCGATTTCATTCTTAGGCGTCTTTTGAGTTTTCTTTTGAAAACCATTAGCCACCACTATTAATTGTCCTTCGTCGAAAAAGGCGAAGGCTCTGAAAATGTTACTTCCAACTTCGACCCGAATTTCATACAGGCCCACTGTTCCCTCCATGTGTTGAAAATATTTCTTAGGCAAATGGTCTATTGTGGCAATGAGTTCTAATGTCCAGTTGAACTTCCTTTGAACATCTTCTGTCTGTTAGTCAAAGAACTCCAGAAAGTAATGTTTGTAATAAAATATGTGTCGAATGAAGTTTTGTCCCACTGAGCAAAGTTAGCTAATTAGATAACTTTGTCAAAATTATTTTTTGTTACTTCAAAGTTGTAGAGGGTCTCAAATAGCATTCTGACTAACGTGAATTTAAGTCATTATAAATCAAATAGTTGCAATACCTAATTCATCATTAGTGATATCAAATTTAATGATTAGTTTTTTAATTCTGTTTACTAATCCGAGTTTTCTTTTTTCGTCAAGAAAGAGGTATGGAGTGGGGGTATAGAGTATTCTTTTTACGATCATATTCCACACAATAACTGTCTGTTTTCTTGCCAAATATTTTATCATTACCCACCTGCTGCAAAACCAGGTAGGGGAAGTATTTTACCCTACACAGCAAAGATGAAATCTTACTTACATTACAAGTACAAAAGCGGAGTAAATGTCTTAGCAAAACCCAACAAAGAAGCTATACTAACCCACCTATACAATACAACCTCTCCGTATGGCCCGGCGTTGCTGAACAACGGATAGCCAACAGCCCCTATTCCTTTTATTCTTAGCTTGTTCTAAGGCTACTGATTCACTTGTATGCAGGGGCTTTTGGCTATCCGTCTAAATGTTAGCTGCTGCTTTGCTTAGAGTTTCTTTCTATATTTTCTAAATCGTTCTCTTGAATTCTCTGGTCGCATTGAAATTAAGTCTTCTGATAACTCCTCAATTTCGTACACATAGGTTTCTCCATTATTTAATTCTTTGTCAAGCATTTCATTTTTAGTGTGAAGGATTTTAATCTCATAGCTTGACAAACTGTCAATTATTACTTGTCTCCCGTTAAAGCCTATGGACGATGTTATAATCTTAATAGGTGTTTCATTTTTAGTAATTTTAAAAGATGCCTGTCCTGCGGTGTCTGTAATTGTGCCGATTGTGGCTTTGTTTTTTCTATTCAGTTGAACAGTCGCAAATGGGATAGGCAAAGAATTGTTGTCAAGACAAGTTACGTTTACTATTCGTACACTGTCACGGCTAAAAATCTTTTGAATTATTGGAGCTTTCTCAGGCTCTAAAGTTTTTTTAGCTTTTGATTTTTCAAAGTACAAATAGAGTTTCTCGTTTCTAATTTCACATACACCTTTTCCATAAACACCGTAAGTGCAATAGAACCCATTAAAATAAAATGAGTCTTTGCCGACAAAGTTTATGCTTTCTCCGCCAATAAAACTTGCACCATAACGTCCTTGAAGTTCGATTTCCTGTCCATAGGAGTTTGTGACATAAAGAGAGAATAAAAATATTAGTAAGTGTCGCATAGTAAATTTAAGATTCAAGAATGTAGAGTATTACATAAAGTAGCAGCTAACGAGCAGGTATTGCCGATGGTGGAGAATTAGAATTCCGTCCGCCGGAACTGCTGCCTGGCTTTTTGATAAAGTTAAATATTAAGAACCAAAGCTGGGCTTTATTCGTCAAGCCCCGAACCGCAGTACAATAGAATTACCGCTGCTGATTGCTCCAATGTCAAGCCCCACTATTGGCAATACCAATGTTGGCTGCCGTTATTTTATTTCTAATAGTACAATCTTTTCAGGAACGTTAGATTTTTTCATTATTAAACCATACTTTTTTAACTCCTCATTTAGTGTTTTTGGATTCTCAAGACTCCAATTTAATTCCATATCAAAGGCAAAATTAATCCCTGTTTTGTCTATAACAGGCAGCATTACTGTATTCTCCAAATAATAAATAATATCGTTAGTAGTGATTTTCATCCCTTTAAAATAAGAACCTCCGCCTTCGCTACTATGTTTAGCATTCAACGAGACCTTAGGAAGTCTGGTACTGTCTATCAATTGTAAAGTATATAAAGAGTCTTGAGTTTTTTCTATTAAACGAGCCTTAAAACCACTATATTCATTGAGAATTTCTTTAGCATTATCGAGTATATTTTTACTATATCCTTCAGAATGGTCTAGTTTAAAACAATATTTATTTTTGCTAATAGCCTCCTCATTTATGTCTAACCTTGCTGCTGTTGTAAGTTGATAAACGTCTGTGAGTAACCTGTATATAGATACGTTATTAAACTCCAAAGCAATGGGCTCTTTATTTTGGTTTCGTTTTATCTCATTCTTCCACTCAAATTCTTTATTTTCATCCGTTAATGTATATTGATAAAACTGATTTTTAACCTCTTTAAACAAGCCCAAATTTGTTGGCCTATCTTCTTTTTCTATTATTTTAATTTCTTTTCCTGCTATGAAATCTTCAATGATTTTCTCTGTTATCTGGCTGGGGTCGGTTATAGCTTTTATGAAACCATTTTTATCTATAAGTATGGTATGAGGAATGTGCGGATAATTAAATACGTCATGATGAATGGTATCATATGCTATTTTTAAGCTGGTTTTGGTATTGTTGATATATCGTAAAAGATTACTTATTTTATCGGTTGAAATAGTTAAAATTTCCAACTGACTACCAAATTTTTTCTGATATAGCTCTAATTCTTTCATTGCTGGTATACAAGGTACACACCACGTAGCCCAAAATTCCAATATGAGGGGTTTGCCTTGAGTACTGATATCAAATGGCTTTTTGTCTCCATTTAGTACATCTTTAAAGACATAGTGAGGTACTTTTTCTCCAGTTTTTATCTGCCCAAAACTTGTAGTTGTTTCAAATAAAAGTAGTATAATAATAATTTTATTCACACGGTTTGTGTATAATGGCAGCCAACACAAAGATTAATGATATTATACGCAATTCCAAATATTTTTATTCGCTGAAAACCAATATTTTGGTATTATACATTTTAGATTAATAGTAGCATTAATGCAATTTGCCAATCTATATTTTCTTTAACAATTAAATCATCTAATGGACTTATTATATTAACAAGATTTTGCTTGCTCAGGTGCAAATACTTTTCGGTGGTCTTAATATTGAAATGCCCAATTGATTTATCTAACGTAGTTGGTTGACCTATTTGTATATTTTTATTTTAAAATAATTCTCTATTTCCTCTCCAAAAAATTAAACCAATCACTATAAATCTTGCCTTTCAACTTTTCATTGCAAAGCCAAGTACAATAGATGTGTTTACGCTAACTCGTTCTCAAGTTTTTTAAACTTTCATATTGTATTTGCATTAATCTACTAGTTTTAGTTCTAATAGTGTTAATGCGTGAGGGATAGAGTGAAAAGCCCGGAGGCATGAGGCACGAATGGCGAGGACTTGAAACGAAAGCCCGGCCCATAGGGACACGCCCAAAAAAATGATAATACCATTTCCTATACCATTTGTGAAAATGAATGGTAGCGCTGTACAAAAATTTGTTAGTGTAAAATATAAACCCATATTTGCAACAATGAAATCAATTAATCTAATGCAGTGGTGGTGGCATACAAACTCTATACGGGGCTTGTAGCTTAGTGCTATTGTATTTGATTACGGCCCCGCTTAGTGCGGGGTTTTTTTATGATTTGAATTTATAAATATGGAAAAAGTCAGGATTGAAACAAGGGTTAAAAAATTTTATGGGGATGTACATACTCCCGTAAGTATTTATCTGCGGCTGCGGGATCGATTTAGGGATACTATACTGCTGGAAAGCGCCGACAGCCACGCAGCTGCTAATAGCCATTCGTTTATTTGTATTAACGCAATAGCGGGTATTGAATTGAAGGACAATGCTCTTATTGAAATAAAACTACCGGGCAGAAAACCGGAACGTAGAAAAATAAATAGTGGGACTAAAATTCCTTCTCTTACCGCTGACTATCTTGAATCTTTTGAAATCATAAAGCCAACTTTAAAAGTGGCTAACGCTGCTCAGTCTTTATTTGGATATACGGCTTATGACAGTATTCCTTTGTTTGAAAATATTTCTTTTAACACTGACAAATCTGGCTCAAATGGGATTCCCGGATTTCGCTACAGATTGTACCAATATGTAATTGTGATGAATCATTTCAAAAATGAAATGTACTTATGTGAAAATATTATAGGTGGTATTGAAAGTGATGTTGTGGCAGTGGAAACACTTATTAAAAGTAGGGATTTGCCACTGTACCCTTTTGCTACAATGGGTGCTGAAAAGAGTAATATATCTGATGAGGGTTATCTTGAAATGGTGGAGGAGGGTATTCGACATTGTATGCGTGGTGATGTATTTCAAATTGTACTGAGCAGAAGGTTTGAACAATCTTTTACTGGTGATGAATTTAATGTATATCGTGCATTGCGCAGCATTAACCCATCTCCCTATCTGTTTTATTTTGACTATGGTGATTATAAAATATTTGGTAGTAGTCCTGAGTCGCAATTGACTATAGTGGATGGTATTGCCACACTGCATCCTATAGCAGGTACTTTTAAAAGAACGGGCAATGATGAAGAAGATGCTGCTTTGGCTTATGCCCTACAACATGATCCTAAAGAAAAAGCTGAACATACGATGCTGGTTGATTTGGCAAGGAATGACCTGAGTAGAATATGCCCCGATGTATATGTGGCTGATTTTCAAAAAGTGCATTTTTATAGTCATGTCATTCACTTGGTGAGTGAAGTGAAAGCTGTGGTGCCAAAAGGTACTGACTCTCTATATATGCTTGGTAAAACTTTTCCGGCTGGTACTCTTTCAGGTGCTCCTAAATATAAGGCTATGCAACTGATTGATGTCTTGGAGCCGACTGCAAGATCTTACTATGGCGGATGTGTAGGTGCCATTGGCTTGGATGGTAATTTTAATCAGGCCATTATGATTCGTACATTCCTTAGTAAAAATAATATGTTGTACTATCAAGCTGGCGCCGGTATAGTGGCTGCGAGTATTCCTGAAAATGAATTGCAGGAAGTAAATAATAAATTGGGGGCTCTTAAATCTGCTATTGAAACTGCTTCAAATATTAACTAACAGAAATTGATTAAAATGAAAATTCTTGTTTTTGATAATTATGATTCATTCACCTATAACCTGGTGCATTATATAGAGAAAATAACTCATTGTAAAGTGGACGTTTTTCTTAATGATAAACTACGCATGGAAAAAGTGAAAGACTATGATAAAATTATTCTATCACCCGGGCCTGGTATTCCCATAGAAGCGGGTTTGCTTTTGCCCTTGATTAATGAGTATGCAGCTAGCAAAAGTATTTTGGGGGTGTGCCTGGGCCATCAGGCTATTGCTGAAAATTTTGGTGCTTCTCTTATCAATTTAGATCAGGTTTTTCATGGTGTTTCTACTCCCGTACATATTTTGAAAAATGATTTACTTTTTGATGGTCTAAGCTCACCGTTTGATGCTGGCCGATATCATAGCTGGGTTGTAAGCGAAAACAATTTTCCTGATGAACTTGAAATTACGGCAAGGGATGAAAATAATTATATCATGGCCCTTTCTCATAAAAATTTTGATATTAAAGGTGTTCAGTTTCATCCGGAAAGTGTTCTTACTCCAAATGGGGAACAACTGCTTAAAAATTGGTTACTATGTTAAATTTATGCTATGAAAAAAATTCTTTTATATCTCTTCGAACACAAAAGATTGACAAGACAGGAAGCGAAAAATGTTTTG
>CAXYYO010000007.1:0-107459 GCA_964293305.1 uncultured bacterium | reverse complement strand
TACTTACAGGCAATACAGTATGGGCATTGTACTCTCCGGATAGTTGTATGCTATAACCTTTCTTTAGTTTAAAACTATTATTCATTTTTGCAAACCAGCTCACTAAATCATTAGTAAATCCCTGATCCAAATTGTCTCCATTTATTACACTGTTAAACAGATTAAAACTTGTGGTCATGTCCCAAATTTTTAGTAGTGTAATTTTATTGGTCAATTCCAATCCATAACTATTGCTACTATTTGCGTTTGCATAACTATTGAAAATAACGCTATCGGTTAAATCCGGTGTGCCACCATTGAGTTCTTTGTATTGATAACGTGTTATGAGGTTATTACTGTGTTTATACCATGCAGTAATTAAAAAATTGGCTCCCTTCTTATAGGCATTATTATATGACAATTCGTAGCTTCCTGTAAATTCTGGCTCCAAACCTGGGTTACCTACACTAGGATTTTGAGGATCACTATAATCAAAGAAAGGAATAAGTTGAAAGAAATTTGGTCTATTTACCCGTCGACTATAATTCAATTGTAAGTCCTGCTTATCATCTAATCTGTGTGTTATAAACAAACTAGGAAATAAACTCACTGGGAATTTAACTTCAAAGGATGAATCTCTTTTAAACTCTGTGCCTGCATAATCTGAGCTTTCAATTCTCAATCCACCTTGGTAGTTCCATTTTTTTCCTTGGATGATATAATTTGCATAAGCCGCATATACTTGGTCAGTAAATTGATATTGTGTACTAATAAAAGGAAGTTCTACAAAAGCGTTTTTTTCTTCATCAAAGAAACTCTGTGTACTATTATTTTGAAACTTTCGAATAGCAGTTCTTAAACCTGCTTCTATTTTTTGTTTGTCGTTTATTTTGGATTCAAAATCAGTTTGTATAGTTAAGAATCTATTGTATCCTTCACCTACAATTTGTTGTTTAAAAGGTTGTCCCTTCGGGGAATTATCGGCATTGAATGTAAATGTGTTGATATTATTTGTACTATTATTCTCGCTTGCAGTGTAGTTTAAATCTGCCGTAAGGCTTGTGCCTTCTTTAAAAAAATTATGCTTATAACTCAGGCTACCACCAAGGTTTTGGAAATTGAAGTTGTTGCTATTATCTGAGTTACTATAGGAAAGAAAGAGGTTGTCAAAAGTAGAATCCACTCTTTGCTCCTGTGTATTATCAAATTTCCCTTTTGTAAAACTACCCCCAACTGTTATTGTATTTCTGTTATCAACAAAAAAATCTAATCCTGACCTTACAAAAGCAAAATATCCTGTATTAACACCTTCCCCATTTTGATATATTTGAGAAGAAGGAATCGTAAGATTAGTTCTATCAGAATTGAACCAGCTAAGGCTTTTGCGTTGGTTATAAAATGTACTTATAAAGAAATTTATTTTTTCCTGACGCCAGTTAAAATCCCCACCCAAATTCATACGTAATCGGCTATCTAAGCCTGCTCTTATACCGCCGTTATATCCTGATTTTTTATTCTTTTTGAGTACGATATTAAGTATTCCGGCATTGCCACCGCTAGCATCAAACTTTGCAGAAGGATTTGTAATCAATTCTACTTTATCAATGATATCAGCTGGTATTTGGTCTAAGCTGAGTGTGGTTGGCCTGCCATCTATAAACAATTGTGGTGCTGCATTACGCAGGGTTACATTACCATCAATATCCACATTAAGATTTGGTATTTGCTTCATTACCTCTGTGGCTGTTTGCCCCTGGCTTACAATATTCTTATCAACATTAAAAATTTTTCGATCAACCCCCATTTCGAAAAAGGGTTTACTACTTGTCACAGTTACATCTGCCAAAGTTCCTGTGGAAGTTTTCAATTTAAAATTTCCCAAATCTTTATCCACGGCAGCTAACATTTGCTGCATACGGTCTGAGCCAGTTCCGGCACCACCTTGCATTTTGGGCAAATCGAATTTCACCAAAAAAGTATCCGTTTTATAGCCTACGGCTGATGCTATCAACTGAAAAGCCCCCATGACAGGTAAACTTTCAAAACTAAAATCTCCTTTTGATGTGGTTATAAGGGTTCCAAATACAAAGGGTTTCATTTTACGACTTACTGTATCCATCTTATTCCCTTTCAAAATAATAGTAGCACCATCCACACCTTTACCAGATATTGAGTCTACAAACTTACCATATAGATGGCCAACATTCATTTGCCCCCCGCCTGCGGCACCTCCGCCAAATTGTGCATCTGCGAGAATAGAAATAAAGCAAAAAAGAATTGAAAATAATTTTAACTTCAAAATATAAATTTTTAAAAAAAAGAAATCAGTTTATAATACTATATCTAACTATTTGAATGACTAATAGCCCAAATCAACAACCCTCCGAAGATATTGTTTATTTTGGATAATCCAGGTTACTTCATACCGATTCTTGCCCTCCCCGTTTAGCATATAAATATAAAGGTTCTGCTTATCCAATGATTGGTACACCCTGCAATAACTTTTTAATTTGCCTTCTTCCTCATAGCTCAATGCAGGTTCATATAAATCCACAAATGCAATAGCTGGAATGCAAATAGTATCTTTATTAAGTATGGCTGTAACGGATTCAATTTTTTTCTCTGGTTTCTTTGTTCCACTTCCCCAAAAACCTTTATTGTCAATTTTTATCAAATACTTATCATCATAGTATTGAAACTTATGACCAATGGAATCAAAATCGGTGGTAGTTATGGTAATAAGCATTGTATCTTTTAGAAAACTGATAGAATGATCATCGCTATAATAAATGGGAACCTCTGGAAGCTTCAGTGCAGTAAGGCTTTCGCTAATACCACCAATGGAATAGGTGGCTATGTCAGCTCTCAGTTTTTTATCTAGAATTTTTAAAAAACCTTCCCGCTTGGATTTATAATCAGGTATATCATCCTGCGCATATAGGTTGCCAGCAACCAAAAACAGCACAGCAATCATTACTAAATTCCATTTTCTCATTTTGGACACCAATAGATTTGCTGCAATGTTAGTTTGATAAGAAATGTATAAAGCGAATAAGTGTATATTTAACTTTTGAAAAACAATCATAAAAAAAGAAATTAAAGATTCATTCCTGCTTTGATCCTATGTAGATGCTGCTCATGCTCATCTCTGTAAAACATATTCATCGTTTCAAATGGAATAATCCTGCCATCTTTATGTACAATATGTACACAGCTTTTTTTAATAGCACGCACATCAAAATCCCAGGCATCTATAAATCGCATGATGATAATGCGAAAAAGATTATCATACTTCAAACCCGGGGCATAAATATCTGGAAGGCAACATAGCAATTGTTTCATATTATCATCTACCCTATCCACAGAAATGCCTGTGCTGAATATCTTAATGAGTTGATCCTGCAAGCCAGCATCCTGTTCATAAACAATTGTGTTTTTTTTCGATTGGTCCAGCAAAATAGCAGGGTCTATATACCTTGTAAGTGGTATAATTTCACTATTGAGTTTTAAAGCATAAGCCATTACCAATGCATCAGGGTGACAAGGCACTGGCACAAGGTCATGCGCAGTAAAAAGTTTGGATTGTTCTAAAATCTTTTGTCTTACACCTGTTAGTGTAATTCTATTTTTTCCAGCATCAAAATCAACATTTCTCCCTGCCACTTGCACAGGTTGAAATGTAATGCCTCTTATGCAAGGTTGCTTTACTGCAAATTCAATGAGGCTTCCTATTTCATCATCATTATACCCTTGCATTACCGTAACCACCAGCGTGGTAGAAAGATTAAATTCATTCAAGTTTTCAAGTGCCTTCATTCGTTCTTCTAGCAAATTTTTACCCCTGAGTTTTTCAAGGACTTCAGGTCTTTGCGAATCCCATTGCAAGTAAATTTCAAAATCAGGCATATAGCCTGCAAGGCGTTTAGTAAATTCCCTATCTTTTGATATACGCAGTCCATTGGTATTTATCATTAAATGTTTGATGGGCCGCTGTTTAGCAGCATCCAATATTTCAAAAAATTGTGGATGTATAGTAGGTTCGCCCCCACTTATTTGTACCACATCCGGACTACCCTCATTGGCTACAATGATATCCAGCATTTTCACTACTTCCTCCAGGGTACGATGTCTGCCATAATGGGGACTACTCATAGCATAGCAAGTGGGGCAGGTAAGATTGCACCGATCTGTTATTTCAATGACAGATACACAGCTATGCTGCTCATGATCCGTGCACAGCCCACAGTCATAAGGGCAACCGAAGTGAGTAGGGGTTTGATTAAAACAGGGTGCCTCCGATGCCTTATTATAGTTTCTTGCATTCTTATAATATTCAATATCATCTGCTATTAGTACTTCAAAATAGCCATGCTCCCTGCATGTTTTACGCATCCACACTTTATCATCTTTGAAAATGATTTTTGCATCCACCCGTTGCAAACATTCAGGGCATATGCTTAGGGTAAAATCGTAATAAGTATAATCTTTAATTGGCATAGCGCAATAATATGCATTGGTTTACAAATTCAGATTGGAAGTAGAAACTTTACAGTCAAAAGCCAGTGAGCCATCGTCAAAAAATACTATGGATTGTTCATGTATATCTACTGTAGTTTTAATTGATAACTGAAAAGCTCTGCTCATTTAATCCTTTATTAAGTATATCCATTAGATACTTTACACAGATATTCTTTATTTATTTCATTGAAACGATTTTCAATAATTTTACAAATTATTGGTAATGAGTAAGTTAGGGATAAATAATTGTATTGTGCCTTTGTCACACAATTCTTGGCATGTTGTATTCATTCCCCGAAGGAATAAAATTATAATCCATTTAAAATCTATGGTAGCAAGACAATTATAAGAATTTACAAAATTTGGGGTATAGCAAGGTTTGCAGTAGGTTTGCCAAATGAGTGCATTACAGATTAGTATACGAGGTCAACAAATGCCAGCTTCACCAATTAGAAAATTGGTACCCTATGCAGAAGCTGCCAAAAAAAGAGGAATAAAAGTATATCACCTCAACATAGGTCAACCTGATATTGAAACTCCAAAAATCGTGTTAGATGCAGTACGGCATTCTGATTTTAAAATATTAGAATATAGTCATAGTGCAGGTAATGAAAGCTATAGGCGAAAGTTAGTGAGCTATTATCTGAAGCAGGGTATTACAATAGATCATAATCAAATCATCATTACAACCGGAGGCAGTGAAGCCATTTTGTTTGGTTTTATGGCCTGTTTAGATCCAGGGGAAGAAGTAATAATACCAGAGCCTTTTTATGCTAATTATAATGGATTTGCGGTGGCTGCCGGAGTGAAGGTAGTGCCCATTACTTCAAATATAGAAACAGGATTTGCACTGCCTCCTGTAGAAGATTTTGAAAAAGTTATAACAGCAAAAACACGTGCCATTGTTATCTGTAATCCAAATAATCCAACAGGCTATTTGTATAGCAAATCAGAGTTAGAAACCTTAAAGCAAATTGCAATAAAACACAACCTATATCTTTTTGCAGACGAGGCCTATAGGGAGTTTTGCTATGGCAGTACTAATTTTAGTGCGATGCATCTTGAAGGAGTGGATGAGCATGTTGTTTTAATGGATACAATCAGTAAAAGATATAGTGCGTGTGGTGGAAGAATTGGGGCTTTTATAACCAGAAATAAAACTTTATATGATGCAGCTATGAAATTTGCTCAGGCAAGATTAAGTCCGCCGAGTTTTGCACAAATAGCAGGTGAAGCAGCTGTGGATCTGCCTGATGATTACTTTAATGTAACAAAAGCAGAATACCAGGCCCGCAGGGATTTGATTGTGAGTAGGTTAAATGCTATGGATAATGTTTTTTGCCCTAATCCAGGAGGTGCATTTTATGCAATGGCCCGCCTACCAATTGATGACGCTGATATTTTTTGTCAATGGTTATTGGAGTCATTTCAGTACAAGAATGAAACTGTAATGTTGGCTCCGGCTACAGGTTTTTATGGTACTCCCGGTTTGGGTAAGCAAGAAGTAAGACTTGCCTATGTGCTTAATACAGGATCTATTGACCTAGCTATGAATTGTTTGGAAGTGGCACTACAACAATATCCTGGAAGAATTTAATTTTTGATTTGGCTATGTGCTTTCAATACCTATTTTTGCGGCCGCTTTAAAATTTTGTTGGCGTGATAGCTCAGTTGGTTAGAGCGCAGCACTCATAATGCTGAGGTCTCGAGTTCAAATCTCGATCACGCTACTTATAAGAGTCCCTGTTTACAGGGATTTTTTTATGATGTTATTTTGCCTTATGATTATATTAGAGCACGATTTTTTTTAGCATCAACTTTTTGGTGCTTTATAAAATTCAGCTTTGGGGGTATTTTGCTTCAATGTATTGGTGTAGAATTCCTTTTTTACATCGCACATTAGGCTTGTTTTTGTCTATAAGCCCCCGGAGTTACTTTTTTATATTGTTTGAATATTTTGTTGAAATGACTTAGCTGTGTAAAGCCTGTGGCATAAGCAATTTGCTCTAATTTTGTATCTGAATCTATTAATATTTTACAGGCATGATGGATGCGTAATTCATGTAAAAAATGAAGATATGTTTTGCCTGTTTGCAATTTAAAATATCTGCAAAATGACGTAATGCTCAATCCAATTTGTGCAGCCACATCTTTTATAGCTATTTGCTCATGATAATGATCAATGGAGTATTGGATAATTGTACTCATTCTTTCTTTTTCATGATGATGAAGCCCTGCTAAATATGCGCTGCCGGATATAAACTTAAGGTCAGTTTTGTTTTCGAGTAATGCCAACAGTTTTGTAAATAAAATTATATTTTGTAAGGATATATTAGCTACAAATGACTTAAGTAAGTCAGCAGATTCCTTTTGTTTAAGACCCAGTATTTTTATAACACTATTATTTTGTTCCAGAATTTGCCTAATCGGAGATACTTCGCTCAGTTGCCAAAATTCATTGCCCAAACTATTAAAACTAAAATAAACGTTATAAGATTTTTGTTGTTGTGCTTCATTATCGGGTTTAAAAATATGTGGCACAAAGCTATTGATAAGAAATACATCTCCGGCGTTGTATCTACCTGTATAATCTCCGGCTTGTAAAAAACCTGACCCAATTTCTATATGAGTAAACTGAATCTCTTTGTGTTGGTGATATTTTGGAAAGAATATATTGACAATTTTTGTGAATCTAAACGCATGTTCATTTGCGAATGGAAGTTGAAGATTTAAAGCCTTTTTTATCATTTTGCTAATACAAAAATAGGTAATTAAGAGCGTTCCTATAATTTGACTTATGTTTTCAAAATCTGATCATATCCATTTTCATTGTTCATCTAAGAAAAAAACTATCCTTGCAGCATGAAAACAGTTGGTATTCTTTCAGATACTCATGGATACTTAGATGAAAAAATATTTCATCACTGCAAGCACTGTGATGAAATTTGGCATGCAGGAGATTTTGGTTCAATTGAGCTTGCAAATAAACTGAATGATTTTAAAACTTTTCGTGGGGTATATGGAAATATTGACGGTACTGAAATAAGGGATTTTTGTCCCGAAAATGCAATTTTTCAATGTGAAGATGTACGGGTTTTAATGACACATATTGGCGGATATCCTCCTAGATATAATAAGCGTAGTAAACCTTTGTTGGATAAATACAAACCGCAACTAATGATAACTGGTCATTCACATATTTTAAAAATCATGTATGATGAGGTTTATGGATGTATGCATATTAATCCGGGTGCCGCCGGCAAACAAGGATGGCAGAAAGTAAGAACAATGGTACTCTTAACCATTGATGGTAACAGATTTACTGACTGTAAAATTGTGGAGTTAGGTCCCATCAATGGATAAAACATTTACCCTACGAATTATTTCTCTTGATACAACTAATATTTAAAAAACACCTCTGCCGGTAGCCTTTACAAATGCTATAATTTCCTTGTTGCATTCCTCTTTAGTCATCAACTCATCTATAGTCAAATGCATACGGTACTGCCAATAATTTTTTGGATTGGAAGGCACATTTATTCTTTCATCATGTGGATTTTCTCTGCGTATAGCTGCATACATGCCTAGCATATCTTGTAGTTGAAATATACTCCACATGGCAGGTGAATAAAAATGTTGGACAATAATTGCTTTATTAATCCAATCTTCACAATACTGCGGTGCATCGCCCCATTGACCCATTTCATCATTGTAAAACCTTTGTGTTTTCGAATGATCTTCTTCCCACCAGCCTCTGATGGTGCTCATATCATGTGTACTTGGAGTAACTACACTCATATATGGTGCATCTGTGGGATGAAAAAATTCCTTGCTACCACCTTTTGGCATTCTTTGAATTTCAAGACTAAGCATGCCTAATTGTTCCATTACTTCCGGCACACAGCCTGGTACAAGACCAAGATCCTCACCACAAATCAGCATATCTGTTGCATGCTTTAGGGCAGGCAGTTTTTGCAGCGCTTGTTGCTTCCAAAATTCATCCTGTCTTCTAAAAAAATAGTTTACATAAAGGTCTCGTAGTTGTGCTTGTGTACCCAATTCTATATTTGAGAATGATGATGTATCCTGCATATTAAACCTAAAATGAAAATGATTTTCATTGCCATCATCAGCCTTAAACAGTATAACATTACTGATTAAATCATATAGACATTGTTTTAGGAAATCGTTGTGTTCATTTTCTTCTATTGTTTTGAAATATGCCTCTACCTGTTTCTGTGTTGCATACTCATGCTTTAGTTGGTAGGATCCAAAATCATCTACATCTAAGAAAGTATCAATAACATATTGTTTTTGATCGCCCAGTATATTATTCAGTATTTCTGCCGTTATGAATGGTCTGCAATACCTGTCTTTGTCAAACAAAATGCCTCTTTCATAAAATTCATTTTCATGTAAAGGAATACATGGTTCAAAATGACCTAAAATGCCTTCAACTGCATGCACAGGAATGCACCAGATGCGGTAAAATCCAAGAATATGATCAATGCGAAATGCATCAAAATAATTACTCATTTGCTCAAAGCGTTGTCTCCACCAGGCAAATCCATCTTCCTGCATTTTTTGCCAGTTATAAGTAGGAAAACCCCAGTTTTGGCCTTTAACGGCAAAATCATCAGGAGGCGCACCAGCTTGTGTATCCATATGGTACAATCCAGGGTTTTGCCAGGTATCACTTCCATACCGATATACACCAATTGGTATATCCCCTTTAAGTGCAACACCGCAGGAATGTGCATAAGCAGATGCTTCCTTAAATTGTTGATGCAGTTGATATTGTGTAAAAAAATGAATCGCAATTTCATCCACAGATTCACCTTTTAGTAAATCCTTCCCAGCTACTTCATCATATTGTTGATGTGCTGGCCATTTATCAAATTCGACTGTTTTGTAGGTATCTCTTAAATAGCAGAATAAGCCATAAGGTATGAGCCATCTTTTGTTTGATTCAAAATATTCCTTAAATAATTCTGATGTAAAAACTTTATTCTTTAATGCCGGATAAATTTGCCGAATCACTTTCCATTTGATATCATTTACAGCCTCATAATCCACTACTGATAATGCATTCAGTTTGTTTTTTTCAGCTTCCCAATCAAAGTCAATAGTCAGACCCGATTCTTTTATCAAATCATCTACATGCAAATACATGGGGTGAAAGGCAAAGGCAGAGATAGCAGCATAAGGATAACTGTCCAACCAACTATGGGTTGCAGTACTATCATTTACCGGTAAAAGTTGTATGAGTTGAAGACCGGTATGCTTAGCCCAGTCTGCAAATTGTTTTATATCATTAAATTCACCAATGCCTAGGCCATCATTACTGCGCAAACTAAAAACAGAAATAGCTACTCCTGCACCTTTCCAATAACCTGTAGGTAATCTTAAAAATCCATCATTTATTAAAGTTTGCTTTTCTTTGGCAAATACATCAAAAAGTACCCTGTTTTCGCCTTCTTCAAATCGAATAAACCTTTTTTGGGCCACACTATAAACCCCATATTTGTAATAAAGTGGAAATGATATATCTGTGAAATCTAATTTTACTTCAAAATGATCTTGTCCTATTTTTCTACCCATTAGTACAGCCTGATCTTCCTGCCAATTGCCTGTTTCAGCTGTATTGCCTAAAAGGCAAACAGTTTCACCCTGCCTAAGTAGCGGTGTTTTTACCCTGAAAATATGACTGTACTTTTCTGGACTGGCCATGCTCAATGCTGTAATATGATGGGGTAGTAAAACCTTGCTAAATGCTTCAGTATAATAAGCATTTTCTAGATAGCCTGCATGATTCCAACTGTCGAGAATAATCAACTGTTTTTCTGTCAATAATTCTCTTGTAATTACTTTATCTCTACCGGCATCAAAGGTTTTTGTGCCATCCGCATTTTGTACAATATAATTATACCTGATACCTTTATTTGGCACATTTTGTAGATCAAGTTTTATGGCTATAAACCAGGTATCACGGTCAAAATATTGTAAGGGTTTTGCTTGAGCTATATCATCATTGCCAAACACCTCATGATTACCAGTTATTAAAATATTTTGCCCATATACCGTACTAAACCTGATTTGGAGGATGATTTCTTTATCAACAATTATTTTTTTTACTTTTTTTTGTGTTAATGTGTTAGTTGATTTTGCTTTCTTTTCAGCCACTTTTTTTACAGTAGCATTCTTCTTTACTGGCTTTTTTATTGCTGCAGTTTTTTTCTGTGAATCAACCAGTTTTTCTTTATTAATTGTTGTATGTTCCTTTGCATTGGCTACTTGATTCGGCTTTTTCTTTACCGTTTTTTTCTTTGATGAATTTGTAGCTTTAGAAGGCAATTTTATTTCGTTCATGATACTAGCAATAGTTTATTTATTTCAAATAGAGCAGGTGAAAATTTACAATATTCTAACCGCAAAGCAAATTAGATTGCATCAAATTAACAAATAAATAATGTGTAAAGATTACGCATTTTGGCATTTTAGTTATTTCAAGAAGCCGTTTGAAAGAAAACACCACATTTGCAACAATTAATTTTCAATATTCATGGGTAAAAGCCGAACTGCTGCTATTGGATTTATTTTTATTACATTACTAATTGATATTACTGGGCTTGGTTTAATCATACCTGCTGTACCAAAACTCATTATGGAAATGGAACATGTAGGCATAAGCGAGGCCAGCAAATATGGTGGATGGCTTACTTTCGCATACTCCATTACACAGTTCATCTTTGCCCCTATTATTGGTAATTTGAGTGATCGATATGGCAGAAGGCCTGTATTACTTCTATCTCTTTTTGGATTTGGGTTAGACTATATTTTACTGTCAATAGCTCCCAATCTATTTTGGTTATTTGTGGGCCGAATTTTGGCAGGAATTACAGGGGCCAGTTTTACAACTGCCACGGCATATATAGCAGACATAAGTACTCCGGAAAAAAGGGCTCAAAGTTTTGGAATGATTGGAGCAGCTTTTGGGCTTGGATTTATTATTGGCCCTAGCTTAGGAGGCTTTCTATCCGAATATGGTCCACGTGTGCCATTTTATGTAGCAGCCGCACTCTGTTTTTTAAATTGGTTATACGGTTATTTTATCTTACCAGAATCCCTACCCAAAAACTTACGTAGAAAGTTTGAATGGAGAAGGGCAAATCCCTTGGGTTCTTTTAGACATCTTACCAAACACGCCTCCATTGCAGGTTTAATCATATCGTTTATGTTAATTTATGTATCTGCTCATGCAGTGCAGAGTGCTTGGACTTATTACACCATGGAAAAATTTAATTGGACACCATTTGATGTTGGTATTTCTTTAGGTTTTTTTGGGTTAATGATTGCCATAGTACAGGGTGGTTTAATAAGAATTATCATACCAAAAATTGGACAAGAAAAGAGCATCTATATTGGATTAGCCATGTATAGTATGGGATTTTTATTATATGCTTTTGCAGCCAATGGATGGATGATGTATTTGTTTTCTATAGTATACTCCATGGGGGGTATAGCAGGGCCTGCTTTGCAAGGATTCATTTCTACAAAAGTACCCGCAGATGAGCAAGGTGAGCTACAAGGTGGTCTTACCAGTTTAATGAGTGCCTCAGCTATTGTAGGTCCTCTTATCATGACAAATATTTTTTCCTATTTTACAGGAGATCATACACCTTTTTATTTTCCTGGAGCGGCATTTATTTTGGCTTTTTTGCTTACAAGTACCAGCTCAATCCTTGCTTATAAAAGTTTTAAACGTAACCAATTGATACAATGAGTTTTTTAGATAAACATCTCAGTACTGCTGAAAAACTCATCACAAATTATGATGGTAGGTCGCCCTTTCATTTATATATAAAGCAATATTTCAAGCAAGAAAAAAAACATGGAAGCAAAGACCGTAAACAAATAAGCCATATTTGCTACACAGTATTGAGACTGGGAAAGTCGCTATTACAATGTTCATTTAGGGATCAATTTAAAGTTGCTCATTTTATGATGAATGAACAAGCAGGTATTTGGTCTTTTCTTTATGATGATGATTGGATTTCAAACTGGCCTCAAAATCTGGAAGAAAGAATTATATTTATAAAAACATTATATACTTCGTTCAATTTGTCAATGGTTTTTCCATCTGCACCTATCAGTGGCTTCATCAACAACAAGGAAACTTTTATACATGGCCACTTTTGCCAACCCAATCTGTTTATCCGAGTAAGACCAGGTTATAAAACACAAGTAGAGCAATCCTTAATCAATCATAAATTTTCATTTGAATACATCAGTGAAAACACAATAGCACTGCCACCTTCCGTAGATTTATCGGAAGTAGATGGTTTGAATCTTTTTTTTGTAATTCAAGATATATCCTCCCAGAAAACAGGTCAACTAATAGATCTGGCCGCACCACAATTTCCTGAAAAAAAAGCCATAAAATTTTGGGATTGCTGCGCAGCCAGCGGTGGTAAAACTTTAATGGCTTATGATAGATTAGAAAATCTTGACATAACCGCAACAGATATTCGCAGTACGATTCTACATAATTTGCAAAACAGATTAAAATCTGCAGGCATTGAAAATTATAAACATGGCATCATTGATCTTACAAAGCCGCCATTCAAATTGCCCCATAAAAAGTATGATTTCATTCTTTGCGATGCACCCTGTACAGGTAGTGGTACCTGGAGCAGAACACCCGAACAACTCCGTTATTTTAAAATCGACGCCATTGAAGATTATAAAAATTTACAAAGAAAAATTCTTCAAAATATAATACCATTTCTTGCGCCAAATGGTTACTTATTGTACATAACCTGTTCCGTTTTTAAAGAGGAAAATGAAGCACAGATTGCAGCTTCGCTGAATGATTATGAAATAGCAGTGATTGCCATGGAATACTTTGAAGGAGCAGCCCATAGAGGTGATACTATGTTTGCTTGTTTATTACAACTCAACAAATAAAACAAGTTCTTCACGTACATTTGCGCCGCAAAAAGAAATGAAAATATGCTGAGCGCAAGAAATATTACCTTGTCATACGGAAAGCGGATATTGTTTGATGAAGTAAATCTAAATTTTACCACAGGCAACTGCTATGGAATAATAGGTGCCAATGGTGCCGGAAAATCTACCTTTTTAAAAATACTTAGTGGTGAAATAGAACCCAATAAAGGGAATGTAGAAGTAACCCCCGGAGAGCGTATGGCTGTGCTCAAGCAAAATCAATTTGAGTTTGATGAATGCAACCTGCTAAATACAGTTTTGATGGGTCACAAAAATTTATGGGATACCATGCAGCAGCGTGAAGCCATCTATGCAAAAGAAGATTTTACAGAAGAGGATGGCATGAAAGCGGCTGAGTTAGAAGGTGAGTTTGGAGAAATGGGTGGTTATGAAGCGGATAGCAATGCAGCTACACTTTTAGGGGATCTTGGTGTGGACGAAAGTATGCACCAGCAATTGATGAAAGACATACCCTCTACCTTGAAAGTAAGGGTTTTACTGGCTCAGGCGCTATTTGGTAATCCTGATATTTTACTGTTAGATGAGCCTACCAATGGATTAGATATTGAAACAATTGGCTGGCTTGAAAATTTTTTGGCAGACTATCAGAATATAGTGTTAGTAGTTAGCCATGATCGTCACTTTTTAGATGCAGTATGTACCCATGTGGCTGATGTGGACAAGCAAAAAATTAAAATATTTACCGGCAACTATACCTTTTGGTATGTAAGTTCTCAATTGATGAGTCGCCAGTTAGCTGATAAGAATAAAAAGGTAGAAGACAAAAGGCAGGCTTTGCTGGAATTCATTGCACGTTTTAGTGCAAATGCGACAAAGAGTAAGCAAGCCACATCTCGTAAGAAAGCATTGGAGAAGTTGACTATTGAAGAAATTCAAGTAAGTAATAGGCGCTATCCGGGTATTATTTTTCAACCATTACGCGAAGCGGGAAATCAGGTACTCAATATTGAAGCACTTAAAAAGTCTGTAGATGGAAGAATATTATTTGACAAAGTAAGTTTTAGCGCAGGGCGCAATGAAAAAATTGCCATACTGAGTAAAGACCCTTTGGCTGTAACAAGTTTTTTTGAAATAATCAATGGTTTAGCAGAGGCAGAGGCCGGAAAATATGAATGGGGTACCACCATTACCACGGCCTATTTACCACAGGAAAATAATAGTTTTTTTGACAAAGGCTATACACTTATGGACTGGCTTAGGCAGTTTGTACCTGCCCATGTTACTGATGCTGATGAGCCATTTTTGAGAGGATTTTTAGGAAAAATGCTTTTTGGTGGGGATGATATAATGAAGAAAACCAATGTGCTGAGTGGTGGTGAAAAAGTAAGATGTATGCTGAGTCGTATGATGCTTCAGAATCCAAATTTGATTATGTTGGATCAGCCTACCAATCACTTGGATCTAGAAAGCATACAATCATTCAACGAGGGATGTCAGAATTTTCCCGGCATAGTCCTCATTACCAGTCATGACCATACTTTTATACAAACTGTTGCCAATAGAATTATTGAACTTACACCCAAGGGAATAATAGATCGGTTAATGACTTTTGATGAATACTTGGCAGATGAAAGGGTTAAACAAATGAGAATTGATATGTATCAATAAATAGTAGGTAATACCAATCATTTTTTTAAATAATTATAAAAACAAAGAGATTTTAAAAGGGTATTTGTGTATCAAAAGCATACTTCTAAATTCTTTTCTTTTGACTTGAATCAATATTAAATCTTTGTAAACTAATACAACTGAAAGTTATAAATAGTGCTTTAAAATCTATTTACTTAATTTTGCAGCCGAATATATGTCAGAAATTTTAATAATTCTGTGTCTTATTCTGCTAAATGGTGTTTTTGCCATGGCAGAAATTGCTCTTGTTTCATCCAGAAAAGCAAGATTAGAAGGACAGGCTAGTAAAGGGGATATCAAAGCTAAAGAAGCACTGGCCTTAGCAAATCATCCAGATAAATTTTTATCTACCGTACAAATAGGGATTACACTTATTGGGGTACTCAACGGTATTTTTTCAGGAGATGCCATACAGAATAACGTGGTAACCTGGGTTAATCAATTTGAGTTGCTACGTCCATACAGTAATGGCATTGGAACTGCAATTGTTGTTGTTGTAATTACATATTTTTCTTTAGTTTTTGGAGAATTACTACCAAAGCGAATTGGACTAAGCAACCCAGAAAATATTGCAAAATCGCTTGCAGCACCCATGCGAATCGTAAGTATCGTTACTTATCCATTTGTATGGTTACTCACTAAAAGTAATAATTTACTCATACGACTGCTAAATATCAAAAAAAATGATACTCAAGTTACGGAAGAGGAAATCAAAGCAATCATAAGTGAAGGTACTGAGCAGGGTACCATTGAAGAAGCTGAACAGGAAATTATTGAACGTGTATTTCACCTTGGAGATAGAAATATCACCTCATTAATGACACATCGTAGTGATATGGTTTGGCTTGATTTTAATGACCAAGTATCTGTGGTTAAAGATTTGGGGGAGGATGAAATGCATTCTGTTTATCCTGTATGCTTAGGCAATGTGGACAACGTAAAGGGTATGATTTCATTAAAAGATATTTTCAAAGCAGCCCCAGATACAAAAATTGGAAGTATTGTAAGACCTGCATTATATGTACCAGAAAACAATAGTGCTTATCAGATTTTGGAAAGATTTAAAGAAATAAAATCCCATTATGCCTTTATCGTAGATGAGTATGGAACACTACAAGGCATAATAACGCTTAATGATATTCTTGATGCAATTGTAGGAGATATACCACAACTCGATGAAGACAATTATGAAATACATAAAAGAGATGATGGCAGCTTTTTGGCCGATGCCCAAATACCTTTCTACAATTTTCTAAGTTATTTTAATATCACAGAATGGTTGGAAGATGAAGAACAACAATATGACACTGTAGCTGGTTTTTTACTCCATCACATGGAAAGAATACCAATGGCTGGTGACCAAATGGAATGGAAAGATTTTCAGTTTGAAGTCATGGATATGGATGGACATCGAATAGATAAAATTCTGATTTCGATACCAAAAAAAATTCAGGAAGATTTAGAATTGGAATCTGAATAGTTTCTCAGGATAACTATTTTTTTCTGTACGCTCTTCTTGACCAATTTTTATATGCATTAAATTAATTTGCTTGGTAGAGAAATCATAAAAAATACTATTAGATATTGATAAATCCTTTGGAATTTTTTCTACAGGTGCTTCAAAATAAACCCAGGTATTCTCTTCAATTATTTCATAGCCCACATATTGCATTTCAATAGCTTTTCCATCTGCACTAGTTGATAAATTACGAAGCATATAACTTTTTATATTTTCGTTTATATTTTTTTTATCCTTTGGATGAGTAAGGTCAATATTTGTACTATCATTTTTTCTTAAAGCAGATTCAAAATCATCTGTAAAAACCCTTATGCTAATATCAAGATTTTGTGTACTACTGTTGTATTCAACTTCTGTCATTGAAATAAAAAGAGGATGGGATATACTTGTGATCAGTAAAGAAATAATAATTGAAAACATTTTTTATATTTTATTAGTGTGCAAAATCATTTGCATAGTTTCCATGAATACGCTCAGAGGGTGGATTAAAATAACCAAATTTTAAATTTGGAAATTCTTCTTGTATTAAATCCATTAGTTGTTTAATACCTAATATTGAAGTTGCTTCTCCAACTCCAATTTTACCCAGGTACCAGTCTGGATCAATATTGAAATTTCTCCATTGTATCATATTCAATTTTGTTTGTTGTATGAGGCTTCTAAGTGCTTCATACTCTGCTACGGTATCAGTCATTCCTGGAAAAACAAAATAATTGATACTACTCCATCCATTGTAGCGCCTCACAACTTGTAAACTTTCTATAATATCTTCAAATTGATAGTTATTTGGTCGATAGTATGCAGTATAAATATTTTTTTGGGCACTATTTGTACTTACTCTTATACTATTTAGGCCTGCTTTACAAAGTGCTTCTACAGCATCTGGCTTGCTGCCGTTTGTATTTATGTTTATAGAGCCACGTTGTGTATGTTTTCGAATAGAAATGATAGCCTCCTTTATTGTTTCCCACATTAATAAGGGCTCACCCTCACAGCCCTGTCCGAAGCTTACTATTGGGTATGGTGCTTGCATCAAATGGGGTACTGTAAATTCCGTAATTTCTTCTGGTGTTGGTTTGAAAGTCAGCCGGTCCTGTGTTGATACAATAGTTTCTTCTGAGGGTTGAAAAGAAATACATCCAATACAATTAGCATTACACGCTGGGGAAGATGGCACGGGGCATTCCCATCTGCCTAACGAAAAATTTCTTGCTGCTGGACAATGATAGGTGTTACAACAATTATTCATCAAATGTTGCACCAGTCTGTTTTGAGGATATTGCTCTAATAAAAGATGTGCGCCGTCTTGAATCAGTTCATCGTTATAACCCTTGCATTCCTGTCTGATATCTTGCTCAATTCGGATGGCAGGCACATAAAATTTATTTTGGTACCAACCAGCAGCTGTATAGCAAAATAATGGCAGTGTGGGTGCATCTGGTGAGGTTTCATAGGCACTAAGGTATAATCCGGTAAAAGCAGGTGGTATAAATGCTGCCACTGCCCATCCCTTTTCGCACAATCTCATTTGGCCTGTAGCCACATCAATCCCTATTCCCTTTCTTCCTGGCAATTCATACAAGTTTCCACCATCTGGTATTAACATCCAATCACCTACAGGTACATCCATTGCATCCCAGCCTGCACGGCCTGTGGCATATAAAGTATCATCTTCAAAAATGTTTCCATTGCCATCTGAATACAATAAAAATGGAGATTGAGGGATTGCCATTAAAATATTTTGAGCAAATTTAAGTTGATTGAATACTTAGATAATTTTATGGCAGGTAAAATCTATGACGTTAAGAAAATAAATACCCCTTTAAAGCAAAAAAATACTTTCCAAAAAGGATGAAAATTTCCCTAAATGCTTTTTATAGATATACAGTATCTATTATTGTGGTGTTATCTAATTACAATAGAAAAAAATCATTAAAATTTAAAAGATTCATGAGAACCATCAAGTCACATAATTTTGCAATATGAAATACCAGCCGGGTGACGATATAATCGTTTTACACACTAAAGAAGAAGGAAAAGTAGTTGAGTTGATAAACAATAAAATGATACTTATTGAAATTAGGGGGGTACAGTTTCCTGCATACATGGATCAGATAGACTTTCCATATTTTCAAAGATTTACTAATAAAACAAAAGAAATAAAACCTGCCCCAAATAAATATATTGATCAAATCCAAAAGGAAAAATCAAAGACGCTTTCAGAAATACCAGATGAAGGCGTATGGTTATATTTATTACCGGTTTATGAGTTAGATGATTTTAATGATGAAATTATACAGTCTTTTAAAATATACCTACATAATAAAAATAATCAGGCCTATCATTTTATTTATAACCAATTTTTAAATGATAATAGCCAGTTCGAATTAGCCTCACAAATACACCCTCATAAAGATTTTTACTTGCATGATATTCCATTTGAAAGTTTTAGTGATAATCCTGTACTTAGTTTTGAGATGGAAATGTTAAATCCGGAAAAAAACAAAGAGAAAACGCTCAGTATAGAAAAAAAACTTCGATCAAAACAAGTGTTTAAAATGGCACAAGAAATACGTAGCCGAAATGAGCCAATATTAAAATTTGAATTATTTAAAGTATGGCCCAATAAAATTACCGCCTTGCACCCACCAAACAAAGAAATAAGAGTTGGCAACCACGCACTTCCGCAAAAAAAGTTGAACACTCCTACCCCACGCAGCGTTATTGATCTACATATTGATAAAATAACCGACGACTACAAAGGCTTAGATAATTTCAGTATTTTGCAAATGCAATTAGCTGAATTTGAAAAATGGTATTGGGTTGCTATAGAACATCGCATGCCAAATCTCACTGTTATTCATGGTGTAGGATCAGGAAAGCTCAAGGATGAACTTCATGAGCTATTAAAATCTAAAAAATTTATAAACAGTTTTATCAATCAATACCAACCTTCATACGGATATGGTGCAACAGAAATTTACTTTAAATATTAAGCGTTTAGATGATTATATAGTAGTGCTTGATTGGGTATAGATCTATTTCCTTGAAGGCCTCCACTATGTATAAAAAGAATTTTAGATCCCTTCGGGAAATGGGCCAACTGTATTTCATTTTTTAATGCATAAAAGCTACGGGCTGTATACACAAAATCCAAGGGTATTGATAATTCCTGCCAGGTATCGTTCATAAAATGCAGTAGTAAATCCGATTTTTTGGCATAGCCGCCAAAATGATAATTGTCGAGCATTTCCAATCTGCTATGTAGTGTAGGAGCTGTATAATGTTGAATGGTTTGTTTTGTTTCAGGATTATTTTTTGTAACATTTATTGCCAACAATTTTTGATCTGCAGTAGTAATGGATAAGAGACCAGCAGCCATTGTACCGGTACCGGCCGCACAGATAATATGTGAATATTGAGAAAGTTTTGGTAGATCATCTTTCAAAGTAGTCATACCATCTACGCCTAGCATTCCTAAGCCACCTTCTGGAATGATTAAAGCAGCGTCTTCCTTCAAATTTTGTTTTGCATCTGTAAATCCAGTCTTATCGAGAAATATCAATTCCATGCCATAGAGTGCAGCGTCAGTAAGCATCGCAGTGCTTTCAAGGTCATACCTGCCTCTTATAATTCCCTTACAGGGAATGCCCAATACATTACATACAAATGCAGTAGCCAGTATATGATTACTCCACCCACCGCCAAAAGTTACTATCTGCTTTTTTTCAGCAATAGCCTTTGCCAAATACAACTTTAATTTGTACCATTTGTTTCCACTAATGATGGGGTGTATTTTATCCAATCTTAATACATCGATAGTTATACCATCCACAGCCCATGAAGGGTCAATTGATTCTACAACAGGTTTTTGTATAAAAGATGTATCAAACATTTTATAAATCAATAATAATTGGATTGTTTAAATAGATGCTCATTTTAATCTAAATTAGTAATAATTTGCAAGAAAAATTTCTCTTTTGCTTGTCTTTTTTGGCATAAAAAAACCGGATTAAATCATCCGGCTTATTTTTTAAATTTATTTTACTTACATAAGATAAACACCTGTGGCTACAAAGCGCATTTCCTGTTTTGCTTCTGTAATTTTTTCAATTTCTTCCTTGCTTTTACCAGCATCTTCCGCAAAATGACGGAGCTCTTTTACAGATGTTGTCTTCATCATTAAAGTACCAGTAAAGACTGCATTCTTACCACTTACATCCATTGGTAGTGTAAACGCATGATCGCCAAATTTTATCATCATATCCTGACCATTTCCTACATCTACTTTCATCCAACAGCCCATTGCCTGACATACAGCTGTAATTTTTCCTTTAGCCACTACATCTTTTACCTCAGTAGTATTGTTTAGTAAGTTTGGAAGTTGAGAAGCATCAATAGCTTTTTCAGTTTCAAATGATTTACCATACATAGTGCCTTGTTGTGCATTTACTAATGACACACAAAAAACAAAAACTGCTATTCCTATTATACCTTTTATCATAACATTATATTTTGAGCAAAGATAAGGAGGTAATATTTTTATTTTTCAGCGGAAATACTTAAAAGTTTATCATGCAACGTTAAAACTTGAGGTATTAGTGGCAATTGGTCATCATTTAAGATAACAGCATCACAAAGTTTCATTTTAATACTGTCATCCATTTGTTTTTGCATTCTTGCTTTCACTTCTTCAGGTTGCATACCATCCCGCCTCATTACTCTAAGCAATCTCAAAGGCAATGGTGCTGATACACCAATAATAAAATCTAATGAAGCAGCCCCTGATGATTCAAATAAAAGAGCCGCTTCTTTTATGGTATAAGGTGCAGTTTGCTTCATCATCCAATGATCTGCCGCAAGTATTGTAGCAGGATGCACAATTGCGTTTAATTGTGCCAATAGATCAGCATCATTAAAAACTTTTGAAGCCATTAGTGTTCTATTTAGCTGTCCTTCCTTATAAGCGGATTCACCAAAAATTGCTTTTATTTTATCCCTTATAATCGGGTCATTCTGCATAATTTTTTTGGCAACAGCATCAGCATCAAATAATGGAATGCCAATTACCTGAAAAATTTTTGCAACAACTGATTTGCCACTGCCTATACCTCCTGTAAGTCCTACTTTCAGCATGATATTGAATCAGCTATTTCTTCTCTTCTGTAGGCTTATTGATTTGAGCAGTCCACTCTGAACTAATGGCAGATTTCTCAATTTTGATATAGCTACCTGGGCTGGTTTCCAATTGAAGTGTATTGTCTTCATTAATTTTGTTTACAACACCATGTATGCCTGCAATAGTTACAATTTTATCTCCTTTTGAAAGATTGTCAATAAACTTCTTTTGATCTTTTGCTTTTTTCTGCTGAGGACGAATCATGAAAAACCAAAAAACCAAAACTATGGCAGCCATCATAATAAGCTGCGGTGTCATACTTGGTTGCTGGCCACTTCCGGCCGGTGGAGTCATTAAAAGAATGGATAATGGGCTCATTTTTATTTATTATTAATTGATTGATGAATCTTTGTTAGCATTAGGATCATTTACCGTACCGGCAAATGCCAGCCTTGGTTTGTATCCACTGTTTACTTCGTAGCTGATGGTTTTACGCACTTGTCCACCATGGCTTTTATTACTGTCAAATTTTGCGGTTATAAATCCAGATTTACCGGGTGCAATGGGTTGTTTGGTATAATCTGCAAGTGTACATCCACAGCTGGGCTTTACGTTTGCCAATACAAGGTCTTTGCTGCCTGTATTTGTACATATAAATTTTATTTCTACCATTTTTCCTTTGTTTACAGTACCAAAATCGAGCATAGTATCATTCCAAGAAAAACTAGTAAACTTTGAAGAGTCAGAAAGATAAGGAACTACATTAGTTTCTATTGTTTCCTGTTTTACTTCGTTTGATTTCTTATCCTCAGGCATACATGATGAAAAAGCTAAGAAAAAAGTAATAAATAATATATACTTCATGAAAAATTTAGTTTGTGATATTGGGTGAGTTTTTAGAGGGTAGATCTATTTTATGCATTTTATTCTGTCGGATGAAATCTTTATGAATGTTGTCCAATACTCCATTTACAAAATGTCCGCTATGTACGGTACTATATGCCTTAGCCAAATCAATGTACTCATTAATGGTAACCTTTGGAGGTATTGTTTCAAAATACAAAAATTCAGATACGCCCATTTGTAGTATAATCATATCTAAGCGAGCAATTCTATCCGGTTCCCAATTTCTTAATCTATTGATGATTTCCTCATTAAGAATTTCCTTTTTGGTCATTATGGATTCAATTAAATCTAGTGCATACTTCCACTTTACTTCACCCAGCAAATCAGAAAGGTCAAATGCCTGAGGTTTATTGAAATAATGCATCATTAGTAATAGCATTCCATCATATTCATCATCCCAATTACTAAAATGTTCTGAAAGATGAAGGTCAAATTCATCATCAGCATCCATCAGCTCTTTAAAAATATATGAGAGTATTTCTTTATCAGCATTTTGATTTGTACCATTATCTTCAATATAAAATTGATATGCCTGACTTTTTAAAAGATTGGCATAAATTCTTTTGACATGTTTTTCGGTATCATCAAAAGGTTTCACTTTTCCCACAATAAAATCTTGGTAGGCTTTAGTGGCACAAATGCGTTCAATAACCGTATTCTTTAATATTTTTTTATTAACTAATAAATCTGCACTGGTTACAATATTTTTATTGGCTCTATTTACAGAATCTGTTTCTGCATAATGGGCAATTTCCACCAAAACATAAACGAGGTAGTTAAAAAGATCGGTAGATTTTTGTAACATTTGCCTGAGTATATGCACTGCATCTACAGTTTTTGTAACCTGCTTAATCTCCACCTGATAAAGGCTTTGCATTACTTTAATCCGTACATTTCTTCTGCTTAGCATGCTTAAAAGAACATTTTTAACGCCGCAAATATAGGGCATAGATTCATCAACCTAAATGAAAACTATTGAAGATTAAATAGATTCATTATTTATTCATTGAAACATTTAAGCGTAAAACATTCCGATTCTAGTCGGAATGCCTGTTTTAATTGTTGTAATTCAGCGCACAAAAAAAGGCTGGTATTGTACCAGCCCTTGTGACCTCGTCAGGATTCAAACCTGAAACCTTCTGATCCGTAGTCAGATGCTCTATTCAATTGAGCTACGAAGCCGTTTTCCTTCGAAAGGATGCAAATATAGGTCTCCGAGATAAAAAGACAAAGCAAGGCGTCAAAAAACTATTTCTTTGCCACATGAAAATTCCAATTTATCAGGTTGATGCATTTACCAACAAACGCTTTAAAGGGAATCCTGCTGCTGTGTGCCCACTGCAAAGTTGGTTGACAGATGAATCCATGCAGCAATTGGCAGCTGAAAATAATTTAAGTGAAACGGCATTCATAGTTCCGGAGGACAATTATTACCATATCAGATGGTTTACCCCAAATACTGAAGTCGATTTATGTGGACATGCTACTTTAGCTGCTGCACATATTTATTTTAATGAACTAGATTTTCTTGAAAATATAATTAGTTTTAATTCAAAAAGCGGCATGTTGACCGTTGAAAAAGGTGATGATGGTTGGCTTACATTAAATTTTCCGGCAAATACCCCAGCACCTGTTGAGCATGTGCCAGCTGGTTTATTTGACGGTTTGGGTATTGATACAGCTCCAGTATATTTTAAAGCATTCGATTATATGGTGGTACTGGGATCTGAACAACAGGTGGCCAATTTAAATCCAGATTTCAAAACACTTGCTTTAGTGCCGGCAAGAGGTGTTATTGTAACTGCACCCGGAATCGAAACTGATTTTGTAAGTAGGTGTTTTTATCCACAATGTGGCATAGATGAAGACCCTGTTACGGGATCAGCTCATACCATTACTGTTCCTTATTGGGCTGGGATACTCCATAAGCAATCATTAACTGCAAAGCAATTAAGTAACAGGGGTGGTTTTTTAAGATGCAAGCTGCTTGAGGATAGGGTAATGATAAGCGGACAGGCAATCACTTACCTACAAGGTACTTGCAACTTATAAAAACAGCTGATATAGACAACAACTTACAAACTTCATTTTGTTTGCTATTATTTTTAAATTCGAAATGGAATATTGTTTAACATCAAAAATTTGTTGAAAACTTAATGGACGATAGTTTTTTTATTTTTGAAACAAATGATTTACACCAACACCATTATCTTAGCCGCTCTAAATGATATAATTGAATGCTAAAGCGCATCGCCATATTTGGTTCTACCGGAAGCATAGGTACACAGGCTCTTGAAGTAGTGGCAGCAAACCCTGATAAGTTTTCTGTAAGTACCCTTACTGCACATACAAATGATGAAAAGTTAATAGAGCAGGCCATCCAGTTTAAACCCTTGGTTGTAGTAATAGGAGATGAAAAAAAATACGATAAAGTAAAAGCTGCATTGGCATCATTCGACATACAAGTAATGGCCGGTGAAGATGCACTTGCCGAGGCTGCATTGATTGATAACTATGATATGATGCTGGCTGGCATTGTAGGATATGCAGGTTTGAAACCTACGCTGAATGCATTAGAGATTGGCAAAACTGTTGGTCTTGCCAATAAAGAAACATTAGTAGTAGCAGGCGATATCGTAATGAATAAAGCGGCTGAAAAAAATGTCTCAATAATACCGGTGGACAGTGAACATTCTGCAATTTTTCAATGCCTTACCGGAGAGTCTGAAAATAAAATTGAGAAAATTATTCTCACAGCCAGTGGCGGTCCATTTTTAGGAAAGAAGCCAAACTTTTTAGTGAATGTAAAAAGGGATCATGCATTGCAACATCCAAATTGGAGCATGGGTGCCAAGATTTCCATTGACTCTGCTACCTTAATGAATAAAGGTTTGGAAATGATAGAAGCAAAATGGCTTTTTAACCTCCAACCTGATCAGATTAAAGTAATCATACATCCGCAAAGCATCATTCATTCCATGGTGCAGTTTGAGGATGGAAGCATAAAAGCACAGATGGGATTGCCGGATATGAAACTACCCATTCAATATGCCCTAGCCTATCCCAAAAGGATTTCCAATAATTTCCCCAGATATGATTTTAAAAAAGTAGCTAACCTGAGCTTTGAAGAACCGGATTTAAGAACTTCTAGAAATCTTGGTTTGGCCATGGATGCATTAAATAAAGGTGGAAATCTTCCTTGTATATTAAATGCAGCCAATGAAATAGCTGTATTTGCATTTTTAAGAAACCGTGTAGGTTTTTTGGATATCACCGAAATAGTAGAACGTACTATGAGCAAAATATCATTTATAGAAAAACCCAATTTAGAAGAATATGCGCAAAGCGATTTTGAGGCTCGTAGTTTTGCGGCAACTATGGTTAATTTATAAATTGCCTACCCATTAATCCCAGCCTTCTTTTCCTTTTCTTCTTACATACCTAAAAATAACAAACAATATAAGTAGCCATACTACTGCACTTGCGGCTATGGCAATTTTTACACTATCATAATAGCTGGAAGGTTTAAATTCAAATACAATAGTGTGGCTGCCTGTGGGTATTGCAAGACCTCTCAATTCATAATTTGTTTTCGCAATGGGCACTTCCTTACCATCCACAGTTGCTTTCCAACCACGGTCATAAAATATTTCGCTAAAGACCGCAAACTGATTTGTTTTACTACTGCTCTTATAAGTTATTATATCATTATTATTTTCAACCAAACGAATAGAGGCAGTACTATCAAATACCGGTAAAAAAGGCACAGCCGTTTTATAACTTACTTCTACAATAGCAGTATCTTTTGGATTAAAATTATCCAAGGCTTTTATGGCTGATACAGCATCGTTTTCAAATTGTACTTGTTTTACAAACCAGCATGCACCAGCTGCACCGGGGTTCATTTGCACTACCGGCTCACCTTTATCATCTGGCACAACTATATACCTTGTATTGAGCATGTCAAGTACATGCAAATTCATTGGTTGCTTACGCAAATGAAAACTTAAAACATCTTCTGCCACTGCAAGCTTTGCTGGGTGATAACCTCCAACTGAGTTATGAAAATAAGAGGTGATGGCATCATTAAATACATCCCTTGTCAAGTTTAAAACCCTGTAATATCCGGTATCTGCCAATATTTGTTCATCCACAGGCGTAGGTGTAAAATAGCTGGCACTTTGATCATCCTTCGTTTGAAAATTATCATTATTCAAGTACCGCCTTCCCTGTACAATTACATCTATACTACTCAATAATACTAACGCTGGCAATACATATTTTAGTTGGAGTTTTTCTTTCATCCACAACCATAATAAACCAAAAGCTATACCGGCAAAAAGTATGGTCCGAATTAAATCACTGCCAAATAAAGACTGTCTATCTGCAAGCAATGCATTATAAATTCCAGTGGATTCATCTGGGCCATAATATTGTTTGAGTTGTGACATTAGATTATCATCAGTTTCGGATCTATAACTAAAAGTAGAATACATGGCTGCTGCCAGAAGTATCAAACCTAACATTACAAAGCCTGTATTGCGAATAGCTTTAGAAATAACAATTTTATCCCCATTACCAAAGAATAATTTTTGTAATGCTAACATACTCAACAATGGAAATAGTAGCTGAGGAATTACTAGCGCCATACTTGGTGCTCTAAATTTATTGTACATGGGCAGGTTATTGAACAGGAATTCATTAAACCCTGCAAAATTTTTACCCCAACTCATTAGAATTCCTAATACACATGCTATAGCAATCCACCATTTGTCAGCACCTTTCAAATAAATTAAACCTAAAATAAAAATAAGACAGATTACAGCACCAAGATAAACGGGACCAGAAGTGCCAAATGTTTGTGGCCCCCAATACATGGGAAAACCCTTTGCAAAACTTTCTGCTTGACTGGCATCAGCACCCTTAGCCTGCACATATTTACTGAGGTTACTTTCTCCAGTTAGCTCTTCACCACTGCTTGCACCTGCATACACATTGGGCACCAATAAACTCATGGTTTCAGACACACCATAGCTCCAGATAAAGGCATAGTCAATGTCCAAGCCATTTGACTCCACTTGCTTAGTACCCGTACTATCTAATTGCAAAGTGCCATTCCTAGCAGTAGCTTTAGAATAATCAAAAGTGGTAGCTAAAATAACCATATTTGACATCACCCCTAAAAGTGCACAAACAGCAAGTATGCCAAATGATTTTACTAAGTGTGCAAAATCTTTTTCTTTGATCCAATATACAGCATAGGTTAAGCACATTACGGTTATTGCCAACAAAAAGTAATAACTGATTTGAGGATGATTCATAGCTATCATCAACCCCGCAAAAAGTGCAGTAAAAGCGGCACCTACATAATACCTTTTTTGAAAAATTAAAAATATACCACCAAGTAGTGCGGGTACATAACCCATTGCCAATGCTTTCGTTTCATGACCAACACTTACAATGATGGGTGTATAAGAAGCAAAGGCATAGCCCAATGCTGCTAATATGCCCAATCTATAATCAAGCCTCAGCACCTGACTCAAAAAATAAAAAGAAATACACATTAAAAAGAAAAAACAAAAAGGACTCGGTAGAAAAAGAGTCATTACTTTATGTATATACATCAAGCTTACAGGGTTTGGTGCTTCCATGGCTACCTGATAAGTGGGCATACCCCCAAAAAGTGTATTTGTCCATAAAGGAAAATGGCCATTTTTTTCTTTGTATTCAAAACTGCCCTGAGCCATACCTTTCCAATGTAGCACATCACTCTGTTGTAATACTTTACCCTCTAAAGCAGGGCGGCAATACATTACTGTTACAATCAAAAAAACTCCAACTGCCAGCAAGTGTGGTGCAATGCGTTTCCAATTCATAAAGATTTTTTTATGCTGCGCAAACCTAAGTGTTGAGGTCGTAAAAAAAAATTTGAGTCATTTTATAACATCTATAATTTCTTAAATAAATTTTATACCCTACGGGTAATGGATTGCCGGTCAGGTATCATTTAGCCTTACTCTAAGTTTTTTTCTAAAGTGTTAATAGAGACTATTAATATTGTGGCTTCAAAAATATAGAGCAAACATGGTTCCAGCATTGCGAAAAGCGTATAACGACGCTTATACACCGGAAGCTTACAAAGCATTTGCGGCAGCAACTGAAAATTTGCATCCCGGACAGCTTGATTTCAGAATTGCAGAAACACCCATTTTTTGTGATAAAGTATTTACAAAAAAAATCATTGATGCTTGTGAGGAAATTGTAGATGTTATTATAAAACCAGATTTCAAATCAATTACTGAAAATGCAATTCCCAAGGAGCTGCGTGTGCCAGGTAATGAAACACATTCACATTTTATAGCATTTGATTTTGGTGTTTGTATCAATGAAAAAAACGAATTAGAACCACAGCTTATAGAAATGCAGGGCTTCCCTACCTTGTTTGCCTATCAGGCATATTATGCTGAAATAACTAGAAAGTATTTTGATATTCCTGATAATTACAGCAGCTATCTCAGTGGATATAATAAAGATTCCTATCTCCAATTATTAAAAGAAGTGATTTTAGGAAATCATCAGCCGGAAGAAGTGATTTTATTGGAAGTACTCCCCCATCAGCAGAAAACAAGAGTTGATTTTTATGCCACAGAAAAAGCAATTGGAATACCCATTGTATGCCTTACAGAATTGGTGCAGGAAGGCAGAAATCTTTTTTATATAAAAAATGGTGAAAAAAGACCCGTAAAGCGTATTTACAATAGACTCATTTTTGATGACCTCCTACAGCAATCGTCAGAAATACAAGAAAAAGGGAAAATTCTTTTCAATGATTTAGATGTTGAATGGGCGCCTCATCCGAATTGGTTTTATAGAATCAGTAAATATACTTTACCTTTTATTAAACATGAATATGTGCCGGAAACAAATTTCCTGCATCAACTAAAAGAAATACCGGAGGACTTGGAGCATTATGTACTCAAGCCATTATTTTCGTTTGCAGGTCAGGGAGTCATCATTGACGTAACAAAAGAGGATATAGAAAAAGTAAAGGATCCACAAAACTGGATACTTCAAAGAAAAGTAAAATATGCTGATGTTATTGAAACACCAGACATTCCTGCAAAAGCCGAAATACGTATTTTTTATTTTTGGAAAGATGGTGAAGCAAGACCAGTTGCTACGCACAATCTGGGCAGGCTCAGCAAAGGAAAAATGATTGGGGTTCGTTACAATAAGGACAAAGAGTGGGTAGGTGGCACCATTATATTCTTTGAGCAGTAAGATAAACTTCTTCTTGAAATAAATTTCATTTCAACATGACATTTCTAAAGGCCGTAATTGGCCGTATATGGTGCTTTTGGGCACTGATAGTTTTTTTCCCTACTATGTGTATTGCCATTGTATTTTACATGCCTTGCTTTTTTTTGCAAGAGCCACAGAAAGCGCAGTGGCATAGGCATGTATCGAGGGTATGGATGGCCTTTTTTTTATTTTGCATTGGTTGTCCCTTGAAAATCAACGGTAAAAAATATTTTGCCGAACACCAGGCTTTTATCATTATTTGTAATCATAATAGTTTATTGGACATACCTGTAACTACACCTTTTATGCCAAGGGCAAATAAAACCATAGCTAAAAAAAGCATGAGTTATATCCCATTATTCGGTTGGATTTATAGTTTTGGAAGTGTGCTGGTAGATCGAAACAATGATGCAAGCCGTAGATCCAGTTATCAAAAAATGAAAGATGTATTAGACATGGGTTTGGATATGCTTATTTATCCCGAAGGCACTAGAAACAATACATCTCAACCTTTAAAAGATTTTTATGATGGGGCATTTAAATTAGCAGTGGAAACTGGAAAACCCATACTCCCGGTTGTACTTTTCAATACACGTAAAGCATTGCCCGGAGAAAAAATATTTTACCTATGGCCGCAATCATTGCGGATGGATATACTACCACCAATTGAAGTGAATGATAAAGATATAAAGACTTTAAAAGAAACTTCTTTCAGAACTATGTGGGATTATTATGAGCTAAATGCCTAATTGCGGAGTGCAGGTTTCCAAATTTTTGGGGCCAACCACCAAAGCATAACGCTGATTATAATGAGGAGCAGTGCAATAATTTCAGCCTGTGTAGGCTGAATACCCCAAAAATCGTAATGGGTGTTCACCCTAATTTGTTCAATCAAAAATCGCTCTATACCATTTACAAAAAGATAGGCTGCAAAAAACCTTCCTGGTGTATGAATTTTTTTACGGATAAGCCATAAAAATCCAAAAAGTAAGACGGCCATTATAATTTCATAAAAAGGTGTTGGAAATACAGGTAAAGGCAAATGGTTGCAATAATCATCCCATGTACATCCCATAATTGGAATGCCGCTTTCATTCACATTATGCGGGTAGGTATATGCAAAAAGCCAATCTGGCAGACCCATAAATGCATGCACCGTTTTATGCGATACAGCATCAATACTTCCAAACTCTCTCACATAATAACTTGCATTGGATTGTATAATATTATTAACAGCATCCATACTATCAGTTTGTATAGTTTCTCCAGCAGCATTGCTAATGTAGGCACTGTTTATTATTCCCCAATCACCATCGCCACTTACCTGGCAGCCTATACGGCCTAGTCCATAAGACAACATTAATGGCGCTGCTGCAGCATCTGCCATATCAATAAATCTAATTTTATTTTTGGAAAAATAATACCATAGAACGATGATGGCCAAAATGAGCCCACCATAATAAGTGAGTCCGCTGGGCGAAAATAGATTTCCAATAGGGTCTTGAATAAATCGATCCCAATTTTCTAAATTGTCAAATATTTTTGCTCCGACAAATCCCGATATTGCAGCTATTACAGTGATATCGGCAACCCGATCACTAGGCCATATTCTTATGATACGCTCCTCTGGTTTTTCTAATTTATTTTTATTCTTTTCCCACCATTTCAGCACAACAAAAAATAATCCAGATAGTAAACCAGCGGGCAAACTACCTTGTGATGAAAAAATATAGGCTTGAGGATCTGCCAAAGCACCATCCTCTAAAAAAACACCCAGTAATTTATATCCAAAAATAAAACCCAGAATAAAATTGGTAAGTAAATCAAAAAATGAGGCCGGTTTACCAACAGTTATTTTTTCTTCTGTATATACAAATTGTCCAAGGGCTTGTTTTCTTCTAAGTTCTTTTGCAAGCAGCCATGCAGCAATTAAAAAAGCTATTGCCACGAAAAAACCAAAGCTGTTAACAATTTTGAGACCTTCTAAGTCTATACCAAAAAGTTCTTTAAAGGCGTAATATAAATTTGGAAACATGTAATCTATTGTTGGCTGCAATAATAGTAAATAGCTGATTGGTATAAATAGATAGAATTAGTTAAATACGCTGAAAAGAATAATATTCGATATCGTAAGTTGCTTTTTTTAAAAAATTTCACCTACTTTGACATGTCAATTACAGTATCCCACTCTTCCTTTGCTACCGGTTGTACACTGAGGCGGCTGAGTTTTATGAGGGCCATATTTTGTAATGCAGGTGTTGCTTTAATGGTGGCAAGTGAAACAGGTTGTTTTAAAGTTGATACTGGTTTTAAATCTACGGCCACCCATGCATCTTCCTCAGTGGTAGGGTCTTGATATGCTTCTTTGCTAATTTTTGCAATACCAACTATTTCAAGCCCTTCATTGCTATGATAGAAAAATACAAGGTCTCCTTTTTTCATAGATCGCAAATTAATTCTTGCCGCATAATTTCTTACTCCATCCCAATAAGTTTCCTTATCCGTGAGAAACTGCTGCCAACTATATTTAAAAGGTTCACTTTTTACTAACCAATACTGCATAATTTTTTTTCGTGGCAAGATTAATTTTTATTGATGAATCCATCGAATATTATTTTGCGTATATCTTTTTCAATGAATATTTAATGAAGCATTTTACACTCATTACTATCACTTTTTTTAATCTCTTTTTTGCGCAAGCCCAAAAAATAATTATCATAAAAGTAATAGATGCAAATACACAATATGGTGTGGAAAATGCCTTAGTTATTGTACCTCAAAAAGCAAGTTATTTAACCAATTCAAGTGGAATAGCAAATATTCAAATACCCGCCGATACGGGACTTGTGCTCATATCCTGCATCGGTTTTAACTCAATACAAATAAAAATTGAGCATCTACAAGCCAATAATGAAGTAATACTTACCCCCGGTTTAGTTAGCTTACAGGAGGTTATAGTCAGCAGCCATAATTTAAATCAAACTGGCACAATAAGTAAAATTGATTTGAAGCTGAGTCCTGTAAATAGTTCACAGGATTTTTTGAAAACAGTGCCCGGATTATTTACAGCACAACACCAAGGTGGTGGTAAAGCAGAGCAAATTTTTTTAAGAGGCTTTGATAATGATCATGGTACCGATATTGCGGTTAGTGTGGATGGCATTCCAATAAATTTAGTGAGTCATGCACATGGGCAAGGTTATAACGATATGCATTTTATCATTCCTGAAACTGTTGGCAATATTGACTATGCTTCTGGGCCATATTATACCTCTGTTGGCAATCTGAATACATCGGGTTATGTGAAGGTGAATACACTAAATGCATTGCAAGGAAACAGTATTAAGGTAGAAGGCGGCATGTTTAATACCTTTAGAACTGTAGGTATTTTTAATATGCTTTCAAAAAATGAAGCAGCAAAGGGGCTACATTGGTTTACAGCAGGAGAATTTCTATACAGTGATGGCCCATTTGATTTGCCGCAGGCATTTAAAAGAAAAAATATTTTTTCAAAGCTTAATGCTCATCTTAATGCAAACAATCAGTTTAGCATTTCTGCTAATTTGTTTGAAAGTAATTGGTACGCAAGTGGACAAGTGCCACAACGGGCTATTGATGACGGAACCATTACAAGGTGGGGTACCGTTGATAAAGAAAAAGGAGCTACAGGAAGGTGGAATATAAATGCAATACTTAGGTCTCGCATAGCTGCTGCTGCTTATTGGACAAATCAGTTGTATTTCAGCAGATATAATTTTAATCTATTTTCAAACTTTTCTTTTTACTTAGTAGATACGTTAAATGGTGACCAGATCAATCAGGTAGAAAAAAGAAGTTTGATGGGCTATAATAGTATCATAAACAATGAGCATCATTTTGAAAACTGGCTTGGTCGTACAGAAGTAGGTTTTGGTGTAAGATATGATGCTGTCAATAACTCACAGTTGAACAATACTAAAAACTTTTCAACCATAAAAGGAAGGCTGTCCTTTGGTGATATTTATGAGACAAATTATTATGCTTTTGCGGGGGAAACTATTAGTAATGAGAAGTGGCAGATAAATATAGGTGCAAGGTTTGACGGCTTTAATTTTCAATACATAGACTATCTTCAAAATGGGGTAAAACAAAATGCAAGAAAATCCATTGTTAGTCCAAAATTAAATATTCAATATACCCTCAATAATACCGCACAAGTCTACCTTAAAGCAGGAAAAGGTTTTCATAGCAATGATACACGTGTAGCTGTACTTCAACAAGGCAGGAAAATATTACCAGCTGCTTATGGTACTGATCTAGGCATTATAATCAAACCCAGTTCTGGAATCATCATAAATGCAGCAGTATGGCATCTCTATTTACAGCAAGAATTTGTATATGTGGGTGATGCTGCAGAAGTAGAGCCCAGTGGGCGTACAGTGCGAAATGGAATAGACATAAGTGCCAGAGTTCAATTATTTAATGCATGGTTTTTATATAGTAATGTAAATTATGCTCATGGTAGAAGTATTGATGATGAAAAAGGAAATGACTTTATTCCTTTAGCCCCTACCTGGAGTAGTGTAGGTGGTATTATATATAAAGGTAAAAGTGCAATCAATGGATCATTGATATACAGATACTTGAAAGACAGGGCTGCAAACACAGATAATTCTCTTACAGCTGAAGGCTATTTTGTAAATGATTTAGCTATCAATTATACGAGAAAAAAATACGAAATAGGTGTAGTACTAGAAAATGTTTTTAATACAAAATGGAGGGAAGCTCAATTTGAAACGGAGTCCAAGCTAAGCAATGAAACTGAGGCTATAAATGAAGTAAATTTCACACCTGGCGTCCCATTTAATGCAAGATTAAGATGCAGTATTTTCTTTTAATCAAAAATTACAGTCGCATTTTACAATGAGGGAAAAAGTGAAATAGTTTAGAAATTTTATACATATTACAAATATAAACATCAATAAAAGCTGCATCAGAAATGATAACTTGCACCCATGCATTTTGATTTGAAAAGCGTTTATTCCCCTGCGGGTGATCAACCCCAAGCCATTAGGCAACTTGTGCAAGGTATCCAAGAGCAAGAGAAACATCAGACTTTATTGGGAGTAACAGGAAGTGGTAAAACATTTACCATCGCTAATGTAATTCAACAGGTACAAAAACCCACTTTAGTCATAACACATAATAAAACATTAGTGGCACAGCTCTATGGAGAATTCAAACAATTTTTTCCAAATAATGCAGTAGGGTATTTTGTAAGTTATTATGATTATTATCAACCGGAAGCATATATGCCGGTGAGTGATACTTATATTGAAAAAGATTTAAGCATCAATGAAGAATTAGATAAATTAAGACTACAAGCTACAGCAGAATTACTAAGTGGCAGAAGAGATATCATAGTTGTAGCCAGTGTGAGTTGTATTTATGGTATAGGAAATCCAACAGAATTTGCAAATAGTGTTATCAGAATTCAAAAAGGGCAAATCTTAAGCAGGCAGGGGTTTTTACACAATTTAGTCAATAATTTGTACAACCGTACGCAAACAGATTTTAAAAGAGCAACATTTAGGGTAAAGGGTGATACTGTAGATATCAATCTTCCTTATGTTGACTATGGATATCGTATCACATTTTTTGGTGATGAAATAGAAAGCAAAGAAAGCATTGATGTGGCTACAAATAAAAAAATAGCATCCATTTCTGATGCTGCCATATTTCCAGCTAATTTATACATTGCTCAAAAAGATATGCTGCAGCAAATAATGTGTGAAATACAGGATGAAATGATGCTACAACATGAATATTATAAAGGATCGGGAAAATATATAGAAGCACAGCGTATAAAAGAGCGGGTGGAATATGATTTAGAAATGATAAGGGAACTAGGCTATTGTAATGGTATTGAAAATTATAGCCGCTTTTTTGACAGACGCATGCAGGGTACTCGTCCGTTTTGTTTGCTGGATTATTTTCCAAAAGATTTTTTATGTGTTATAGATGAAAGTCATCAAACGATACCACAAGTAGCTGGAATGTATGGAGGTGACAGAAGTAGGAAAATGGTTTTGGTTGATTTTGGGTTTCGGCTACCATCTGCCCTAGATAATAGGCCTCTTAATTTTCATGAGTTTGAAAATATGATGAACCAGATCATATATGTAAGTGCCACGCCGGAAAGTTATGAACTGGAGCAAACTGGTGGTGTAGTTGTGGAGCAGGTAGTAAGGCCAACAGGTTTGCTAGACCCTCCTATTGAAGTAAGGCCATCTGTAAACCAGATTGATGATTTATTGGATGAAATTGATAAAAGAGTGAGTGATGGAGACAGGGTGTTGGTAACCACATTGACCAAACGCATGGCAGAAGAAATGGACAAATACCTACAGCGTATTGATATAAAAAGTAAATATATACATAGCGATGTAGATACGTTGGAGCGGGTAGAAATACTCCGGCAATTAAGACTTGGTGAAATAGATGTACTGGTAGGAGTAAACTTACTTAGAGAAGGACTTGACTTACCGGAGGTATCTTTAGTAGCCATACTCGATGCAGATAAAGAAGGTTTTTTGAGAAATGAAAAATCACTGACACAAACTGCAGGTAGAGCCGCAAGAAATGTAAAAGGCCTAGTCATTTTTTATGCTGACACCATTACTAAAAGTATGCAGCGTACCATGGATGAAACCCAACGCCGAAGAGAAAAACAAATTGCATTTAATGCCTTACACAATATAATACCTACTACTGTGGTAAAAAGTAAGGAACAGGTATTTGCACAAACTTCTGTACTTGATATAAAGGGTTTTGATCCAAATAAACCTTATGCATTGGGCAATGATGAGGATATAGTTGTAACAGCCGCAGAAGAACAAGAAGTTTATGAAACAATACCACAGATTGAGAAAACGATAGCTCAAACAAAAAAAAAGATGGAAAAAGCAGCCCGAGATTTAGACTTTATTGAAGCAGCTCGTCTGCGGGACGAAATGTTTGTGCTTAAAAAAAAATTGGAGGGAATGAAAGGATGATTATCTGATCCTAATTAAAAAAACAAGATGATAAACCAGAACATTAAAAACTTATTTTAATGACTAGCCAATGAACTACCAACCCAGTTACTCCAGTTTTCTTCAGCTTGTATAGATAGCATATCATAACCATTTTTTATGGTTGCACCCTGCTCCTGCCCCAATTGCAAAAATTTTGTCATCGCTGGGTTATAAACCAGATCAAATAAATAATGTTTTTCTGAAAGCAAATGATAGGGAATTTCTGGTGCCTCATTTATATTTGGAGCAGTACCAAGTGGCGTGCAATTAATGATAACATGATAAGAATCAAGTAGCTCGGCATTAATATCTTGATAGGAAATATATTTTTTATCAGACTGGCGTGACACAATTTTGCAATTGATACCAATTTGCTTCAGTGCATATGCCACGGCTTTTGATGAACCTCCTGTGCCCAATATCAGCGCATCTGTATGATGCTCTTTAAGTTGCGTTTGAAAAGAAAGCTTGAAACCCAAATAATCAGTATTAAAGCCAACATAATTACGATTATTTATAGCAATACAGTTACAAGCATTTATAGCTTGTACTTCGGCGCTTATATCATTAAGAAGAGGAATAACCAACTCCTTGTAAGGAATCGTAACTGCAAGTCCACGTAGATTTTCAATATTAAAAATTTCGGGTAACTGGCTTATTGATGGAATTTCATAATTTTCGAATTGGGCATTAATTATACCTTCCTTTGAAAATTTTTCTGTAAAATATTTCTTTGAAAAGGAATGGCTAAGTGGATATCCAATCAAGCCATAAATGCGCATTAGGCTTTTGTTTCTTTGTCTAGGTAGAGATGGAACGTATCTCCACGTAAGCCAATACGCATTGCTTCTAATGCTATCATTTCGTGAGGAGCGATATTCCCCAAATTAACATTGCAACCTACAAGCTCCAAAAAGTATAATTGCTGTGCTTTTTGCGGGGCTTCCCAAATAATATTTTCTTCAGGTATTTGAGTTAGAATTTCCTGTACCAGACCTTCCCTTACTTCGCCAGTACCTCTATATATGCCTACGTTTCCAGCCTCTCTTGCTTCTGCAATTACATAAGTACTTCCTGCTTCTAATTCTGTACGCATTAATTCAATCCATTTATATGGAGGGATGATATGCGCAGCATCTTTGCTACCCACCTCACTGAGTACAGTACCATATTTTGTTAGTTTTTCAATATATCCACATTTTTCTGTGTGGGGTATGGTAATACTACCATCACTCACTTCCATAAAATCAATCTTATATTCTTTGCAAACATTAATATAATCTTGAAATTGATTACGAATCAGAAAGGCCTCAAACAATGTACCACCAAAATAAACAGGTATTCCAAAACTTTGATATACTTCAATTTTTTCCCGGAGATTTGGGGTTACGAAGCTAGTTCCGAAACCTAATTTTACGATATCCACATGAGGGTTAGATGCACTCATAAAATTCTTTGCCTCCTCTACACTCAAGCCTTTATCCATCACCATTGTGATGCCATGATTTCTTGGTTTTTTATTTCTTTCGGGTATTTGTGTAAGATTAAAGTTCATACTAATTTTTTCGTGTGCAAAAATAAGGGTTTAATCATATTCGCTTTTTTTAATGTATTAATGATATATCAGAAGCCAATCCCCCGGTTTTAATACTCTTAAATTTATTTCAATGCTTGAATTTCAACTGAAAAAATGAGCCACTAATTAAAATTTATTAATGCGCCATCAGCCAATGTTCACCCATACCTACTTCTGCATCTACTGGCACATTGTTTGGCAATGGTAATGCTGCTTTCATATTTTCCAAAATGAGCGGCTTTAAAATATCTATTTCACTTTTATATACATCAAATATAAGTTCATCATGCACTTGTAAAATCATTTTACTTTTTAACGAAGAGTTTTGTAACGCATGATGGATGCGAATCATTGCAAGTTTTATCATATCCGCAGCCGTGCCTTGTATGGGTGAATTAATTGCATTGCGCTCAGCAAAACCTCTTACAGTAAAATTGGATGAATTAATATCACGAAGCCAGCGTTTGCGGCCCATCAATGTTGCTACATAACCATGCTCCCGGGCATAATTAATGGTATCATCCATGAATTTTGTAATACCTGAAAATTCCTTTTTATAATTATCAATAATTTCCTTGGCTTCAGTTCTACTTATACCTAGATTTTCTGCTAGGCCAAATGCACCTTGACCATATATGATTCCAAAATTTACACTCTTTGCTTTATAACGCATTTCTTTTGTAACATCCTGCTCCTCTACACCATAAACTTTTGCGGCTGTGGCTGTGTGTATGTCCTTGTTTTGCTGAAAGGCGGCACACATATTTGGGTCTCCACTCATAGCAGCTACTATGCGTAATTCAATTTGTGAATAGTCTGCACTCATTAATACATAATCTCCACTGCGTGGAATGAATGCCTTTCTTATTTCTTTACCACGATCTGTTCTTACAGGAATATTTTGAAGGTTTGGATTGTTACTTGCCAACCGGCCTGTTACTGCCACAGCTTGTCCATAAGTAGTATGTACTCTACCCGTTTTTTTATTAATTAATTGAGGTAAAGCATCTACATAGGTGGATTTTAATTTTGTAAGTTCTCTAAAGGTTAATATGTCTTCTACTATCGGATTTTTATTTGCAAGCTTTACCAGCACTTCTTCACCTGTAGCATACTGACCTGTTTTTGTTTTCTTTGCTTTGGGGTCTATTTTTAATATCTCAAAAAGCACTTCACCCAATTGTTTTGGGGAAGCCAAATTAAAATTTACTCCAGCTTTTTCATAAACATTTTTTTCTGCAATGGCAGCATCCACTTCCAATACTGCAGAATATTCTTTTAAAAATGATTCATCAATTTTAACGCCTTCAAACTCCATATCTGCAAGCACTTTTACCAAAGGATTATCTACTTTGTAAAATACCTCTTCCACATCATTTTCTTTTAGCTGTGGATGAAGTATATGCTTAAGTTGAAGGGTAATATCTGCATCTTCCGCAGCATATTCTTTTATTTGGTCTATGGGCACATCACGCATAGTACCTTGTGCCTTTCCTTTTTTCCCGATCAACTCTTCTATATGTACCGGTTCATAATGCAGGTATTTTTCGCTCAGTACATCCATGCTTCTTTTGCCATCCGGTTCTATTACGTAGTGTGCTATCATGGTATCATAAACCGGCCCTGCAATCGCTATATCATACCATTTCATTACCAACAAATCATATTTAATATTCTGACCAATCCATGTTTTATCGGGGTTGTTAAATAGTGGTCTGAATTGATTAATAATTTGCATTGTTTCCTCCCTTGATGCAGGGCATGGCACATACCAAGCTTCCCCGGGAGTAAAACAAAAACTCATGCCCACTAACTCCGCCATGTTTGCATCAATACCTGTTGTTTCTGTATCAAAACATATTTCTTTAATAGAATGTGCAGTGTCAATAATTTTTTGATAATCATCTGTGGTAGTGGCCAGATGATACTGATGTGTTGTTGTTTTGATTGTGCTTATTGGATATACAATCTGCGGTTCATCATTTGGCTCTGGTGCATTAATGGGGTTTTGAGCAATAATTTGTTTTCTTGGTTTTGAGGTGGATACAACGTTGCCAAATAAATCTGTTTGTATCACTTCCGGAGCGGAAGGAAAAGTATTGAAGGCATCTCCCAATATTCTTTTGCCCAAAGTTTTAAATTCAAGCTCTGTAAAAATCTCAATTAATTTATCTGTGTCATAAGCGCTCATGGCAAAACTTTCTTCATGAAATGTTACCGGCACATTGGTGATGATAGTAGCTAATTTTTTACTCAATACGGCAGCCTCTTTTCCATTTTTTACTTTTTCTCCTAAAGCACCTTTTATCTTGTCTGCATGGTGGAGTACCTGCTCTAGGCTGTCATATTCTGCTAATAATTTTGCAGCTGTTTTTTCACCTACACCGGCTATACCGGGTATATTATCCACTGCATCACCCATTAGGCCTAGTATATCAATTACTTGGCTTACATTTTTAATATTCCATTTGGCACATACTTCTTTAGGTCCCATTATTTCTGGAAGGCCACCTTGGTATCCAGGTTTGTATATATACACGCCATCTCTTACTAATTGTCCATAGTCCTTATCAGGCGTTACCATATACACATCATATCCTGCATCATGGGCTTGCCAAGCCAGCGTACCTACCACATCATCTGCTTCATATCCATCTAATTCTATGATTGGAATATTAAAACCTTCAATAATTTTTTTTATATCTGGTATGGCGGCTTTTAGATCTTCGGGTGTTTCCTGTCTTTGGGCCTTGTAGGCTTCGAATTCTATATGTCTTTCTGTGGGGGCAGATGTATCAAAACAGATAGCAAGATGTGTGGGTTTTTGATTATTTATTAAGTCTAATAAAGTATTGGTAAATCCAAATTGTGCATTTGTATTTTTTCCTTTGCTCGTAATGCGTGGATTTCTTATAAGTGCATAATATGCCCTGAAAATAAGTGCAAATGCATCCAGCAAAAAAAGTTTCTTTTCCATGTGGGCAAGATAAGGGGAGAGATAATATTACAAACAAAGCAAGTAGATTTCTGTGGTTTAAATACTGTATAAATGGTATCTAATTTTATTGATTACTGACCAGATGGAATCAATACCGGATTTGTATTTTTTTAACCTTGATGATGAGTTTGACGTCGCCAAGAAAAGTTGAAAAGCAAGATAGATGAGTGCTTGAGGTCAATTTTTGACTGTAAAATAGAAAGCACCTAGGAGTCAACAATTGTTCTCAAATGGATAAGTGGGCAGCGTTTTGATTTTGTAGTAAAATTCAATTGGAGAATCTAGGTTAAAATGATGATTTTTTTCTTTACAAAAGAATAGAAAGTAGAATCAATTAAACGATCCGTTTGAATGGGGCCCGTGCAGACTTGAACATTTCACTGAAAACAATGCTGATCACTGCAAGGTAATATGTGCTATTTAAGAATAAATTTTACCAAAAAAGATGATTAGAAATACTGTCTGCTACTTTTATACTTATAGATTTTAATTTAGGATATACATCATATAACTATCTTCAATTATTTATTCAGTATCTTGTTTTGATGCTGAATACTCTCCATGTGTACCGCATCAAAATATTTGGTTATAAACTCACGGCTTAATCCAATAAGATCACCCTTCTTAGACGCTCTTTCTAGAATTTCATTCCAACGATTTGTTTGTAAGATAGTTATATTATTTTCTTTTTTGTACACACCTATCTGCTCAGCCAACTTCATGCGTTGACTTAATATCTGCATGAGTTCATCATCTAAATGATTGATTTGTTGGCGTAGTGTTTCCAATGCTGTATGATAGGCGTCGGAATTTACATCTTCCTGTCTCCAAATGATGTTATTAAGCATTTCTGCCAGCCGCTCTGGTGTTACTTGTTGTTTTGCATCACTCCATGCATTATCTGGGTCAATATGGCTTTCAATCATTAGCCCATCATAATCAAGATCAATAGCTTTTTGGGCCACATCCATCAATATATCTCTTCTGCCACAGATATGTGAAGGATCGTTTATAAATACTAAGTCTGGATTTCTTCTTTTCATTTCAATGGCTAAGTGCCACATAGGTGCGTTACGGTACTCAGTATTTCCATAAGATGAAAACCCTCGGTGTATGAGTCCAATCCTTTCTATACCAGATTTGTGTACACGTTCTACAGCCCCTGTCCATAATTCAAGATCAGGATTGATAGGATTTTTTATCAACACAGGCACTTTTACACCCTTCAATGCATCGGCAACTTCCTGTACACTAAAAGGATTGACAGTAGTGCGGGCGCCAATCCATAATATATCAACTTCAAAAGTAAGTGCATCTTCAACCTGCTTACCTGTAGCCACTTCTACGGTAGTTGGTAACCCGGTTAGTTCTTTTGCTTTTTGTAACCATGGTAGGCCTTTTGCCCCCACACCTTCAAAACTACCGGGCCTGGTTCGGGGTTTCCAAATACCAGCTCTTAGTATATCAACTTTTCCTGTATTGGATAGTCGTACAGCCGTTTCAGTGAGTTGTGCTTCTGTTTCTGCACTACACGGCCCTGAAATTATAAATGGCCTTTTTTTAAACTTTTCTTCTACTCCTAGAGGATTAACTAATGTTGCTTCCATGACTTTATTTATATTTCTCTCCTTTCATGATTTTCTTATAAGAATAATTATTGTAAGCATTCTGATGAACAAAATATTTGAAGACTTATAACTTATTTGATTTATCCTCAAAAATGATGTCAAAAATATAAATATGTAGTTCGCTAGTAGTGGAAATGTCTAAAAAAAATTATTAATAAAAATTTTTATGGTTTTTTTAGGCTTGGGTCTACCTCCAATACAAAGCTTTTTACACATATAAAATTAATGGTATACATGTATTTGGCTACCCCCTATCTATTAAGTATTTAATTATTGATACCAATGCTTTATTGCGTAGGATATTGAATTATTCCAAATATTTTCAAGCATCTTGATCTAAAAAGGAATTCACACACTTAGCATTTATGGTTACTTAAATTAGTAAGTACTCCTTTTTAAAATACCTAGCACTATTGGTAATGTTATCATTAGTTTTACCTTATTCAAATTTAAATGTTTATAAATATACATACCCATACCTTATTCTATTCAAATGAATGGAGTCTATATAATCTTCATGATCAATTTGAAGAAATGCAAACGGAAATAAATTATAGCATTGGCATTCATCCCTGGCATATTTATGATGCTGCATTTCAATTTGAAGCCCTTTCAAAATATGTAAGTGATTCGAATGTATTTGCTATTGGAGAATGTGGTTTGGATAAAATATGTAATACTGATTTTCAACTACAGAAAAAGATATTTACACAGCAGGTGAAGCTTGCAAATGAAGTAGGCAAACCTTTGATCATTCATTGTGTAAAAGCATTTTCAGAGCTCTTGCTCATTCTGCGTAAGCAGCAAAATAAAACACCTGTAATTTTTCATGGATTTAATAAAAATATGAGGCTGGCAAATGAGCTGATCCAAGCGGGTTATTATCTTTCATTTGGCAAAGCAGTTTTTAGTAAAAGTATGGAGGATGTAATCAGAAGTATGCCAGTAAATCAACTATTTTTTGAAAATGATGATACTGATATTTCAATTTCTGAAATATATGAAAAAGCAGCTGCATTGCTCGGCATACCCTTAAATGAACTTAGTTTGCAGATAGCAGAGAATACAAAAAAACTGTTGGGTATTTCATTTTGATATTTTATGATGACTGATATATCGTGGCTGGCAAGAACAAGCCTCTTAATAGGTGAACCGGCCCTAAAAAATTTAACAGAAAAACATGTAATGGTGGTGGGCATGGGTGGTGTTGGTTCATTTGCCGCTGAGTTTATTGTACGAAGTGGTATTGGTACCATAACAATAATTGATGGGGATGTAGTAGATCCATCCAATAGAAATAGACAACTTCCTGCATTGGCTACCACACATGGTGCTTTTAAAACAGATATCATGGAAGCAAGGCTTATTGCCATCAATCCTGAATTAAAAGTGCATACTGTGCGCAGTTTCATCAACCCAGAAATGGTGGCCAAACTGCTTATTCAAAAGCCTGATTATATTATTGATGCTATTGATAGTATAACACCAAAAACTACATTTATACAAATGGCGCATACTCAAAAATTACGAATGGTGAGTAGTATGGGCGCTGGAGCAAAAATGGATCCTACCAAATTGAAAGTAGTGGATATAAGCGAAACCTATAATTGTGTTTTTGCACAGCAAATCAGAAAGAATCTTCGTAGTAAATACGGCATAAGCAATGGCATAAAAGTGGTATTCTCATCGGAGCTGCCTATTAAAGAAAGCCTGATGCTAACAGATGGTACTAATTATAAAAAATCTGCTTATGGCACCATGTCTTATATGCCAGCCTGTTTTGGTGCAGTATGTGCTTCTGTAGCAATCCGAGATCTGATAACAATGGGCTAATATTTATTTGAAGTAACTATTTCCATAATTCTCAAAAATATCATCAAAAAAGATTGTTTTGTTTTGGTATTTTAGTATAATGAAATTTGGTTTATTTTATTTGTCTTTGCCCACTACCAATGCCTCCAATGCACTATCAATAGTTGGATAAGAAAATTTAAACCCTGTGTCTTCCATTTTTTTTGATGATACTGTGGCACTCTTTAACACCTCCACACTCATTTCTCCCATTACCCATTTTAATATAAATGAAGGCACATGCACAGGTAGGAAATAAGATCCCTTCATTTTTTTTGCAAGGCCCATGGTGAGCACTTTGTTGGAAACAGGGTTTGGTGCTACACCATTATAAATACCATTTATTTTGGCATTTTCTATGGCATACAAAAACATATTACAGATATCATCAATATGTATCCAACTTATTGTTTGACTGCCATTGCCCAAAATAGCTGCAATACCTGCTTTTATAGGTTTTACAAATTCTGCATAAGCTCCACCTTGTGTACTGAGCACGATGCCTGTGCGGAGTATGACTAATCTTTTTCCTAAATCTTCTACGGGACGGATGCTTGCTTCCCATACCCTACAAGTATCTCCAAGAAAAGCATCATCAGCGGGGGCCGCTTCTGTAAAGCCATTCCTTGCGGAAAGTTCATTGTCTGCACCATACCATCCAATGGCAGATGAACTAATGATGCCTTTTACTTGATTTGGATATTCTCCTAAGGCATGCACCAATAGTTGGCTGCTGTCTATTCTGCTGTCCAAAATTTCCTTTTTGCGTGCTTTGGACCATCTTTTATCTGCCACTCCTGCACCTGCAAGGTGTACGATATAATCAGCCTGTAATATGGCATTTTTATCAATCTCCATTTTTTCAACATCCCATGTGGCATAAGTCAATGGACCATTGCCAAAATCAGCAGATTTATTTCTGGTTAGTATGGTTACTGTATGATTATGTTTTATCAAAAGTGTACCCAGTTTTCTTCCTATTAACCCCGTGCCACCTGTAATGAGTATATGAGCCATATCAATTTTGGTTTGAAAAAAATCTAAACAAAAAAATAAATTTATGCCTTACAACCAAAAGACCTTACTTTTAGTTCGGTTTACACTCCTACTTTTAGTAAATAATTTTCTTCACAATTAAAAATTTAATAAAATGGTTCAAGCAGACATGCCTCAGCTTACACAGGAATGTATTGTATGGAGAGATCAATTACATGCATTCCGGAATGAATTTAAATTGATACAACAAGAGTTACAAAAATCCGTAAACCATAGCCTCTCCAAAAAGCAACAAGAATCCCTAGAACATTTTCAAAACCAACTGCATATACAACTCATCAATATTCATGATTTAAAACAGGTAGTAAAAGTGTATGAATCTCATCTTCAAAAAAAACAGGCATCTATAGTTGATGATGATGTAGATCAGCACACTAACTTACAAAATGATTATTTGTATTTGTCGAATGATTTAACTGCACTAAGGCAAGAACTACATGTATTTCTAGCTGGTGTAAAAAACTAAGCCCCCTCCTACTCTTTACTTTTATGAAACACCGGTATTTCCTCATTTTTTGATGATGGTGTTTGCGTTGAAAATAATTCATCATCCACCATTGGCCTTTCTAATTTTCTTATACATTTTTAAACGATTGTTATGTCAGAATTTGCTACTTCACGTGTAAAAAATATTGTTTTACTGGGTCATGCGGGTTGCGGTAAAACCTCTCTATCGGAAGCTATGCTTTTTGAAGCGGGACTCATTACCCGAAGGGGAAAAATATCAGAAAATAATACAACAGCAGATTTCCATACTTTGGAGCAAGAACGTGGGAACAGTATTTTTAGCAAACTACTACATGTAAAATGGCGGGGTTATAAAATCAATATCATTGATACACCCGGGTATGATGATTTTACTGGAGAAGTAATAAGTGCACTACGAGTGGCTGACACCGGAGTAATGCTGTTAAATGCTGCCATGGGTGTGGAAGTAAGTACTGATATGATTTGGGAATATACCGAAAACTTTAAAACACCAATGCTGTTTGCTGTAAACAAAGTGGACGATGCGGACAGTGATTTTGACAGAACTGTGGATGAAGCAAAAAATCATTTTGGGTCAAAGGTTACTGTGGTACAATACCCACGCAAACAAGGTGCTGATTTTCATGAAATCATTGATGTGCTACGCATGACGATGTATAGCTTTAAAGACAGTGGCGGCAAGCCAGACAAACTACCTATACCCGATGATGAAAAAAACAAAGCTGACACACTCCACAAAGAATTAATAGAAGCAATAGCAAGTAATGATGAAAGCCTCATGGAAAAATATTTTAACCAAGGCGAATTGGATGAAGATGAAATGAAAGTTGGTTTAAAAAAAGCCATGATTCAGCATGATATATTTCCACTTTTTTGTATGAGTGCAGACAAGAATATGGGTAGTGGGAGGCTGATGGGTTTTATAGATAATGTATGTCCAAGTGCCAATGAAATGCCTGCTATAAAAACGGTAAAAGGGGGCACCCTATCCTGCGATGCTAAGGGCCCCGCATGTATTTTTATTTATAAAACAGTCAATGAACCCCATGTAGGTGATCTCTCTTTTTTTAAAGTAATGAGTGGTACCATAAAAACAGGTATGGATTTGGAAAATGAAAACACAAACATTACAGAAAAAATCAACCAACTATATTTGGTAGAGGGCAATAAGCGCACAAATGTGCACGAATTAGAAGCAGGTGATATAGGTGCCACACTAAAACTAAAAAATACACATGTAAATAATACACTGCATATAAAAGGTAAAAATCTTGATTTGCCTCCCATACTCTTTCCTCCAAGCAATATGACGGTGGCCGTAGAAACCACAAAAAAAGGCGAGGAAGAAAAACTATCTAATGCACTGCACCAGTTGAAAGAAGAAGATGCTACATTAATTGTTGAATTTTCTCAAGAGCTTCATCAAACTCTTATACACTGCCAAGGGGATATGCATCTTGCAGTGGCTAAATGGAAAATTGAACATATACATAAACTGGATATTCGATTTGAAAAACCCCGCATAGCTTATAGGGAAACCATACGCAAAATGGCCGAAAGCAATTACAGACACAAAAAACAGAGTGGCGGCTCAGGACAGTTTGGAGAAGTATGGTTGCGTATAGAACCCTATCATGAAGGCATGGCTGAGCCACAAGGCCTCAATGTGCGTGGCCGGGAAACACATCCTTTGGATTGGGGTGGCAACCTTGTATTCTATAACTGCATTGTAGGTGGTGCCATAGACCTTCGTTTTTTACCAAGCATACTAAAAGGAGTGATGGAAAAAATGCACAATGGCCCATTAACAGGCAGCTATGTAAGGGATGTGAGGGTATCTGTATTTGATGGTAAAATGCATGCGGTAGATAGTAATGATATCTCTTTTAAAATTGCAGGATTGCAAGCATTCAGACAAGCATTTCAGGAAGCAGACCCACAGCTGCTGGAGCCCATCAATCATGTAGAAATATTATGCCCGAATGAAGTAACAGGCGGAGTAATTGGCGATTTACAAACCCGCCGAGCCATAGTAGAAGGCATAGAATCAGAAGGGCATTTTCAAAAAATAACTGCCAAAGTACCCCAGTCGGAAATGGATGGATACTCCTCCTCCCTCAGAAGCCTTACTCAAGGCCGATCCCGCTTTAGAAGCAGCTTTTCCGACTATGCAGCAGTGCCATTCGAAATACAGAAAAAATTAACAGAAGCATACAATAAAAATATAAAAGAAGAAGATTAAAATTTAGTTGATTGTAGAACTGTGAGTTGCTTTAGGCTGCTCCTATTTTATTTTCATATAGGAAAATATGTATATCTGCGCAAAGTTTTTTTATATATTTTGTGACCTTGTATCCATGGTATACCTTTCCCTACAATTCCTAGCCATTCGTGGCTCAAGGCTGTGGTTTTTTAGCTTCGAATGTAGCAAAGCGAAATTCATTCAAATACTGCAATTCCACAAATTATAATTTAGACAATTTGCCCTACGGGCAATGATGATGCACTATCCATTATAGCAAATCAAAGAAGCAATCTCCTTTATTGGGAGGAAGTTCAACCCTTCCACCTCATTGCGAGGAGGCACGACGAAGCAATAAATGTCAAAAATCAGAAAGATATCGACTCAGAGCGTAAGCAGATAAAAGTAGAACAAATCATAGTTAAAAAAGACCGATATAGTTTACTATCCATTAAAACCATAGAAATATGGGGAGTGAGTATTTTAAGGAATACAGGCCTACACAATACTTATTTGAAGGACAAACTGGTGGAAAATATGCTGCCCGAAGCACTCAGGCATTTTTTGGGGAAATATGTCAAAAAGTATGTATCCAAAAAAAGATAAGCGTACATGACTTGCGGCATAGTTTTGCCACTCACCTTTTGGAAAATGGTACAGATATTAAATATATACAAGAACTTTTGGGGCACAATGATATAAAAACCACCCTGCGCTACACCCACGTAAGTAATAAAGAATTGGGGAAAATAGAAAGCCCCCTTGATAAAATAATGCGAAAAATGGAAGGTAACAATACGAAGAGTACGTAGTTTTAAAAACTACGTAACAATACAAAAAGTATCTTGAAAATTAATTGTTTATAAATTTGGTGAGTTAAAAACTTGCGTATATTTTTGGAATTGGTAGCAATTTTAGTGCAGTCCTCAATAAACACAAGTATGAAAAGACATATTTTCTATTTTATTTCACTTATTTCTGTTATGACAATTTTTGAAAGTTGTGACACGACTTCAAAACTTTATAGATTTGACGATAAAAACAAAACATACACAGGACAATTGAGTGATTCCACTTTTACTGTTTTAAAGCAATTTTTGACAGTTAAAACCAATTCAAAATTGAAAGACACAATAATTATTAAATACGACTATAATAATGAAACTTGTTGGAATATTTTAGACCAAAGTGAAGAAGCACATATTATGGGTTTTGTCACAAGACACAAGCAAAGAGTAGAACAAGTTTTGGCGAATAGACAAAATGTTTCAGTTTTTGACTTTAGAGAACCAGGAAACAGTTTAAACAAAATTAAGAAGTGGAATAATTCAATTTTAATTGACAGTCCAACACAACTTTTTAATTTAATTTTTAAAGCACGTTGTACTTGTGGAAGTTCAATTATTGTAATGCCAGACAAAAAATTTGTTTTTTTACGTTCAGACTCACACTCAGAAAGTTTAGACATAACTCAAAATAAAATTAAAGAAGTATTGAACAAGAATTAAAAACTGCTACCAACACGTATTTAGCATCAGCTTTTTGTACTATTTTTTTCTTTTGTTCTTGCATGACGATAAAAATTAAGCGGATGAATGTTATTTATACTTTTTATCGTTTATGAGCATTTGTTCCAAACTGACGTACCACTATTCCCAGCCCATCGCAAAGCCCTAAACGTAAGCTGCAACCCTATTTGAACACTCCGATAATTTAAAGGTTTGACGAAAAACTAGATAAAAACTGTACTTTTGCATTGTGAAATTTCTGTCAATCATATTCGCTTTTTATATTCTTATTTTGCCTTGCTTTCCTTGTGCAGATAAAGAAGAATGTAATGACAGTTCAAAAACACAAATAACTACTTCTTCGTCAGACCATAAAGACCACCAACACGAAAGTGAAAACTGTAATCCATTTTGTAGCTGTGCCTGTTGCGGACAAATATTTTTCCCAAATTTTCAAACTGACAAAGTTGTTAATACAAAATTAGTAGGGATTTTAAAACAACACTTCTTTTACACTAATATTTCTCTTTCTTCCAACTTTTACGGAAATATTTGGCAACCGCCAAAATTAAGTTAAGCAATAATAAATTAGAGGCTTCGCCACCAAATCATATTGCAGGGCTTCGCCCAGCTTATGATGTTAATTATTCCTATAACTTAATATTTTTTACAAAATGATAAAATTTATTATGCCAATAATGGCATCACTAATATGTACAAACATAACAGCTCAAAACAGCTTTAAAGCAACTGTAAAAGAAAATAACACTAAACAGAATTTAATTGGCGTAACGGTGTTACTAAAAGGTACAAATACTGCAACAAACTCAGATTCTTTAGGACAAATAGTTTTAAGAAATATCCCAAACGGAATGCAAACAATTGTTTTTTCTTATATTGGTTTTGAAAAGATTGAAAAAGCATATATTTTTCCAATTAATGACAGTCTACAAAATGAAATAATTTACTTTGAAAAAGGTGAAGATGAATTGGACGAGGTAATAGTCCAATCAACAAGAACAAGCAGAACAATAAAAAATACACCTACGAGAGTAGAGACTATTGATGGCGAAGAATTGGACGAAAAAAATAATATGCGACCTGCTAATGTTTCAATGCTATTGCACGAAAGTACAGGTTTGCAGGTGCAACAAACCTCTGCAACAAGCGGTAATGCTAGTATACGAGTGCAAGGATTAGATGGAAGATACACACAACTTTTAAAAGATGGTTATCCAAATTTTGGAAGTTTTGCAAGTGGTTTGAGTATTATGGAAATTCCACCCTTAGACCTAAAACAAGTTGAAATTATCAAAGGCCCAGCATCTACTTTATATGGTGGTGGTGCTATTGCAGGTGTAGTAAATTTTATAAGTAAAATGCCAAAAGAAAAATTAGAGGTTGATTTTATTTTAAATCAATCTAACATTGGACAGTCCAATATTGGTGGTTATATTTCACAAAAGAAAGGCAAATTTGGTTTTTCATTTTTAGGGTTGGCAAACTTTCAAAAATCGTATGATGTGGATAAGGATGATTTTTCGGAAATACCAAAGAGTAATAATTTCACTATTAATCCAAGGTTATTTTATTACATTAACCCAACAATAACTTTAATGCTAGGCAACAGTTTTACCAAAGGAACTAATACAGGTGGAGATATGGAGGTAATAAAGGGAAATATAAACGCCTTGCATACTTACTTTGAAAAAAACAATACGCTTAGAAATACAACAACTTTAGAATTAGAAAAGAAATTTGCAAATAAAAGCAGTATAAAATTGAAACAAAGTATTAGTATTTTCGACAGAGAAATAAGTATTCCAAACTATACTTTTTCAGGTGTAAATACAAACAGTTTTACCGATTTATCATATGTCTTTTTCAAACAAAAACATACAATGATAACAGGTATAAACTTTATTTCGGATAAGTTTAAACAGCGAAATACCAATAACCAAAATACGCAATCATTTTCAAGTGGTGCTTATTTTCAAGACACTTGGGACATTTCAGAAAAGGTGAAAATTGAAAGCGGTTTGCGAATTGACAATGTGATTTACAAAAACAACAACTACAATAAAAATCAAACTTTTGTTTTACCAAGAATTTCAACATTGTTTAAACTATCTAACAAAATTACTTCAAGAATTAGCGGTGGATTAGGTTATAAAATACCAACCATTTTCACAGAACAGACGGAAAGTATGCAATATCAAAACATTTTATCATTAAACAATGTAAAAGCAGAGAGAAGTATTGGAGGTACAGCAGACATTAATTACAGAACAACTTTATTTGATGATTTATCGTTTAGCATAAATCAAATGTTTTTTTATACAAGCATTAACAGTCCTTTAGTTTTACAGACAGATTTATTGGGAAATTACAGTTTCTATAATGCATCAAAACCTGTTATTAGTAATGGATTTGAAACAAATATTAAATTTATTTACAAAGAAGATTTAAAACTTTTTGTTGGTTATACATTTACAAATGCAAATGCCACATATTTAAGCACAAATCAATTTTTGACATTGTTACCTAAAAATAAATTGAACTTAACAATGATGTACGAAAAGGAAGACAACTTTAAATTTGGCTTGGAAGGTTATTTTACAGACCGTCAACTCTTGAATAATGGTAACAAAACACCATCATTTTGGGAATTTGGCTTTATGGCTCAAAAGACGTTTAAAAAAGTTTCTGTATTTATAAATTTTGAAAACTTTACAGACCAAAGACAAAGTAATTATAAAAGAGTTATAAATCCACCAAACAGCAACCCAACATTTGATGATATTTGGAATCATACCGAAGGGAGAACAATTAACGGCGGCATTAAAATAAAATTATAAACAATGGAGAACTTTTTAAGAATATATCTACCACTTTATCTATTAGCTTACTTTGCAGTTGCATTTATTATCCCAACTTATAGAACTTTGAAACAAACAGGAGTAAATCCAATAACTTTTGGCAAAGCCGACACAGCTCATAATTATATTGGCTTTGTGATGAAAGTTTTAATTGGTTTATTATTTGTTGCGGTTTTATGTTTCTCTATCGGCAGTAACATTTATAAATATTCCGTTCCTATTGAATATTTACAATCCAAAGGGCTTAAGTTTTTAGGGTTATTAATTATCCATATTTCATTAGTACGGATTGCAATTGCTCAGTACCAGATGAGTACAAGTTGGAGAATAGGAATTGATGAAATAAATAAAACTGAATTAAAAACAAGTGGAATTTTTAGTATTAGCCGTAACCCAATTTTCTTAGGAATGATTTTGAGTGTTTTAGGTATTTTCTTTATTTTGCCAAATGCTTTGACATTTTTTTTAACATCGACAACTTACTTTATTATACAGATTCAAATAAGGTTAGAGGAAGAATTTTTAACTCGACAGCACGGAAAACACTATGAAAATTATAGACAATTAACAAGACGACTAATTTAATGCGGGCAGACCGAGAAGAAGGGTATGCAGCTTACACGAACTGTGTAAAAAATCAAATAAATTAGGCAATATTTTTTGATAATTATCCTTATCCCTCCACCAACCCTATCATTGCTAATCAGTACTATGTTTGTTATTATTTGTTGTAGCATCCTAACTGTTCAAACCTAATATAAGAAGGGTTTAGCACCGATGCCCTAAACGTGCCAATTGCAATGCTATAAACTTTTGCAAGTTTCAAACAAAACAATCGATTCCTTTTATAAATAAAAAACAATCGATTATTAAAACCTCAGATGTCTTACAGTTTCTCCTTTATTCATTAATTGCTTTAATGAATCAATGCCGATTTTTAGGTGATTTTCGACATATTTATTGGTTACTTTTTTATCACTCTGCTCGGTTTTTATTCCTTCGGGTATCATCGGGGAATCACTTACTAATAACAAAGCACCGGTGGGAATTCGATTATAAAATCCAACCATAAAAATGGTGGCTGTTTCCATATCTATGGCATAAGCCCTTACAGTTTGTAATTTCTTTTTAAATTCTTCCTCATGCTCCCATACCCTTCTATTGGTGGTATAAACAGTGCCAGTATAGTAATCAGTTTTATAATCCCTAATGGTAGTACTTATGGCTTTTTGCAAAGCAAATGCAGGAAGGGCAGGCACTTCCGGCGGAAAATAATCATTGCTGGTACCGTCCCCTCTTATGGCTGCTATGGGTAATATAAGGCTACCAATTTTATTGCGCTTTTTTAAACCTCCGCATTTTCCAAGAAACAAGACTGCCTGCGGATTGATAGCAGATAGCAAATCCATAACTGTGGCTGCACCCGGGCTCCCCATTCCAAAATTGATGATGGAAATATTATTGGCTGTGGCCACCTGAAATGGGCGGTCCTCTCCTACTACTTTTACCTGATGCATAGCCGCAAACATGCCTACATAATTATTGAAATTGGTGAGTAGAATATATTGTCCAAAATTTTTCAACTCCTCTCCGGTATATCTCGGAAGCCAGTTTTGCACAATCTGATCTTTTGTCATAAAGCGTACTATTTGTTTGAAGGCGAATGATATGTTTGCCGTAAAATTAAATTATTTTCTTCATACCAATGATACAGGTTGATTATCCACAGCATCCATTTAAAATGAAAACAGAAAATGGAAAAGAAAAGATTTTTGATGCCATCAGAAAAAAGTGGGTTGTACTAACTCCTGAAGAATGGGTAAGGCAAAATATAATTCAGTACTTATTATCCACTTTAAAATACCCTGGAGCTTTGATAGCAGTTGAAAAAAAGCTCATGGTGGGCACGCTGCCACAGCGATGTGATATACTCGTTTATAAATCAGGGAAGCCTTGGATGATAATAGAATGTAAGCAAATGAATGTAGAACTAAATGGGGTGGTTTTGGATCAGGCATTAAGGTATAATCTTGCCATGCCCGCTGATTATATCATCATAACAAATGGTAGTATAACACATGGCTGGAAAAGGGTGAATAATGAACTAAAAGTAATAGATACATTCCCATCATTCTAAAAAAGTTGATTTTTATAGTTAACCCAGTTATTGCTAACACTTATTATTCTATCATTACCTGCCGCAGCAGGTTTATATCATTTTCTCTACTTCTAGCTTCCACTTCATATTTATTGTTGATATATCCTTTTTTGATATGCTCAATAAAATATTTCCATAAAAAATTATATCGGCCATGTATTGCATATTGTTCCACATGTGTAAGCTCATGGCAAACCCATTGTTTGTTCATTAAAAAATCGGCCTTGCTACAGTTGTGTAAATGGATGGTATTACCAAATACAATAGCAACATTATTTACCCGCAGCACTTTTGCTGCTATAGCTGCCCATCTACTTGCCGAAATAATTTTTACAGTTTTTATCATGTTGAAAACCACTACGCTCTTTGCAAACAATATCAAGAAAATATGGGCTCAAAATATTATTTTTTTAATCCCGGATATTTCATATCCAGTGCTTCCAATTGCTTACACAATGCATCAGCCACCAAATACTCTTTGTACCAGTTTTGATCACTTGGTATAAACTGCCAGGGTATAGCGCTGCACTGGTTGAAGCAATCATTATAGGCTTTCATATATAACTTCCAGAGCGATGCTTCTTTAAAATCATTTTCATTATACTTCCATTGTTTGGTGGGGTCGCTTATCCGTTCTTTTAATCTTTCCTGCTGTTCTTCGGGTGATATATGGAGGTAAAATTTCAGAATATGGGTATTGTTGTGGCTGCTCAGTAATGCTTCAAATTGATTGATGGCTTCTATCCTTTTTAGCGCTGTGTCTTCATCAATCCAATTGTGCACCCTTGTAATGAGTATATCTTCATAATGACTACGGTTAAACACTTGTATCATGCCTTTTGCCGGGGCTTTGCTATGCACACGCCAGAGAAAATCATGGCTCAATTCTTCAGTCGTGGGTGCCTTAAATGACTGCACCATAACACCCTGTGGATTCATTTTTCCAAACACATTTCTAATCAACCCATCTTTACCACTTGCATCCATGCCTTGTATAACAATGAGAATGGAATGCTTGCCTTCGGCAAATAGCAGATTCTGTAATGCTGCCAGTTTTTCTGTCAATTCAATTGTCTTTTCTTTTATCTTTTCTTTTTGCAATGATTTTGGTGCTCTTGTATTTATTTTTTCTATCCTTATCATCCTTTATTTTTTTAAAGGGTTGTAAAATAGCACATTTGCAAAAATTACTTTCGATCTTGAATCAAACAATTACAAAATGGGTATTATTTATAGTACTTTCCATAATATGGGGCAGTTCATTTATCTTGATGAAACTGGGTATCAATGGAGGATTTAGCGCCTATCAGGTAGCTGCCATTCGTATGCTAAGTGCTGCTATTTTCCTGTTGCCCTTTGCCTATAGAGCTTTTAAAAATATTCCGCCAATTCATAGAAAATATGCCATTGCATCAGGGTTATTGGGCAGTTTTTTCCCCGCCTTTTTATATTGCATAGCTGAAACAAGAATAGACAGTTCCCTTGCTGGCATACTCAATGCGCTTACGCCACTTTTTACCATTGTAGTAGGATCATTATTCTTTAAAATGCCAACAAACAGGGTGAAGATAATTGGTGTAGTAGTGGGGTTAGTTGGTTTGATTTTGTTACCATTTGCCGGAGGCAAAGCAGTAAGCTTGACAGATATCGGTTATAGTTTATTAGTAATATTAGCCACCCTATTTTATGGCATAAATGTAAATGTGGTGAGCCGATATTTAAAAGCATTTTCTCCGATACATGTAGTATCCCTATCCTTTTCATTTATTTTAATTCCTGCAGCTGTTATCCTTTTTTCAACAGGGTTCTTTAATCTAGACTTTTCAAAACCGGAATATACAAATGCTTTGCTGGCCTCTACCACATTGGGCATTGGAGGCACTGCTATTGCCGGCATTTTATTTTATCAGTTACTCAAAATGGCGGGGCCTTTGTTTGGATCGCTTGTTACTTATGGCATGCCATTTATAGCTGTTGGTTGGGGCATTTATTTTCATGAATCAGTAAATATGATGCAGATAGGATGTTTGGCTATCATCCTTGCCGGGGTTTATATTGTAAACCAAGGGAAGTCATAAATTTTTAACCTTACGGGCAATGATTGTGCTGTAGTAATTTTGAATATCATGTTCCCCCTATCCATTCATTTCATGACTGATGAAATGGTGATGAAGATCATGTTCTAATCCTATCTAATAAAGTATTCAATTCGAACATGATACTGCAATTGATACAAATATTTCAACCCATATTTAGCAATTAAAATTTATTACAAAGTCAAGGTTAGAAACCGGGTTCAACAAAGCCATCCATTTCACGTAGTGAAAAAAATATATTCATTCACGCAGAGAAATAAAAAATAATATCCATTTCACGAAGTGAGAAAAAATAATAACCATTCACGCAGTGAAAAATACCCTATTAATGGTATAGATTACATTACAAGTTTATGGTTCATTTGAATTCAAAAAAAATGAATATGAGCGAAATTATTTTTAGAGAAAATGGTCATCACTATGCTACTGATTTTCTTAACTGGACAGATGGTGTAGATGCCATGTTAAAACCCACAGATGACGCACCACTGCCCCATGTACTAGTGCACGTAGCAAATATGACCAGTACGCCTTATGGCATAGCACCTGGAGGTATGCTACTTATAAATCCGGACTTAAAAGAAGTGCCAGATTTTTTTGGATTTATATGTGCAGATGAAGAACTGGGCAAATACTTTGGACCAAAGATTTTTAAAGGTACTCCATTTGAAGAGGCTCCAGTTTTTAAAGCAGATATTAAAATTGAAATAAATTTTCCTGGAAATGTGGTAGTAAAAATTTCAGTAGCAGGTCATTTATGTGAATTAGAACTTAGCCATTTTGATGCAGCAAGATACTATAATAGGGATCCATTTCCAATGCCATTCAGACAAAACGTAGTAGAAGCAAAAGCCAATAGTGCTACATTCAAATGGGATGGCCGTATACTAGGAGGAGAACTGCCCAGCACAGGCTTGGGTACTGGACTACCAGCTTGCTACTCACCCACTGGTATGTATATAATGGAATAACGGTAAAAACTGATAGGGGTTTTGCCACAAAAAAGCCGGATACAATAATTTGATCCGGCATTTTTTTGATAGCAATTAATTTATCGCTTATTCAAGCGGGATAATAATCTGATTATTTCAATATATAACCATACAAGTGTAACTAACAATCCAAAACTACCATACCATTCCATATATTTTGGAGCACCTTGTGCAGCACCGGCTTCTATACTTTCATAATCGAATATTAAGCGTAGCGATGCTATTACAATTACAAACAAGGAGAAGATGATAGCAGGCCAACTTGTGTTTGACCAGTCAGTAATACTTATATTGATATGAAAAGCATAATAAAGAATCATATCGATGGCATAAAATATGAATATACCAAGACAGGCTGTGGATACAATACTTTTTAAACGCTGTGTAGGTTTAATGACTTTAAAATTATACAGCAAAAACATGGCTATGGCTACCCCAAACGTAAGCCCAACCGCCTGAATAACGATACCGGGATAATTTTCTTTAAATTCATCATTGATAATAGCGGAAATAGCGCCCAGCAGCAATCCTTCGAGCACTGCATATAATGGTGCAAGCCACTGGGCAAGTGTAGGATTAAATCGAATGATTAATCCAGTAACTAATCCACCAATTAAACCTACCCACATAAAGGTTTGCATGGTTTGTAATTTCGGAATTTCATACAAGTGCCAAGAATATGCCGCTCCGGCTAATACCATAAATAACAAAAAACCAAATTTATTCATGGTGCCTTTTACTGTCATCAGCTCACCGGACTGTACACCTGTAGACTGATTAAATACTTTTTCATTTAGAGCAGGATTGCCAGAATTAAATAAACCCATAGATATTTTTTTTGTAAAAGTAAATGAATAATTAACAACCCAACACATTTCCTAAACCCCAGAAAACGGCCAACCATATAAGACCTTTCACCAGAAAAAAAAGAAACCCAGCAAGGCCAATTCTTTTTAACCACTTTGTAGGGTTGGGTTTATCTTCAGTTTTTTTATCCATTAGTAAACTATAGTGCTTGCATGTAAAAGATGAGCCTTACAAAATCTATTAAACTCTTCCACAGTTTCGTCTTCGAAATCGCCATCGATCTCCATTTGAAAAAGCTTATTATTTGAATAATCAATTGTTAGAATGCCATCTTTTAACAATGCATTTTTTATTTCCTGCCAAGGTACAAAAGTCCTCAACAAACCATTATCAGTAATACCATCGTTATCAAAACCTTTTTCTATATTTCTTTTAAATTGTATTTCTACAAACAGCAATATAAAATACAAAATGGCCAACCAAGTAGTATTGTATTCGACCCTTATGATGATAAATGTAAATGCAATAATTAAAAAAATATATCTGAAACTGATTGTATGATTTTTTCTTTTTCTAAAAAAATTCAACCCCAATAATGCAGCAACAATAATAGATGAAATGATAAATAGTGGCTGGGCTTGCTCTGTATATAACCGCAAAAAATATGCAAGGGGCAAAAAACACAATAATGCACTAAAAACATCAGCCGCTACTGCATTATGCTTTTTAAAAGTAAGTACAAAATCAAAATCTTTTGATGCCATTAGGAATTGCTTTTAAGGAGCATATTACACATTTTCCAAAGTATGCGGGCACCTACATTTGCATCTAAACTATCTTCTCCCACTCCTACTTCTACTAAGTCAAAGCCAATAAGTTTTCTACCGCTATTTATTATTTTTTTAAACAGGTATAATATCTGGTGTGCTTCATATCCGCCAAATACAGGAGTGCCAGTACTCGGACAAAGTTTTGGGTCTAAGCCGTCAATATCAAAACTAAAATAAATCTGCTGTGGCAGATGATTAATAATTTCATCTGTCAAGTGATCCCAAGTTTCTCCTGCAAACTGTCTTTCCTTTACGTCTTGATCAAAATAGGTAATTACTCTATAGTCACTATTGCATATATACGCCCACTCTTCTTCACAAAAATCTCTTACGCCAAGCTGCACCAATTTTGATATAGCGGGCACTTCTTCTAGCGCATTATACATTACAGAAGCATGAGAATATTTGAAACCTTCAAATCCTTTTCGTAAATCGCAATGAGCATCAATCTGTAAAATTCCAAATGAGCCATACTTCTCACCAAGTGCTTTATAAAAGCCCAGTGGTGTGCTATGATCTCCACCTACTAATGCAGTAAGTTTTCCTTTATCCAATAATTCTTTGGATTGCTCATAGACCCAATTATTGAGCATTTCGCTGCCTTGATTAATGTCTTTGAGGCTTTTACACATAAATTTATTGTCAGAAATATCTTCCTGCTGGGATATGAATGAAATGTACAGTTCAGCCTCTTTTCGGAGGTAATCACTTTTCATTAATATCTTCTTTTCAGGAGGCCTCATATAAAACCCTTGCTTCCATCCTCCGGGCATGTCCTGATCAAATAAATCAATCTGCATGCTTGCTCTTAGCAAATGCTCTGGACTCCTAGCAGTACCTGCGCCATAGCTTACTGTAACTTCCCAAGGAACGGATAGTAATACAAGTTTACTATCATGCTCCGAAGTAGGTAAACCAAAAATATTATTGTTTGGATTGGCTGCACTATTTGCATCAAAATTGGATAAATCTGCCATGGAAATATAAATATTTACTAATGTTTTTCTAAGTAGTATTTCAACAAACTGGGGCAAAATAATGGTATTACAACCTTATTTTGTAGAAAACATTATCATATTTTAGCAAGGCTTGTTTCCGAAACGATTTTTACTTTAGATGTACGGTGAGCAATGGTACTATCAGTTTTTAAAGTTTGATTTCCTGTTTATCATTTCCACTTTCTAGCTTTCTGTTCCAAAGAGAGTATGTAAATGATAGACAAACTGCATAGCTTCGTATTCTATGATATTTTTGAAAATCTTTTCTTCTATTCACAGTAGTATTGATTTTAACTGTAGTGCTATTTTCAAAATCCTATGTGAAATATTTTTATTTTTTCGGTAATTAAAAGCTATTTTATATACTTTTCAATTTCAGTAGTTAGCGTTAAATCAACTTCTGCTGCATCAATATGATTAGCATTATACTCATTTAAAAGCGTAAAAAGTCTTTGATGTAGTGCTTTCCCATCCACTTTTGTCATGAGTTCTATCACATTGTGCGTAGCTAAATAATTTGTCCAGTATTCTTCGACTTTAATCCAAAACCATTTATTTTTTTCCCAATATTTTTTGGCAAATGCACAATTATCATCATTTATTTTTCTATAAGTATTATAGCCCTTTTCTTCTACCAGTAGTTTGTCGGTGCCATCTATTCTTATAATCTTTTTATTGTCCTGTTCATGTATATAGCCTGTATCAGAAATATGTATTCTGTTCGTTCTGTTTAAAATATTGTAATCAGATCGCACACTATATTCACGTCTTGGCAAAGGTGCATCTGCATTGCTTATCCAGAGGGTTTCATCTTCAAGATTGATGAGTTTACCATGTCCTTGATATCTCGGTTCATCACTAACTTCCCACACTGATTGTGTCCATTGACCTTTAACCTGTGAGGTACTTAAATTTTTTTTGATCCATTTTTTGGCATCTGTATATGCCCATAAAATAGGGTTTTCATAAGACCAGTCCTCCCGCCAATGTTTTACTATCATTGAATCCCCTACCACCAGAATATGTTGTATGGATAAAAATCTATCATTGTTTACAATTGGGTAAGCTAATTCTGTACCCCCTTCAATTTTTTCTCCTTCATGAAATTGATAGCTATCATCTGGACTGAAAGTTTCAGCATATTTAAAATTGACATTAAAACATCCACATAAATTTTGTAAAGGAATCTTCTCATCTAGTTCTTGAGCAAGTAAAGGCAAACTTTTAAGCATGAACAAAACAAAAAATATATTCTTAGTTCTCATTATTTAATCTTTTAAATCAAAGCGATTGGTGTCTGTATTTTTTTGAAAGCGATACTGGAAAATTAATTTATAAAATGGAAAACAGCAAAAAAGGGGGCCAGTTACTAAGGTAAATCAACCCCCTACCCGAATCATGAAGAAAACATAATTTTAGAAAATTTTCGTACCATCTGGCTGATAGATATATCTAAAGGTATAGTACCTTGCTATATCCGATGCAGATGGCGTTACAGGTGCATCTTTATAATAACTTAGAATTTCTACTTTAGCATAATTGCCTGATGCTGTACGAATAATTAAAATATTACCCGGTATAGGTGATATGATATTTGTAGAAAAATCATAGTTATACCATCCATTTCCTGAGCCTGTTGGTATGGCATAAGCTGGTGTTGTGTTTACATCTGTTTTAAATGAAGAATCTTGGGGTATTTCAGTATATGTGTCAAAGATAACAGCTCTTTGTACAAATGCCCCACCAGATGCAGTACCACTTGTGCCACCATTGGTGAGTATGGTTGTACTTCTGAATGCAATATCCCACTTATTGCTTGCAGAATCTGCAAGTGCTACTTCTTCATTTCTTTCTAAACTAAAGAAAGCAAAATGGTTTCCTGTTGTTGTAGGATCTGCAAGCAGATTAGTTTTGGTTTCGGTAATGAGTGGTACAGGTTCAGTTTCTTCTTTTTTACATGCGCTAAATACGACTACAGCTAATACAGCTAAACTTAAAACTTGATTTAATTTTTTCATTTTAATGACTCCTATTATTGTTTAAAAAATTGATTTGATATGTTATGTAATATGTAATACCTGGAAGGTTTGATAAATATCTTTGGTTCTGATAATTTGTGATATTGTCTAAGCCAACATTTAACTTCATACCATTTTTGAATGACTTACCTGCACTTATATTTATTTGCAGATTACCATTAGTATATTCATCATCTCTATTTAAAATAAGATTACCATCTAAATCGGCCACGCCCCATCTGCTTCGGTACAAACATCTAGTTGTAACAAACCATGATTGGTTTTCATAAAATATTTTTAGATTAGCCATATGTTTACTTTGATCATTCAAACCTCCATAATCACTTCTTGTTAATTGATAAGAAGTTAATGAACCTTGTTTCTTGCCAAACACCTGACCGGCTCTGATTTTTTCCAATATGGCTCTGTCTGCTGTGATCAAAAATTGATATCCCATTTCTACTTTCAAATATTTTGACATATTATATTTCAGTTCGATTTCAGTGCCCTCAGTAACGGCAGCATTGATATTGAAATAACTGTAAACAGGGGCATTTGTCGTTTTATATGCAACTATTTTTGTTGCAATCATATTGTTGATATCATTTCTGAAAATATTCATTTTACCGAATAATTTATTATTGAAAGTATAGGAAGCACCTATATTGATTCCATTAGAATATTCTGGGTACAATTGTTTTAATTCATATCCGAATGGAGTTATACTGGATAATATTCCGGCATCAAGTTGGGCTTGTAATCCATGTACAGATATTTCATTTGCACCATAAACGGTATATCCGCCTGCTGCATTATTTGTAAAATTCAGATAAAGTTGTCTGTAATCTGGAGCTTTAAAACCTGCGCCATAAGAAGCATTAATGATAAGATGATCATTTGCTTTTAGATGTATTGCAAATTTTGGACTTATATGGCTGGCGTATGCTGCATTTCTATCATATCTAACGCCACCAATAAGCATTAGATTTTCACTAACCCGATATTCATCCTGCAAAAAAGCATAGCTAATTGTATTGGACTGTATAGCACTATACCGACTTGTATTTAACCGCTCTCCTATATAACCAATACCTATATTTAAATCATTCTTATCAGCCATTTTAATATCAGTCTGATTTTCTACCTTATTATAATTTTGCTTGAAAAAATCATTGTAAAAAAGGCTATCATTACTGACTAAATAATCCTTTGTATCGATTTTATATTCAGAAAAATATCCCCTAAAAACAGTTTTAATAGACTCAGTAATTTTTATTTTTACATACGGGTTGATATTGTATTCATTCAAAACAGGTTCACCTTTCACTATATCAGATCCAATGCTATAATTATCATTCTGCTTTTCACTATAGTAACGAAATGATGAACCAACATCAATATGTCCAGAGATTTGTTGTTCAAATTTTGCATGCCCTGTATAATTGTAGAATGGCATAACTGTTTGACCAATATCTGTTTTATCAAAATCATATCCTTTAGAGCTATATCTATTAATTGAACCTGACAGCTTGGTTTTTTGAAAATTTAAACTTCCCGAAACCGTTGCATCAACAGTATTATAAGTACCATAACGCAAATTAGCATTAAGTGTATTTTGCGTAATCCTATCTGTAATTATATTTATAACACCTCCCATAGCCTCACTACCATATAGGCTACTTGAAGGGCCTTTAACAATTTCAATTTGTTTGATATTATTTACAGTTATTCTACTTAAATCCAAAACTCCTCCATTTCTTCCAACAAGAGGTTCACCATCTATCAAAATCAACACATAATCTGGACCTAGTCCTTGTATTTTTACGCCAGAACCAAAGTTATTAGCGATGTAAAGACCGGTTTGCTCTTGTAAAATATTGCTCAACCTAAATGAGCCACTCTGCTCAATTGTTTTTTTACGAATTAATAAGACGGGCAATGCTTCATTCCCAAGTATTTTTTCAGTTCTTGATGCAGTTACAATAACATCAACCAAAGTATTATTTGTTGTATCTGTGTACTGAGCATTAAGAGTTGAATTCACAAGATATAGAGAAAATATAAAAATAGTATGGATGATAAACTTGATCATAATGATGAACTGGGCACAGTCAACAATTAATTTGTCTTAATTCTTCTTCTATCAATTTTAAAATTATAAAATCACTACTCTAGACCTCTTCAAGATACTTCTACATATTTTGAGGTAGAAAAATTCTTGCTTGTGTTTTAATAAAAAAATCTATAACTATTGATAGCAATAAACCATAAAATAACTTCGGTGATTTGATGGTATTTTATAATTATTTTATGCCGGTGCAAAAATGAATTACTTTAAAATAAAATCATGAACCAATGCGGAAATAGAGTTTCGTAATTGGGAAAGCGATATTAAAAAGTGTATTCAAATGCCTTTACATTTAAAATCGATTCCACAATCCTAAACCTCAATAAAGAGATAGGTATTCATAAATACTAGGATTTTTTTCTGTAATTAACGTATTAGTTATTAAACATACTTAATAAACACAACGCCTTCAATTCGCACTCAGCTTTTTCAAGCATTGAACATAATAAGGCAACTTCTTTTTTGGTTAGAATTAAGAATAAACCGTAGGCAGGTGTTGGTATCACTATAGATTTGGTATGCTCAGTATGTGCATCTATATGCAACGAAGATTTACTCAATAAAATTCCATACAGCGTTTCATAATCCAGTTGAGACAATGTGAGCATAGAAGTGCCAAAAGCCAATTGGTATTGACCACAATCTTTGCATTTTACTATATATCCTTCGTTGCCTTTATATAAGTATTGAAAATTGCACATCCAAATTATGTTTTTACAAACATAGATTTCAATTTTTTTTTGATAATCAAAAAAGGGAAAAAGTTTTTCGGAATCGGGAAACTGACAATTAGCAAACAAATAACTTTAAATATCGATCTTGATTAGCAATACCCAAACTAAACAAAGCCCTTTGAATGCAAAATATGATAGGCATGGATGATAAACGCACTAGTGAAATGTAATCTGTGTATAAAACATGTCATCGAAATATCAATGCATGCTTAAAATCAATCAGAAAAAATACTATCCACTAAATTGTTTGCCAAATACTCATTGCCAAATAATAACCCATAGCCATACAGGCTATAATTTTTAGGAGTGAACTTAATAGAAACCCAAGAAAGCTGCCCATTGCTGCTTTCATAGCTATATGTGTATTGTTACTATAAATCATTTCACCAATAAAAGCACCAGCCAAGGGTCCAATGATGATACCCCAGGGTCCTAGCCAAAATGTAGCCAGAAATCCAACAGCACAGCCCCACACGCCGTATTTACTACCACCAAATTTTTTGGTGCCTATTACTGGCACTAAATAATCAAGGCCAATTACAACCAACAAAATGATACCCCAAATTATTAAAAATTTACTGGTAAAAGGTCGATCATCTCTCATTTGCTGTAGCCAAAGTGCTGCATAACATATAGCCGGCCCGGGCAGTATAGGTAGCACACTTCCCACAATACCAACAATGATCATAATAGAGCCCAGAACCATTAAAAAAATATCCATGGGTGCAATATGCTGCTTTTTTCAACTTATTAATGTATTCAATTTAAGATTGCTCATTTTTGGAATTAACTCCTATAGCTTTGTATCGTTTATTAATAAAATTCGAATATGGTGATGACTTTGTGATGAAACGGTGAAAGGCAATATATTTAAGTGTTTGAGACTAATATTTGGCTCATAAAATAGTAAACTATTAGAAAATCAAAAACTGTTTTAGATGCATTTGCATACAGCGCCTCGGTATCCTAATAAATTTCAACTGCATCCTCTGGGTTAAATACGAATAGCTGAAAATTATAACATGGCATTGTTTAAAAGAAATACGGCAAACTTAAAGACCAATAACGATACAGGTTTTGGGGCAAATGCCACCAGCCAAGGTGGTAGATTCATCAATAGAGATGGCAGCTTTAATGTGCAGAGAAAAGGGTTGAATTATTTTGAAAGAAGGAGTTTGTATTATGATATGCTGATGATGCCAACGGGAAAATTTGTCTTGATTATTTTTTTAGGTTTTTCTCTGATCAATTTAATTTTTACAGTTGTATATTTTTTATTGGGTACACATGAGTTTATGGGTATGATAACCAATGATAGTTGGGGCAGGTTCATAGAAGTGTTTTTTTTCAGCTCACAAACATTTACAACGGTGGGTTATGGAAGAATAAATCCTGTAGGAGATCTGGCAAATATGATAGCGTCTTTAGAAGCACTTTCAGGATTATTATCTTTTGCTATCATCACTGGCTTAATCTATGGAAGGTTTTCCAGACCAAAAGCATTTATACGCTTTAGTGATTATGGGGTCATTGCCCCTTATCAGGGCGGCACAGGTTTTATGTTTAGGTTTGTATCTACAAAGGATAATCATATTCTCACAGATGTAGAAGTAAGAGTAAATATTGCTTTCACAGTACAAGAAAATGGTAAAGATGTTTTTAAATTTTTTGAATTACCATTAGAACGTAAGCGAATTGATTCATTGGCTATGAGTTGGACTATAGTATATCCAATAGATGAAAATAGTCCATTATACAGCATGACTGAAAAAGAATTAGCTGATGCAGATACGGAGATTTATATATTAATTAGGGCTTTTGACGATGTGTTTAGCAATACCGTATTGCAGCGGTCATCTTATACTTTTAAAGAAATAAAATATGGTTATCGTTTTATACCCATGTATCAAGAAAGTGAAGATAATACAACCACTATTTTAGACCTCAATATGCTGAGCGATATCAAAGAAACCTCCTTAACACAAATTACAAACAAATAATTATGTCAGCATCCATCATCCATAAATACTTTTCAGCATTTACAGAACTTCAACTAACACAGATAAATGGACTTGAAAGAGTATATACAGAGTGGAATGAGCAGATCAATGTTATTTCAAGAAAAGACATTGATTCCTTATACCTCAAGCACGTGCTTCACTCATTGTCTATTGCCACAGTTTATGATTTTGCACCCGGTACAAAAATTATAGATATAGGCACAGGCGGAGGTTTTCCAGGTGTGCCACTTGCTATTTATTTTCCCGAAGTAGAATTTGTATTGGTAGATAGTATTGGCAAAAAACTTAAAGTGATTGATGCAGTTTGTAGCAATCTTAACATTGAAAATATAAAAACAATCCATACCAGAGCAGAAGATATTAAAACACAAAAATTTGATGTAGTTTTAAGCCGTGCTGTTGCACCTATAAAAGATTTATGGCAGTGGGCTAAGCCATTACTTCGCAAAACAAAAAACAAGGATGCCGTAAATGGTTTGATATGTTTAAAAGGAGGCGATCTAGCTGCAGAAATTTCAGACAGTAACCTACATCCACAAGTATTTGAAATCAGTGATATTTTTAAAGAAGAATGGTTTATGGAAAAATACATTTTATACACCAAATTTTAGGCATACGCCATTGTGCTATCAAGCGTTGTAATCGCAAAAAACACTTTGCCCATTTTTGGACACTTCGAATATTGAATATCTCATTATAGAAAGTAAATTGTATTTGGGCGTGTCCCTGTGGGTCGGGCTTTACGCTACAAGTCCTCACCATTCGTGCCTCATGGCTCCGGGCTTTCCACTACAATCCCTCACGCTGACTATTAGCGAAAGCAGTCAAAGACAAAAGATTTGGCAACATGTATTGGCAGTTGTACAGCAATTTATTTTTCTTCCATGGATTTTAAAACATATTCCTTTTTCCTTTGTGATATCGGCATATTTAATCCATTCGATAATAATAGGCTACCACCATCCATTTTATTGAACTTAATAACTTTAGACCGATTCACCAGCGTAGCATGGTGTATGCGGATAAAGCCCTCAGGTTCTAAGAGGGTTTCATATTCTTTCAGATTTTTTGAAATAATAAGAGGTTGCATATTTTCCACATAAAAGCGGGTATAAGGCCCTTGAGCTTCGCAGCATATAATATCTGCCACTTTTACAAAATAGGCAGCATCACTATCTTTCAAAACAATTTTCTTATCTCTATTACTAGGTTTCATCTGATTTAGTAATACTTCCACTTGTGCATGTAAATTTTTTTCTTGGATCCTACTTATAGCCCTTTGCATACTTTCCCGTAGTATTTCTGGGTCTATAGGTTTGAGCAAATAATCAAGGGCACTAAACCTGAATGCACGCATTGCATATTGATTGTATGCTGTGGTAAATATGAGTTGAAAATTGCGATTAGCAGTTTGCTCCAGCAAGTCAAAGCCGGTACCATCATCCATTTCAATATCTAAGAAAACAATAGCAGGTTTTATTTCCTGAATGTATTTTACACCCTCCTGTACACCGGTGGCTTCTATAACCTCCAATTGCGGAAATTGATGATGAAGCATCTTCCTTAAAATCTGCCGCAGTGGGGCTTCATTATCAACAATTAATATTTTCATAAATCAACTTATAGCATTTGACGGTACACTTACCTCATGAATATGAAGTAATGGTAAGATTATTTTAACCTGTACACCAGCTTCATGTAGTTTATTATTAATAGAAAATGAAGCATTTGTTTTTAAACTTTCATTTAATAAATAAATTCTGTCTTTAATTATTTGTATAGCCCTTGATATATGTTGAGATGAATTAGTCTTCTCTTTCAAACCAGTTCCATTATCGTCAATTATAACAATGAGATGCTTCTCTTCTTGCTTAAACATTATGGATAAATTTCCTTGCCGATCATTCTCATACAAACCATGTTCAATTGCATTTTCTACAAAAGGTTGTATAATCATTGGAGGAATGGCAATATCATCAGTTTCTATAGATTCATTGGCTTGGATTTCGAATGCAAACCTGTGCGATAATCTCATTTGTTGTAAACTCAAGTATTGCTGTAGAAAATCCATTTCATCCTGTAGTACAATAAACTCTTTATATGTGCTTTCTAGTGTATCACGCATGATATGCGAAAATTTTGCAAGGCTGGATACCAATTCCATATTATCGGTTTTTTCATGAGCCAATTGCTGCAGCGATGCCAATGCATTAAAGAAAAAATGGGGATTCATGCGTGCTCTATTTAGCCGTTGCTCTGCTTCTAATATTTTTTGTTTTTGGGTAAGATTTTTTTGCCTCACCATGATCACTGCCACAGCAATTGCCATAAATAGGAATATGGCTAAAAATAGATACATCTGCTGTCGATTTTGCAATGTCAATATCTTCTGCTCATTTATAGATTGATTGTATTTTAATTCCAACTCATTAACTTTTTTTGTTTTTTCGAGACTTAGTAAACTGTCATTAATTTTTGTACTAGCTTCAAATGCCATCAATGCTTCTTGATAATCACCTAAACCTTTGTAAGCCTGATATTGAGAAGAGTATCCACTTGCAAGTAATGATGGACTTGCAAAACGCACAAAAAATGGCACAGCTGAATCTGCATATCTTGCTGCCAAATTAAAATTTCCTTGCTTTCTATAAATGATAGAAATATTTTGATAAACTCCTGCTATTGCTTTATCATGTTTAAAGGGTTGCGCTCTGCGCAATGCAGTATCCAGATATGTCAATGCCAATACGTCGTTTTTTCTAAAACTTGCAATAGCTGATAAAGCAATATAGCTATCTAACTCAGCTACAGAGTTTTTAAATAATTTTGCTTTTTCTAGTGCCATTTCCCCAAAAAAACATGCTGTATCCAACTGTCCTTTTGTATGCTCATCACTTCCTTTTCTTATATAATACATGGATGACAATATGCATAAATGTTCAGCTTTTCTGGGATAATCAGCCACTAATGGCAGTAAGTGAGTAGCCTTTGTTCTATATGACTGCATTTTCTTTATATCACCCATTCTATACCAGGTTACACCTGCCCATATCAAATTTTGTATATATAATGAAGTATCCTTTTGACTCTCTAAAATACGCATGGCATTGAGCTGACTGGATAAGGCCTCGGAATAATCAGCATCAATAAAAATATATTTCCTTGCTTTAATGGTATAATAATTTGCATATAAGGAGCTATCAGCTTGTATTTCTTTTAAATATCTTAAATACTCATCAGTCTTTTTTGTAGTTGCAACTGTATCCCTTTTATCAATCAAATTCCAGATGGTCAAAAAGAATCCAATGCCCTTGCAGGTTCCTTGTTCAGCAAGATATTTTGATGCAAGTTGCTGCGCAGATAGGGTATCAAAATTGATTAAAAACCGACTATGTTGATGAATGGCTTCAAGCTGCATATTACATACATTCCTCTGTGCCAAAACCTGGGTTGGGGAAAAATAAATATTACCTATAAAAATAAGAATCAGTAAGAAAAAACAATGTATTCTTTTATGCATATTATAAAGTAGATAAAGTGTAAATATAACAAATGGAGCATAAAGTATGATTATGCATAATAACTGAAGACCTATTAATAATGAATGATGAAGTTAAGATTATAACTGATTTAACGCAATTTAAAATTTTAAATTTTAATGCTAGACAATTGTAAGAATTCTATATTCAGTTATTAAACTATTTCCATCAGATGTAAGTAGGGGAATTATTGAAATAAACTCAATAATAATTTTGAAAAAAAACAATGAGAAAGATTTTTCTACTTTTAATTATTCATTTTATTAATGTACATGCTTTTGCACAAAAAATTCCAAAATTTGGTGCAGATTTAGGCATGAAAACTATTTTGAAAAAAGATATCAGAATACCTTACACCTCTGTCACAAGTTATTATGGATACATCAAGCCCGGCACAAAGCCAGATGAAGTGAAAGGTGGTAAAAACTATTATTATGTATATCTATGGATACCCATTGCAGCACCTGAAATAGGTGTAAGAATGATTTCTCCAATTCCCACTGGAATGACTCCTGAAGAAGGAGATTTTAAGAGCGCAACCTATGATTCCAACAAAACAGAAAATAACAACTTTTTTGACACATGGGTTACCTTAGAAAGAGCAGTAAATATCATTTCACTAAATGATGTTACAACTAAAATTAATGAAGCCAATTGGGTAAGATTGGGCTATAACGATGATAGTGGAGAACTTCCCGAGCAGCCCTCTGGAAATGCATACAATTCTGTAATGAGGGTAAGTAGTACTGTAAGCGATCCACTACGTGCACTTACAGTTGGATTATATCGTATTGGTTTTACAACTTTTAAAACAGGGGAAGTAGAAGGTGGGTTTGTTGCACAAATTGGGGCACCAATAAAGTTGCCCGGTGTAAAAGTATCCGCTACCGTATCTGACCTGGTTTCACCATAGTTTTCATTTTTACGGGGGTAAAAGTTAAGGGGTTGCGAATGAGCAACCCTTTTTAAAATGGGAAATAGAATTGAGATCAGATTAAGGAATAATAAAATAATATTAATCATGTATTTTGAATGATTAACACAAATTAAGTATTTATTGAAGTTACAAAAATTATGCGCTTTACTTATACAATTTTAGCATGCATATTATTATCAAATCTACATGCACAATTTTTACCAAATCATTTAGTTGTATTAAGAACAGGAGATGGTTTACCTAGTGTTTCTGGTACCGCTGTTCCTGTTTCTTTATTACAGTTTAATTTATTAGACACCAACCAAACTCCATCATATATTCTAAATATGCCGATTGTGCCCAGTACACAAAATGGTGTGAACAGGGCATTAACCTTAGGAGCAACCAGTGTGGCAGAAGGTGATTTATCGCTTTCACAAAATGGCGAATACCTTGTATTAGCGGGCTTTAACGCCGCACCAAATACCGCCGCAGTAGCAAATACAAATGTAGAAGGTGTAGTAGCAAAAGTAAATGCCCTCGGAATCATACATACCAAAACTAGCTACAACAGGTCAAATGCCTATATAGCGGGAAGTTTGAGAAGTGCTTGTACTGTAGATGGAAATGCATTCTGGACTGCAGGATCAAGTTCTTCATCCATTACAACTTTGAGGTATATACAAAGTGATAGCACAAATGCTACTGGTGTACCGATAACAGCTACGGGATCTATTGGCACCACAAGAACGGCAATTATTGCAGGAAATCAATTGTATTGTAGTGCAAACAGTCAGGGCATTAAACTAGCAACTATTGGTGTGGGATTGCCAATATCTGCGGGTCAGTCTGTTACAAATCTTCCCGGATTACCCTCAGGTACAATTGAACCATATGGTTATCAATTTTTAGACTTGAGTAATGTAGAACCCGGTTTAGATGTTTTATATATGGCTTGTATTGGAGGCCCTACTTTATCGGATTCCAGTGGATTATTCAAGTTTTCAAAAGTTGGTGGAATATGGGTTAGCAATGGATACATTACTGGTAATGCAAGAGCCTTGGCATGTTTGAAAACCTGTAATAATTTTACTGATATATACATCACACGTAGTGATGGTAAAACAACAAAACCTAATGCTTTAGTCGTTTTGAGAGATGTTTCAGGTTATAATGGAAATTTACCTAGCAACACAAGTTTACAACAGTCTAAAATTCTTGCTGAAGCTGGCTCAAATTATTTTTTTAATGGTGTATGTTTTAGCCCTGGTACAAACTTAATTCCTTTAGATTTTTATGTTGCAGCAAATCATATCTCATGTAATGGGGGTAGTACCCTGGTATCTGTAGTTGCCCTTGGTGGCATAGCACCTTATACAAAAAATCAAGATAGTAATTATACTGCCGGAGCATATCCATTTCAAGTTACAGATGCTTCTGGCTGTAGTATAGATCGTAACTATTTATTTGTGCAGCCCAGAGCATTGCGGCTCCAAAAATGTTATTTGACCAGCAGAAAAATATTAGGTGTTAAAGCCTCAGGTGGCACAGCACCATATTTGTATACAATTGATGGCGGAGCAAGCTACCAATCCCCAAATACACAAAATAATACGGCTCGTGCTTATAGCAATAAAAATGCGGGCACCTATAATATTGGTGTAAAAGATGCGAATGATTGTTTATATTTTGAAACCGTCAATACCAATGCATTACCAACATGCCCCACCCAAATGGTTCAGGATATATTAAGTATAGAGCTTATAACAATACCGGGTCAAAAAAGTATTCAAGTAAAAGCATTACTAGATGTGCAGGTACAAGTGCAATGCGAAATTTATAACTTGAACGGGCAACTTATTATATCTAGAAATTTGACTACCAACCAATGGTCTCAAATAGATTTTCCATATAATTCGGGTATATATTCCATTGTTTTAAAATATAAAGATCATACAGCAACCAAAACTTTTTTGAATAAGAAGTAGATACGTAAAAATCACCGCTCTTTTCTAAGGGCGGTTTATTATTTTAATAAGTTTTAATCTTTTATTCAACCAATATTTTGTATGTGCTTCCATCTTTTTTCTAACATTTTTTTCTCTGCAAGTGCGGGTGTCATATTAAATGCAGTCTTTAAAGCATCTATTGCATTGGTACACTGTCCTTTACTTACATACAATTCCGCCAGTGTTGCATACCATAAATGATTTCTCTGATTGGAATCAATTTGAAACAATAACTCTAAAGCCTGTTCCGGCCCTACCGCATAGTTTGCAGCTATTGCTTTATTTAAAGCCACTACGGAATTGGGATGAACATCATAGAGCAGCTGATATAATTTATAAATAAGTGTCCAATCCGTTGTCTCAATAGATTCAGCAGATGCATGTGCCCCTGCAATTGCAGCTTCTAAATGCCAATGTGAAAAATGATTCGTATGACCAGCTAGGTTTATATAATGATGACCCTTTTTTATTAAAAAATAATTCCATTTACTTCGATCTTGGTGTTGAAGTAAAACTAAGTCACCTTCCTCATTTATACGAGCATCCAATCTTGAAGCTTGGTAGCAAAATAAAGCAGCCATTGCATGGGTTTTTGGCAAAGCAGTAAGCGTATTTTCACAAAGAATTTTGCATAAACGAATGGCTTCACTACAAAGCTCCGTTCTTACCGTATCCTCATGATGGGCTGACAAATAGCCTTCGTTAAAAAGTAGGTAAAGACATTGTAGCACGGCGTCTAACCTTTGTTGCATGGCGGTTGAATTAGGTAATTCAAGAGAAATACCAACTTTCAATTTTTGTTTTGCCCTATAAATTCTTTTTGCAATAGTATCCTCCTGACAAAGAAAAGCTTTGGCTATTTCTTCCGTATCTAATCCACATAATGTTTTTAATACTAAAGCAATCTGGCTTTCTTCACCAATGTCTGGGTGACAGCAGGCAAACATCATTCTCAGCTGGCTATCTTCAATTTCATGTGGTAAAAAAAGGTTAAAGAGCGATGCAGAAATTGCATACTCAGAATTACTTGCTGCGTAATTTTTTAATACTTGGTGGTATTTCTTATTTCTTCTAAGATAATCAATTGCTTTATTTTTTGCTACCTTATAAAGCCATGCTTCTGGTTGTGTAGGCATGCCTGCATAGGGCCAGGTATTCATGGCCTGTAGTAGTGTATCTTGAACAATATCTTGAGCAGTTTCTATTTGTTCAAACCCCATTAAACGGGTAAGCACTGCAATCATTTTTCCCGACTCATGCCTAAAGAGGATGTCCAATTTATTTTGGGAAAATTCCATACCCGTTTATTGTGCCGGATAACTGCTACTTGATTTTATTTCTTCAATTTGCAAAGTGTGTCTTAATGTATGCCCAGTTAAAAATAACATCATTTGATAGCTTTCAATAGTTCCTAAAAATGGATGATCTACAAATAAATTTCTAAGATCTTTTTTATTGGTCTTTATAAATTTGATGGTGGTGGCCCTTCTTTCAGTAAACGCTTTGAGTGAACCTTCAAAACTGCCAAATTGATTAGATGGAATGAATCCTTCGGGGGCTTTTGCCTTAAAACTTCTATTTGTAATCATCTGCATGATTTGCTCATCATCATACTTTAACTCAGCTCTTCTGGCAGGGTCTAACTTACCATTTATAAAGGGCATAGTCATATCAAGTAAATTTTTTTCAGCTAGCGCAATATGCTCCACACAATTTGCTATTGTCCATGAGCTATCCGTCATTTTATAATTAAGCTGTTCGGAGGTCAGTCCCTTTACATCATTCATTAATCTTGTACTGCTGCTCTTTAAATAGTTGAGTATAAATTTTTTATCCTTATTACAATACTTAGGGCCTGCATTATTGGAGAAACTAAGCAAACAAATCGTTGTTAGAAAAATGAAAATTCGTTTCATAAAAATGATTTTTAAATTTAAAAAATTACCTACAAGGTATAGTAACAGCACGCAATATAAAAAGTGGCTATTGAAAATCAAAAGATTTTCAGATAAGCACACAGCATAAAAAAACATTACCGTGTGCTATCAGTGCTCATTAAGGCATATCCACTTTCATTACTTGGCGCACATGTACTTTCCCTCCCAGATTAAAATCAGGAAAATCATTGCACATAGAAATAGCTTCATCCATATTTACTGCATGCACAATAAAATATCCTCCTATTATTTCTTTGCCTTCCGAATATGGACCATCTGTGTTTGTATTGATACCGGTTACCACTTTACCCCCAGGAAGTAATGGCTCTCCCTCCACATATTTTCCAGCTGCACGTAGCTGGCCTATCCAGGCAAACCATTTACCCATTTGTTGTTGCATTTCTTCAGGGCTTTGATTGATTTCATTTTCACCATTTTGAAAAATAAGCATAAACTTTTCCATAATTTTTTGATTTTGATTTTAAAAATTTACTACTACTACGAATGAGGTTTTAGTTTTCGGACATTTGATAAAAAAAAAGAAAAAATCTCTCCATAATCAAAATTGAAGAAGATTTTGTCTAATAACCTTCTCTCAAATTTGAATTTAAAATCTAACTATGTCCATTTAGGAAATGCCATGTGCTAAGTGTAAATGGAGCAAGTATTTACTACTTACTCCTTATTGCCACAACTGGGTTCATTCGAGCAGCAATAGAAGCTGGTATTATACCGGCTAATATACCAAGTATGATACATATTGAAAATGCCAATGTGATTATATCTCCTGAAATAACAATGGGAAATGGCATTACACTACTGAGCACAAGCGTAAGTATCCAAACTAAAAAAAGACCGAGTAGCCCTCCTATAATACAAAGAAATGCACTCTCTAATAAAAATTCAGTAAGTATGGTTTTACTTTTAGCACCAATTGCTTTTTTAAGTCCTATTTGGCTGGTTCTTTCTCTTACTGTTACAAACATAATGTTTGCGACACCAAAAGCTCCAACAATAAGGCTAATGCCGGCAATTGCCCACCCTCCTGCATTTACGCTTCCAAAAAAACCACTTACACTTTCACTGAAATTATTTACATCATTTAAAGCAAAATTGTCGCTAGTTTTTGGACTCAATCTCCTTATTTGACGCATGATGCCTCTTAGCTCATCTATCAAAGCAATTGTACTAATATTTTCTTTGCCATTTACTAGTATAAAAGGTTGTGCATTCTGACTATTTACATCATAGATTCCTGCATAACTCCTATAACTTAGTATCAAACATCTATCATACTCAAACCCATCAATAATGCTCTCCCCCTGCTTTTTTATTACTCCAGTAATCACTACAGTTTTACCATCAAAAGAAACTTGTTTACCAATTGCCTTTTCAGCTTTACCAAATAGAAGTTCAGCATTTGTAAATCCTAATACACCGGAAGGCAAGCCCCTTTCAAAATCATTACCAGAAAGATATCTGCCATATACAATTTCTATGGTTTGAATATCATCAAAATCCTCAGTAACACCATAAATATTTACATTATTCAGTTGTTCTCCTTCATATTTTACATTAGCGGAAGTGCTATTAAAATAGCTGATATACTTTGCCAAAGTACTTCTTTCTCTTATTAGCTTTACTTCATCAAATTTTGGATTTGGTCTATTTACAAATTTCCACCACGGATACTCTGACCCTCCCGAATATTCCCATTTGTCTATGTATATTGTATTGCTACCAAAAGATTGTATGTCAGTCTGAATTTTACCTTCTAAACTATTTACAGTAGCAAGTACTCCTATAATACAAAAAATACCAATGGTGATTCCAAATAGCGATAAAAATGTGCGCAATTTATTTACCCTAAGCTCTTGCAAAGCCATAAGAAAGCTATTCCATAAAATGCTTAATAATTTAAACATGGTTCAAATGTAGTAGAACTTTCTTTTAATGATATTGGAATTTTAGATAAGCGGTTAATGTAAGTTATCAAAAGATTGAAAGAACTTATTTACTAAACCTTTCGGGAAAAAAAACAGCTTTATATATAATAAATATTGGCATTACTTCTACAGCACAGATATATATTAAAAAATGAAATCCATTTAAAGGGAGGGTTCTTCTCACCCTAGTCAATAATACCAAATAACGCATACCAAAAAAGATGGCTACTATACAAAATAAGGCAGTAATAAATACAGGCTTCCATTGGTCGTTTGAATAGGCCAGTAATAGCAAAAAAGGCAGTATTACTATACCAACAACTTTATTGATAAGAAACACAACAAAACTGTATTCTTTTGCTGCATCTTCAGCATGAAATACCCAACCTGCAAACCTCAAAAAAAGAAATTTTATACTATAAATACACAATAACAATGTAGCTGCTAAAAGAAATACTTGTACAAATGGAAAAGTGAGTTTCTGATAGTATAAAGTGAGGATAGCAGCTAACATACCTCCAGACAATATAAAAAGCAGGTTCAATAATACTGCCGAAATACTCTGTCCTGAAAGCAATTCTTTTGTTTGCACCTGTCTAAATACCGGCTGAAATGAAAGACTAAAAATATTTTGGACATACACCGGAAAAAAGGTTCTTGTAATACCAAAAAGGAGTAGTAAAAAAATTAAACCATAAAACAAACTATCTGGGTAAATTGCGGTTTGCAAAATTCCCTCTTTTCTTTGTGCCGCTGCTTGATTAGAGCTAAGTATTCCAAGATGCAAAAAAGCCCTAAATGCAGTATCTGTAAGCCATTCATTTACAACATCAATATTAACTGCAATTGTATCTGATACAAAAGTTTGTGTAGAATCAATATTAGCTAAACCCAAATTTGTATCTGTACCCAAAAATGTAGTATCTGTTTTTGAATAATCAAGATTGGTTGCAGATGCTTGTTTGTTTGGTAACGTAGAAACAGAGTCTTGCACCTTCGGTGAATAGGCAGTGTCCTGTGCCCATATTGATTGACCAAATAAAAATAGAAATACCAATAAATTAAACTTCCTCATACTGGGTATTGACAAACCATAGGTACAGCGCATATTATCCAAGCTCAGGATATAGTGGAAACTGTTTCATAAATTCATTTACTTCATACTTTATTGAAGCTAATATAGCTGCATCATCGGCATGCATTAAAACTTTATCTATAAAATCAACAATCTGACTCATGTGTGCCTCCTTCATACCCCTTGTGGTTATAGCGGGTACACCTACTCTTATTCCACTCGTTACAAAAGCACTCTTGTCATCAAAAGGTACCATGTTTTTGTTTACTGTAATATCAGCCACTCCTAGCACCTGTTCAGATTTTTTACCACTTATATTTTTATTCCTTAGATCAATAAGCATTAAATGGTTATCTGTACCATGACTAACTATATGGTAATCTTTATCAGTGAAAGCTTTTGACATTGCTTGTGCATTACTTTGCACTTGCTTTGCATATATCGTAAAATCGTCACTTAAAATTTCGCCAAAGGCGATGGCTTTTGCAGCAATTACATGCTCCAAAGGACCACCCTGTGTACCGGGAAATACAGCCATATCAATGAGGTGGCTCATGAGTCGAGTATTCCCTTTTGGATCTTTTATGCCAAACGGATTTTCGAAATCATGGCGCATCATTATAACTCCGCCTCTAGGGCCACGAAGTGTTTTGTGTGTGGTACTGGTTACAAAATGACAATTGTCAAATGGATCGCTCAAAAGCTGTTTTGCAATTAAGCCAGCAGGGTGTGCTATATCGGCCATCACAAAAGCACCTACTTCATTTGCCACAGCTCTTATTCGTGCATAATCAATATCTCTGCTATATGCACTGGCACCACAAATAATTAATTTTGGTTTTACTTCTTTTGCTTTTGTTTCCAGCATTTCATAGTCAATCAATCCAGTTTCTTTTACAACTCCATAAAAATGTGGTTCATATAATTTGCCACTAAAGTTTACTGGGCTACCGTGTGTAAGGTGACCACCCATACTGAGGTCTAGGCCAAGTATAGCATCACCAGGTTTTATAATTGCAAGCATAAGGGCCGCATTTGCTTGTGCTCCACTATGTGGCTGCACATTGGCATATTCCAACTTAAAAATCTCCTTTAATCTATCAATTGCCAATTGCTCTGTTTGATCTACAATGGCACATCCACCATAGTATCTTTTACCGGGATATCCTTCTGCATATTTATTAGTCATTACATGCCCCATTGCTTGCATTACCTGCAAACTGGTGAAATTTTCAGAAGCGATTAATTCTATGCCATTTCTCTGGCGTTCTAATTCTTTCTGTATTAAATCAAAAACAACTGTATCTCTTTGCATGCATGAATATTTTTGGTACAAATATATGTGCATCAGCTTAGCAGATTGGTATTTACAAGGCGCTGTGGATAGTTTTCTCGTAAATATTTATTAACTTAAATCAAAACATTTACTATGTTCATAATTTAAACATTACTAGAATCAAATTTTGAGAAAATCATCTCAATAATAAACAAATGCCAACATTATTATACGCTAAAAAGTAGCTGCTTTTGAAATAGGGAATGCTTGGTAATAACAATTTTATACCAATTTAAAATGGCTTACCAAAATCCATCAAAGGGAGAGTCTGATCCTTCGTATGATTTCGATGCTGTTGATATTTATCTGATTAAAATTACAATTGGTCATATTGAACAATCCAAAGACATTACATTAGTTTAATTGATTCCTCTGTTATACCTCAACTTTATACATTGCCCAAAGGGCGAAAAATACTTAATTATGATTTTGAAATTGTTTACTTTTTTTGCAAGTTAAAATTTTCTATCTCTGTTTCTTTTGCTATTAATATTTGGAATGACGCATCAATTCTGCTTACTATGGCGAATATTATAAATCAAAATACTTTGTAAAGAAAAATGAGTATGGTGATCTTTTTTCATTTAAAATGCATTGGTATGAACCCTCAAGGGCGAGGGGTTGGATAGATTCAAAAGATGGAGGGCCGGCTTTTGAACCAATTGGCAATGCCAATCCTCTTGTATCACCAAATGAAATGTCAGGGGCTTTACCAGACGTTTTAAATCAATTCAAAACATTATGCATGAGTGATAATTCCATTGAAACAAATGAGATAGGTATGATGACAACAAGTAAGTTTTTATTAAAAGAAATGATGTTAACCTTAACATACCAGCATCCCGGTATTCTTGGGACTGGGTCGCCTCTTCCACATTTTGGAAATTCTATATGGTTTGATGGAGATGGAAATCAGCCGACAAATCCCTATAAGGCGAAACCCTTGCACATAACTGATATTGATTATTCGCCACCTCATGTAGTATCACTGCAAGATCTAACCACTTTAGGAATTTATTTAGTGGATCATAGATGGATTCCCATTCACCTCCCTGAATAATAATAACCGCCAAAAAAAGAGCTATTTAAAAATGAGTTATTTTTTTTGCAAAAATCATAAAATGAAAAGAAATTTTTACGTTGTCTTTTTCTTATTAGTTTCATTGGTGTCTCAAGCGCAAGACACTATTCCCAGTGCTCCCTCAGATAAAGCACTTGTTATTTTTATAAGACCACCAGAAATGGCTAATGCATTAGATAACTGGGTATTAATGGCAGACGACAATGAATTTTGCAGAATTAGCAATAACAGGTATGTTACCTACATTTCAGACTCGGGCAAAGTTGTTTTTTCCTCCAAAAGAGGTGGATTGGGTATTGGTAAACCAAAAGACAATTTAGAACTTGAGTTGGAAGCTGGTAAAACTTACTATGTTCAATGTGATATAAATTCAAATCTGGTTAGTGTAAGAATATTACTCAATGAAATTACTAAAAGTACGGCAAAGAAATTCATACTAAAAGCAAAGCCAGACAAATGTGAATTGAAAAAAGAAGATTAATATATACTATTTGTCTTTCATAATTGAAATGAATATCTAAGGTATTCATTTTTTTTATGAAGAAGAAAGGTGTTCTACCACTTTCTTACCCTTTTATAATTAGTAGTATTTTCTCATAAATCATATTCAAATTGCATCCGTTATGAAAATAAAAATATTATCACTCTTCATTGCTGTTTTTACTTTTTGTAGTATAAACAGTAAAGCACTACAGATTCAATCAGAAATATCAAACATAACAGCTCCTATTTTGCCTGCTGCTTATCGTACAGAGGTTTATCTTCCTTTATTAGCAGATAAAAGAATTGGTGTGTTTTCAAATCATACATCGGTTATTGGTACTACACATTTAATAGATACTTTACTCTCCAGTGGCATAAACGTAACTTGTATTTATGCACCAGAACATGGCTTTAGAGGTACAGCAGAAGCAGGAGCACACACAGGAGATTATATTGATAAAAGTACAGGAATAAAAGTAGTATCACTTTATGGAAAGAAATTAAAGCCTTCGGCAAATGACTTTTCAAATGTGGATATATTGGTTTTTGACATTCAGGATGTGGGTTGTCGTTTTTATACGTATATATCTTCATTACAATATTTTATGGAGGCAGCGTTTGAAGAAGCTAAACCACTGATGATATTAGACCGCCCCAATCCCAATGGTTTTTATATTGACGGTCCTGTACTTGATACCGATTTTAAAAGTTTTGTGGGCATGCAGCCGATACCAATTGTATATGGAATGACTATAGGTGAATATGCCATGATGATAGCAGGTGAAGGATGGCTACAGTCCGTACAAGCCAATAAAAGATTTGAATATTATCGTCATGCAAAAAATACAGCGGATACACCTTTCCATTTTCAAGTCATAAAATGTATCAATTATACACATCAATCTAAGTATGAGTTGCCCATAGCGCCATCACCAAATCTAAACACTATGGCTGCTATTTATGCTTATCCATCTACTTGCCTTTTTGAAGGCACAGTACTCAGCGAAGGTAGAGGGACTCCTACCCCATTTTTAGTTTTTGGACACCCTGAGTATCAGAAATTTTTATTTTCGTTTACGCCTACGGCAAATGAAGGGTCTTTACATCCAAAACATGAAAATAAAATTTGCTATGGTTGGCAGCTCCCCACTAACAGTAAGGAAATACTATGGGAATTCAATTCCCAAATTCAGCTTAAATATATTAAAATAGCTTATCATCATTTTACTCATAAGGATGCCTTTTTTATAAAACCGACAACAAAAAATGCAAAAGATTTTTTCTTTAATAAACTGTCAGGCAATCGTAAATTTAAAAAACAGATAGAAACTGGAGTTCCAGAATTTGAGATTAGAAAAAGTTGGATAAAAGATATCGAACAATTCAAAAAGATACGGTCAAAATATTTATACTACCCAGATTAAAAGTAATAGTTTCTTCATTAAGTTATTCGACTAATCCATCACTAGTTCTTTTGCTTCCTTAAAAGCAACACGAGGTTTCAAACCGAGTAATTCAAACATCTGGTTGTCCGATTCAAACGAAGGGTTTGGTGTGGTTAATAATTTATCACCGGCAAATATTGAATTGGCACCTGCCATAAAACAAAATGCCTGTTCGGTAAGTGTCATATCCATTCTACCAGCGCTAAGTCTAACCATTGTAGCTGGCATCAGGATGCGGGCTGTGGCAATCATACGCACCATATCCCAAACATCTACTTTTTGATTGTGTTCTAATGGTGTTCCTTTTACTGGCACCAATGCATTGATAGGTACACTCTCAGGGTGAGAAGGCATAGTAGCCAGTGTGTAGAGCATTTTAATACGATCATCATGAGATTCTCCAAGACCAATAATTCCACCACAACAAACAGTAACTCCTGCTTTCCTTACATGATCTAGTGTTTCTAACCTATCGTTATAAGTTCTTGTACTAATTATTTCACCATAATATTCATCGGAAGTATCTAAGTTGTGGTTATATGCATGAAGGCCAGCATCTGCTAATTTTTTGGCCTGATTTTCTGTAAGCATACCCAGCGTACAGCAAACTTCCATACCCATTTCATTCACACCTTTTACCATTTCAATTACTCTATCAAAATCCCTATTATCTCGTACTTCTCTCCATGCAGCACCCATGCAAAAGCGGGTACTTCCTGCATCTTTTGCTTTTTGAGCATAGTCCAAAACTGCATCCTTCTGCATCAAAGCCTGTACATTTATGTCTGTATGATATCTAGCTGCCTGAGGGCAATAGGAACAATCTTCTGCACAACCACCGGTTTTAATACTGAGCAATGTACATACCTGTACTTCAGCTGTATTATTGTATTTACGGTGCACAGAAGCTGCTCTATAAACTAAATCTAATAAAGGGGAATTATAAATATTTTGAATTTCTAAAATAGTCCAGTTATTACGAATTTGTTCCATGCATTTTAATTAAGGCCGCTAAGGTAAGGGATGCACTTAAAAATCAAACTACTAACATCAATCCAACTCAAATCTTACTAGATAATTTTCTCGAATGTTCTATATTAAAATACAAGATAGAGAAAATGTTTTTTTATTTTTTTAATTTGCTCTTCGAGCAATGTACCATACAGAAGTAAAAAATAATTAATCCATATTTTTTCTGAACATTTGCCATGAGAATATGATTTCAAAACAAACCATAGATCAGATTACCAGCCGCATTAGCATTTTAGATGTAGTGGGTGAGTTTGTAAACCTGAAAAGAAGGGGTACCAACTATTTAGGATTATGCCCTTTTCACAATGAAAAAACACCCAGTTTTATAGTATCTCCGGCAAAAGAAATTTATAAGTGCTTTGGCTGTGGAAAAAGTGGAAACGCCATCACTTTCTTAATGGAAAGCGAAAAATACAGCTACACAGAAGCACTGAAATGGCTGGCACAACGATACAATGTAGAAATAGAAGAAACCTTTGCCAAAGAAGAAGATCGGCAGCGTATGCAGGAGGCAGACAGCCTCTATATCATCAATAAATTTGCTACTGGTTTTTTTTCAGATCAGCTGCTGCACACAGATGAAGGTAAGACCATAGCCTTAACCTATTTAGAAGAAAGAGGCTTTAGTACAGAAACCATTGAAAAATTTCAAATAGGCTATTGCCCAAATGATGGAAGTCAATTTGCAAATGCAGCATTAGCTCAGCAATTTACAAAGCCACTCCTACTTAAAACAGGCTTAGTAACAGAGCGTGGCAGTATGCTTGCTGACAATTATCGTGGTCGTATAATATTTCCCATACATAGTGCCACAGGAAAAATTTTGGGCTTTGGTGCACGGGTTATTGGAAAAGCAGATAAAGCTCCTAAATATATCAACACACCCGAAAATGAAATTTATGTAAAAAGTAAAATTCTGTACGGGGCATACTTTGCTAGACAGTATATTGATAAGCAAAATGAATGCTTATTGGTAGAAGGATATACTGACGTTACAAGCCTTCATCAGGTGGGCATTGAAAATGCTGTAGCTAGTGGAGGCACATCACTTACAACTGATCAGCTACGGCTTATAAAAAAGTATTCATCCAATCTTACTATCATTTATGATGGAGATGCCGCAGGTATAAAAGCAGCCATGCGTGGTCTCGATATGGCATTAGAGGAAGGCTTAAACGTACGACTGGTTTTACTACCCGACAATGAAGACCCTGATAGCTTTTCCAAAAATAATGGTGCTACTTATGTTCGAGATTTTATAAAAGAAAACAGAAAGGATTTTATTCTTTTTCAATTGGACATTTTACTGCGTGAAGCTGGGCAGGATGTAACCAAAAAAAATGATGCCGTTAATCAGGTGGCAGAAACCATAAGCCGCATCAATCAAGCTGAAGATTTTGTACGCAGAAATGAATACATAAAAAAAACAGCCGCCATACTTCAGATTGATGAATATGGATTAACCAATCTCATCAATAAAATTTCACAGGAAAGGCTACAAAAAGAAAATAAATGGCAGCCTCCAGATCAAGAAAAAGCAAGTCCTAATTCCCCTAGAAATATAACAGATGAAAATACACTGCTCCTACATAAGGATTTTTTGCAAGAGCGTGGTTTACTAAGGGTTTTGATAGAATATGGTTTGAAAGAATGGTCAGAAGAAATGACTATTGCTACACATATATTTCAAGAAATGGAATCTTATCCACTCGCCAATGATGACATGATTCTTTTAATGCAAGTATACAAATCACTTTATGAAGCAGGCGAGGAACCTACCGTAAAATCACTTTTATATCACCCTGATGAAGTGGTAAGAAATCTTACAGTCTTGGTTACCATGTTTCCCTATGAACTGAGCCTTCGATGGGATGAAAAGTTGGAAAATGTACAAGTAATAAATGTGGACAATAGCCATAAAGATGCACAAAGCACATTATTATACTACAAGCTGAGAAAAATAAAAAATATGTTAGAGATTAATCAACTTGATTTTCAAAAAACAGTGGAATATTCTCAGCAAAAACAACTCGTGGAAATAAATATTCAGCTAAAAAGGATGGAGCAGGAATTAACCAAGGAACTGGGCACAGTCATTATAAAATAAGTAATACGCTGTTTGAAATACCTAAACAACTTTTTTATCGCTATCCATTATCACTGCCTCAAAATTATCTTTTAAATTATTAGAAAATCCTAAGGCAAAAATATAGTTGAGTAATGAACCAACAATACACACCATTAAATGAAACAGTGTATTGCTCAGAACTTGATGATTTATGAAAAATAGATATACTTTACTTATGGCAAAAAGTAAAATGATGATTTGAATTATGATAAAAAGATAATCAGGACGAACCTTTACCAATAGCATTCTTTTAGAACCATCATCAACCAGTTCTCCTTTCAAAAAGACTGTAAAAAGGTATGATAGATTCTTTTTCCTAATCGTAAAGGCAAATTTATTTTGCTGAATAGCATGTACTTATAATTTTGAAAAGTATCATTTCCAAAACCATCAGTAAGTCTCTTTCTTATATCTGAATTCGATAAAGCTGTTTCATAGAAAAAGCTTCGATAATAAAGTGCTAGAAAAAATGCATTTTTCATTTAGGACATAAATATAAAAAAGATACACCAATAAATAAGATAGCTTTTTTTAAAACCCAAATATTGAAATTGTCCTAATAATTCAGAAGTGTAAAGTCAATATGGATAAGTAATTAAGTTGATTTTGGCTGAACAAATGATGAACAAGGCTAAAGTCAAATATTGTTCTCCAATACTTATTTAGGCTGCGCTTCTGCTAGTTAATATTTTCAAGAACAATATATGGGTTCAAAAAATTCTAATTTAAGCTTCCGTTTTTAATTCATTTCTCCGATACTCAAATACAATTTTACTATTTTCTGCATCGAAATCTGCTATCATGGTATCTCCCTCTTGTACATGTAAGGAAAGGATTTCTTCAGCAAGTGGATCTTCCAAATATTTCTGTAATGCTCTGTGTAATGGTCTGGCACCAAATTGCACATCATAGCCTTTATCAGCAATAAATGCTTTGGCTGTCTCTGTTAGCTCTAGTTGAAGACCCAGATTTTTTAATCTTGCCATTACTCCTTTCAGCAAAATATCAATGATAGAAAATATATGCTCTTTTGTAAGTGAATTGAAAATCATGACATCATCAATACGGTTTAAAAACTCAGGAGAAAATGTACGCTTAAGTGCTTTTTCAATAACTGCTTTATTATTATCATCCTGATTTTGTACCCTAGCTGCTGTGGCAAAACCAACACCATCACCAAAATCTTTTAATTGACGTACACCAATATTTGAGGTCATAATGATGAGGGTGTTTTTAAAATCAACTTTTCTTCCCAATCCATCTGTCAACTGACCATCATCTAATACTTGTAATAGAATATTATAAATATCCGGGTGTGCTTTTTCTATTTCATCCAGAAGAATAACGGAATATGGTTTACGTCTTACTTTTTCGGTTAGCTGACCGCCTTCTTCATAACCCACATATCCTGGAGGCGCTCCAATCAGTCTGCTAATGGTAAACTTCTCCATGTATTCACTCATATCAATCCTTACAAGTGCATCTTCACTGTCAAACATATAGCGGGCTAATGCTCTAGCCAACTCTGTTTTACCAACACCTGTGGGCCCAAGAAATATAAATGTACCAATAGGTTTTTTGGGGTCTTTTAAACCCACCCTATTTCTCTGTATAGACTTTACCACTTTGAGAATAGCCTCTTCCTGCCCAATAACCATTTTGCCCATATCAACAGACATATTTCTGAGTTTTTCAGTTTCTGCCTGTACCATTCTTTTCACCGGTATTCCGGTCATCATACTCACCACTTCTGCAATATCTTCTTCGGTGATGGGAAATTTTTTGTTTTTACTATCTTCTTCCCAATCTGCTTTTGCCTTTTGAAGTTCTATATCTAAGTTTTTCTCCGTATCACGCAGAGCAGCTGCTTCTTCAAATCGCTGGCTTTTAACAACCTTATTTTTTTCAACTTTTACGTCTTCAATCTTCTGCTCTAGTTCTATGATTGTGGGTGGCACATTAATATTTTTCAAATGTACTCTTGCCCCTACTTCATCCATTACATCAATAGCCTTATCAGGAAGTAATCGATCCGTCATATATCGATCGCTCAATTTTACACATGCATTTATGGCATCATCTGCATAAGATACATTATGATAATCTTCATACTTAGATTTTATATTGGTCAATATTTGAATGGTTTCATCAATGGAAGGCGGCTCTACCAATACTTTTTGAAACCTGCGATCCAAAGCACCATCTTTTTCAATATGCATCCGATATTCATCCAAAGTAGATGCACCTATACATTGCAGTTCCCCACGGGATAATGCGGGTTTAAATATATTGCTAGCATCTAAAGAACCACTGGCACCACCTGCTCCAACAATGGTATGTATTTCATCAATAAATAATATTACATCTCTACTTTTTTCCAATTCATTCATGATGGCTTTCATCCGCTCTTCAAACTGTCCCCTGTATTTTGTACCTGCCACTAATGCAGCCAAATCAAGGCTTACAACGCGTTTGTCATATAAAACCCTACTAACTTTTTTCTGAATAATTCTTAACGCAAGTCCTTCTACTATTGCTGTTTTACCCACACCCGGCTCACCTATGAGGATGGGGTTATTTTTTTTCCTTCGGGATAATATTTGAGATACTCTTTCAATTTCTTTTTCTCTACCTACTATTGGATCCAATGAACCAGATTCTGCCAATCTTGTAATATCTCTACCAAAATTATCTAAAACCGGGGTTCTGCTTTTGGTATTTACAGGTTGTTTACTTTTTTGTTGGGCATAACCCTGCTTTCTTTCATCTTCAAAATCATCATCATTCTCTTCATTAAATTCGCTTTTAACATCATTTCCCTTCAGCATACCAAATTCAGTTCTGAATAATTCATAATCAACATCAAATTGATTTAAAATTTGTGTTGCAATATTTTCTTTATTCTTTAAAATTGATAACAGTAAATGTTCTGTTTCTACTGTTGGGCTTTTGAAAGACTTAGATTCTAATACTGTAATGCGTATTACCTTTTCTGCCTGCTTAGTAAGTGGTAAACTGTTGATATTTGCAATGTTTTTTCCTGTCTTATCTTTTACGGCCAGCTCGATTTCTTTGCGCAATTCATATAAATCTACATTTAATTGCTTTAAAGTTTTTACGGCTGTATTATCCCCCTCCCTTATTAAACCCAGTAGCAGATGCTCTGTTCCAATGAAATCATTACCCAGCCTCAAAGCCTCTTCTCTGCTGTAAGAAATTATTTCTTTTACTTGTGCTGAAAAATTATTATCCATTTAGTTATGTTTGTGCGTGTACAATAGTAAAACATTTTCAGTATAACATTGAAAACTGTTTTATACACATTTGTTAATCATTTAAAAATAGCAATGAATTTCAAAATTGATACCAGAGAAAAATTTACGGTAATAACGCCAGAATCGGATTTATTAACTGACAATATTGCAGCAGCATTGGTTGCGTCAATTGATGATATAAAGCAATCAGACATAAAAAACATCATCCTAAATATGAAAAATGTCAGTACACTTGATGTTGGAGTTGCACAAACTATTGCACAAAAGCAGCAGGCATTTTATGAAGAAAATATTTCATTTGTAGTTTGCGAAATGCAGCCAACTGTGGAAGACTTTTTTGAAAAAGCTGAACTCATGGATTCAATCAATTATACACCCACAGAAAGCGAAGCTTGGGACATTATACAAATGGAGGAAATAGAAAGGGAATTAATGGATGATGAAAATCCACTTTTTAACTCATTTGAAAAAGAATGAGGATTCTAAAACGATTGCAGTCTTTTTAGGACAAAGAAATACACTCAATGTGTATTTTATCTCAATGTTATTTTTTTACGAATCCCTATGTTTGTAAAATGGAATATACTGATAGGAATATAAGAGTGGCCATTCTAGACCTGTATGAGGGAGTAGAAAATCAGGGTATGCGCTGTCTTACTGAAATTATAAATCAATGGGCGGAATACAATAATTATAATCACATTTTAGATGTATTTGAAGTACGCATCAAACAGGAAATTCCAGATTTAAGTTACGATATATATATTTCTTCAGGTGGCCCTGGGTCCCCCATTGACAGTAAAGGCACAGAATGGGAAAATAAATTTTTCAACTTCATCAATAAACTGGAGCACTGGAACACACATTTTGATAACTATCCCAAAAAACATATACTCTTTATTTGTCATAGCTTCCAGCTTGCATGTAGGTATTTTAATGTAGCTGAAGTAATACCACGTAAATCCACATCATTTGGCGTATTCCCTATACACCCGTTAATTGGTACAGATGAAGAACCCGTTTTTAATGGACTTTCAAACCCATTTTATGTTGTGGACAGTAGAGATTATCAAGTGGTAAAGCCAAAACATCATGCTTTAAAAGAATTGGGAGGTGCCATATTGGCCATTGAAAAAGAGCGCACACATGTACCCTTAGAAAGAGCTGTGATGGCCATTAGATTTAATGAATATTTTATAGGCACACAATTCCATCCTGAAGCTGATGCACAGGGTATGAGTATGTATTTAAAACGTGCTGATAAAAAAGAGACTGTAATAAAAAATCATGGTGAGGCAAAATGGGCCAGTATGTTGGAGCAACTAGGTGATCCCCACAAAATTTCATTCACCTATAATCATATTGTACCTAACTTTTTAAATCTTGCCATGGGTACACTTGTTTTGGAAGGTGAAATCTAATTCAATTTAAAAACCTTGTTATCCCTTAGTTGATATGCTTCTAATGTTTCTGGGCAGGTAGCAAACCCATCTGCATTAAATTCTAAAGTATATCCTGCTGCACTTATCCATCCTTTATGCTGTGCAGGATTGCCATATACAAGTTCGTAAGGCATTATATTTCTGGTAACAACAGCACCTGCTCCTATAAATGCATACATTCCAATTTCAATACCACATACAATAGTTGCATTTGCTCCAATGGTTGCTCCTTTTTTTACTAATGTCGTTCTGTATTCATGCTTTCTGTCAATAGCACTTCGTGGATTGATTACATTTGTAAAAACACATGATGGGCCTAGGAAAACCTCATCTTCACAGGCCACTCCGGTATAGATAGAAACATTGTTTTGTACTTTGACACCACTGCCTAAAACAACACCGGGCATCACAACTACATTTTGACCAATATTACATCCTTCACCAATAATGGCACCGGGCATAATATGTGTAAAATGCCATATTTTGGTACCACTACCAATTTGCGATCCTGCATCTATAACTGCTGTTGGATGACAATAAAATGAATCCATAAGTTGTAAAATAAAGAGAATCTAATAACTATAATTCGTAAAATATTTTCACAGTAAATATATAATGCATGTAATCTTGCAATCAAACATATACAATGTATAAAAGAATTTGTTTGTCAATAGTCATTGTAATTTCTCTGAGTGCTGCTGCGCAGGATGCTTCTGATGAAGAAATAAAAAAAGCAGCCACAGCTACCTGTGCATGCTTGGATAATGAAAAAATGAATGATGATATTACTAGTATGGAAGCTCAGGCTATTTTTGGTAAATGCCTGATGACATCTGCTTCAGATATGGTAATGAAAATGATGGCAGGTGGTGAGGATATGATGGCTGTAGCAGTTAAACTTGGCGAAAAACTTTTTTCACAAATGATGGCAGATGGCTGTACATCTGTTTCAAAATTGGCGTTAGCAATGCAGGGAGGTACAGGAGATATTCAGGAGCAAATGGATATGCTCAAATCTCTTTCCGAAGGGAATACTACAGCGGCAAAAGTTGATGTAGAAGCTGCGGATTATAAAATTGCCGAAGGCAGTATTATAACTGTAGAAGAAAAAGATTTTTTATCGCTAACTATAAAAACAGGTGTAGGCAGGGAGTTGAAATTTTTATACTATGGATATGTGGATGGAAGTGATGAATGGATAAGAGATGCTGCTACAAAACTCAAAAATAAACAAGTAACCATATCATACATAGAAACGGAAGTTTATCAGGCAGCCATCAAAGAATTTACACAGATAAAAGTTATTAAAGGATTGACAATAAAGTAAGATCAAAATTAAATATTTAGCCTTTCCTGCATCATCATCACTTACCATTTTATTGTATTGTCAGATGTGTTGCTTTAAATTCATATCATAATATAAGTGCTGTTATCTATTATTATTGTAAACTACAACTCAAAATATTTTGCAGAGCAATGCCTTTGTTCAGTAGCAGCAGCAACAAAAGACATAACTACGGAAGTTTTTGTAGTAGATAATGCATCTACGGATCAGAGTATATCCTATTTGGAATCGAAATTTGATTGGGTAAACTTTATAGCATCAGATAGAAATCTGGGTTTTGCAAAAGCAAATAACCTAGCATTATCAAAGGCTTCCGGGGCATATGTATTATTTCTAAATCCGGATACCATCATTCCTGAGGATTGCATCACTACTTGTATTAGTCACCTGCAAGCCAGGCCAGATGCAGGTGCCATAGGTATGCGTATGATAGATGGCGCAGGAAATTTTTTACCAGAAAGTAAAAGAGCGTTACCATCCCCCTTAGTGTCATTCTGGAAGCTTATTGGCATGTCTGCCATACTTCCCAAATCATCATTTTTTAATCAATATGCATTGGGCCATTTAGATGAAAATGAAAATCATGAAATTCCTGTTTTGAGTGGGGCTTTTATGTGTTGTAATACTGCCCTTATCAAAAGACTCGATGGTTTTGATGAAAGATTTTTTATGTATGGGGAAGATATTGATTTGAGTTATCGGATTTCCAAAGCCGGTTATCAAAATTTATACTTGGGCCAATTGGCTATCATACATTTTAAAGGGGAAAGTACACCACTCAAAAATTTTAACTATGTACGCATTTTTTACAAAGCAATGCAGCAATTCGTTGATAAACATTATTCTAGCACTTATGCAGGAATTGTGAAGATATTTTTATACCTTTCCATATTAATCAGAGCAATGCTCACTATACTAATGCTCCCTTTTTCCTTTATGAGTACAAAATCAAACATCAAATACAGTTTATCCAAAAAAGGTTCATTTTTCCTATCAGGTGATGGGCTTTCTACACAGCATGCCTATCAGATACTCCAAGAGAATGGCATTCCTGCTATGCAGAAAATTGTTACCTTATCAAATACACTTTCAGATTCATGTCAACTGGTATTTTGTACCGGAAGAATGAGTTATAAGGAATGCCTTCAGTTTTGTTGTACTCATAAAAGTACCTATACCTATTATTGGCATGGTTTATCTACTCATTGTATTATTAGCAGTCCATCAAAAAATGCAGCAGGAATTGTATATACATTTCAAAAAAATAAATAAGTATTTTCGCAGCTGTGCATTATTTCAACATACCTTACTGAACGAAAAATCAAATGGCAATAATTGATTTTACTATATCACCAAATCTACTGAAGCGGTTGGGTTTTTCTGGCAAAGATGACCAGGCGAAACAAGCATTGGTATTAAAAAAACTGTTGACAAAAGCAAGGTTTACAGAGTTTGGCCAGTATTATCGCTTTGATGAAATATTGCAACACGAAAATATAATTCGCAAATTTCAGCAAACTGTTCCTGTCTTTAATTATTCCTCACTTTATAGTAATTGGTGGCACAAAACTTTGGATGGGGTACCTGATGTGTGCTGGCCGGGAAAGATTAAATATTTTGCACTAAGCAGTGGCACTAGCGAGGCTGCCAGTAAATACATTCCCATTACTACTGATCTTTTGAGTGGCAATAGGACTATAATGATTCAGCAATTACTATCGCTACGCAATTATGAAAATATTGAAATCAGTTCTGTTGGAAGAGGTTGGTTGATGCTGGGTGGTAGCACAGCATTGGAGAAAAATGCAGGATATTATTCCGGAGATTTAAGCGGTATTACTGCTAAAAAAGTACCCTTCTGGTTTCAACCTTTTTATAAACCAGGTAGGCAAATAGCAAGAGAAAAAGACTGGAATAAAAAACTCAATGATATAGTATCTAAGGCACCAGAATGGGATATTGGTTTTCTTACTGGTGTACCCGCATGGATTCAGATGTGTCTTGAAATGATTATTGAAAAGCACAAACTCAATAATATACATGAAATATGGCCCAATCTTTCTTTTTTTGTACACGGCGGTGTAAGTTTTGAACCCTATAAGATCGGATTTGAAAAATTGCTAGCAAAACCCTTAACTTACGTAGAAACATACTTAGCAAGTGAAGGTTTTCTGGCCTATCAAGATAGGCAATATTCAAATGCAATGCATCTATCTACACATCCACATATCTTTTTTGAATTTGTTCCTTTTGATGAAAATAATTTTGATGCTGACGGAGAAATGGTAGTCAATCCTTCGGTACTTGCATTAAGCCAAATTGAAGAAGGAAAAGACTACGCTATTTTAATCAGTACAATGGCGGGTGCATGGCGTTATTTGATAGGCGATACAGTAAAGTTTACAAATAAATTGCTCTGCGAAATTGTAATAACAGGCCGTACAAAACATTTTTTAAGTTTAGTTGGTGAGCACCTTAGTGTGGATAATATGAATAAAGCAATTCAATCCGTTAGTGAAAAATATGATGTATCTATACCTGAGTTTACTGTAGCTGGCATATCCATAAATAATCATTTTATGCATCACTGGTTTATTGCATGTGATGCTGAAAATATTGATGACCAATTATTAGCAGCTTTGGATAATGAGCTCAAACAAATCAATGATGATTACACAACGGAGCGGATGCATGCATTGAAAAACGTGACACTCACAAGATTGCCTGAAGAAGTCTTTATAGCATTTATGAAAAGTAAGAATAAAGTGGGTGGCCAACATAAATTTCCCCGTGTTATGAAAGGTACAATGCTATCTGAATGGCTTACATTCATCAACAATCAGGGTTTTGTAAATCAATCCATTATATAAACATTAGACTTTAAGTTTTTTTGTTATATTGCCACTATCTATGCTTACTCCATTTATAAAAGGCATAACCCTAGGCCTGCTATTGAGCATATCAGTAGGCCCTGTAATATTTGCTGTAATTAAACAGAGCATCAACAATGGTAGAGTTGGTGGATTTTCATTTGTAGCCGGTGTATCTGCAAGCGATATCAGCATTGTATTAATTTGCAATCTCTTTACCTCATTATTCAATAATATTGTAGAATATGAGAAAATCATTGCCATAAGTGGCAGTTGTTTTTTAATTGTGATGGGCGTTTATAATATTTTTTTTAGGAAGTATAATATTTCAGAAGATGGAATAAATTTAGAATCCGTACTACGAAAGAGGGATGTGGCTGGTATTTTCTTTGGTGGTTATTTCATGAACCTCCTCAACCCCGGTGCTTTTTTATTTTGGTTTGCTGCTACAGCTACTATTATTGGTGAATCTAAAACATACGAAGACCCTGTAACCTACCGATGGATTGTATTTGCCACTTGTCTTAGTATTGTTCTAATGGCTGATATGATAAAGGTAAAACTCGCCAATCGTATCCGTGAAAAATTAACACCACATAATATTCATATCATAAATATTATATCTGGAATTATTTTGATCATATTTGGAATAGTAATAGTATCAAGGGTTATGATATAAAATGTAATAATATTTTTTTCCTTGGATGATAAAATGAAGCCTACTTCCTTATTGCTCTATGATAACCTCAGCTATTCAATTTCCCATTACAATCAGCATTGGTCATGTTGCTATTTTATGGCATAATATACTTGAACCATTAAGTTTCTTCATTGGGTTTAGGTATTTTTTATTGCTCCGGAAAAAACAAGGAGATATTATAGATTCCTCAAATAGAGTATGGATACTAATTGGTGCCATATTTGGTAGTTTTTTTGGTAGCCGATTAGTAGCAGCTTTTGAAAACCCGGAGCAATTATTTCAAGCAGAAAACACTTTATTATATTTTTATCAAAACAAAACAATTCTAGGCGGCCTATTGGGTGGTCTTGTTGGTGTAGAGTTGATTAAATTAGCTATTGGTGAAAAAAATCCGAGTGGCAACCTTATGGTATATCCGTTACTCCTATCCATGATCATTGGAAGAATCGGGTGCTTTAGTATGGGCGTGTATGAAGAAACCTATGGTTTACCAACAAATTTGCCTTGGGGCATGCGTTTAGGAGATGAATACCTACGGCATCCGGTTGCCCTATACGAAATATTGTTTCTTATGCTACTTTGGAGTATTCTATATTTTACTTCAAAAAAAATAATACTTGCACCTGGGGCATTATTTAAAATATTTCTTTTCTCTTATTGTGTCTTTCGTTTTTTTCTTGATTTTATAAAACCACATGTCAATCTATTTTTAATGTGTTCCAGTATTCAAATAGCAGCATTTCTGGGAGTTATATACTACTATAGATATCTCTTAGATCCGAATCTGCTTTTGGAAAAGAAAAATAAAAAGTAGTTTATAATTTAAATGGTTTAAATATTATTATAGCTTAACACGCCATTGCTTTACTCAAAATATTCACTACTGTTAAATAAAATGCTTTAGCCATTAATTCAAATAAAACTTCACGCTTGGGTTTCACTCAAATACTTTTCTTTGCAGTATGAAATCACATCCGATTATACTGTTTGACGGTGTATGTAATTATTGTAATAGTATGGTCAATTTTTCTATACGTTGTAATAAGAAAAAAAACCTACGATATGCTAGCTTACAAAGTAATATTGGAAATGAATTGAGAGCCGAATTCAACATACCCACCTCCATTGATTCATTGATTTTTATTGAAAATGGCAAAGCCTCAATTTATTCATCTGCTGCTTTGGGTATTTGCCGACATTTTTCATTTCCAGGAAATCTGCTATATGCATTCATACTAATACCACCATTTATAAGAAATCCAGTGTATAAATGGGTAGCAGCCAACCGCTATAAGTGGTTTGGGAAAAAAGAAACTTGCAGAATACCTACACCTCAAGAAAAAGACCTTTTTTTGGGATAAAATAAGTATAAAAAAAGCTTTACATGAAGCCTTTTATTATATGACTTCAATTTCCAATCTGTATTAATAAATCATTTATGGTGACAGATGAATTTGTAATTTGAAGTAATTTTTCAATGACTGATTCCACTACTGCATCTGGGCAGCTGGCACCACTTGTTATCAAAATTTTGATAGGTGATTTTTCTGGTAGAAAATTTTCTGAAACTTGCTCTGCACGTGTACGCCAATTGGCATGTACCACTTGGTGAGCTGAAATAATATTTGCAGGATCATTAATAAAATAAGAAGGTAATACTTTTTCACAGAGTTCTACTAAGTGGGAGGTATTGCTACTATTATAACCTCCAACAATGATTGCAAGATCAGCAGGTGTATCCAGCATTCCTTGTACCGCAGATTGATTGTCGTTTGTAGCGTAGCAGAGTGTATCCCTGGTATCAGCAAATCGTTCATGTATGCTACTAGCATCTAAGTTATGATGCTTCATAACCACATTTTTCAGATAATCAGAAATGGCCTGTGTATCTGTGGCTAGTTGAGTCGTTTGATTAACTACACCTATACGCTGCAAATCCTTTTCAACAGAAAAACCGGAACTATATCTATCCTTAAAAATTGAATAAAAATCTTCAGCAGGTTTTTGACCAGTGATAAACAAGGCCAATTGCGCTGCTTCCGCCATATCATTTACAATTACTGCGGCAGTGTTAGCTGCAGCATGAGAAAATGTAGCCCTTGTTTCTTCATGCGCAGGTTTACCATGTATTACAATACTATACCCTTTATTTGCAATTTGGTTGCTCCTGTTCCAAACTTTTTCCACGAAAGGACAGGTAGTATCATAGTTTTCAATGGCTATTCCTTTTTTTCGGAGTTTATCTTCAATTTCAAGGGTAGCTCCAAATGCCGGTATGAGTACAATATCATCCTTACTAATTTCATCAAATGAAATGAGTTGTTTACCATAAGTATCCTGCAAAAAAATGATTCCCTTTTTGATAAGATCGGCATTTACTTGTGGATTATGAATCATTTCACTCAATAAATAAATACGCTTACCAGGATTTTCTTCCACAGTACGAAAAGCAATTTCTATAGCATTTTCCACCCCATAACAAAATCCAAAATGTCTTGCCAAATAGATATGTAAATAACCAAAATCAACCAGTGTGGGCGAAAAGTCTTTTTTAAGTTTATCTTCTTTTTTTCGCTTTTCTTTTATGGCACTAATAAGCGAACTACGATATATATTTGGAATAGTAAACTGTTTCATTAAAGTCTTTATCAAGCGCAAAGTTAATACAATGAATACAGTAAAAATTTTAGATTGGAAACAGAATTGAACCAAATCTTTGTTGATTTTTTTAAAATTGTTATAAACCACATACTTTAGCCAAAAATTAGATTCATGGATCAAATAGAGAACCAAAACCCAGATCAGCAATCAATTCCTGTATTCCAGAATGACCCGTTCATGGTTTTAATACTAGGATTAGTTACGTGTGGCCTTTATCTGATATATTGGAATATAAAAGCTGCTCAAGTAATGAATGCTGTAAGTAATCGTGAAGTCATTTCCCAACCTATCGCAATTTTTGCAGGCTGTTGCTTACCAGTTAACTTGTATTTCTATTATTTGGCGGGGAAAGAATGTTTACCAGAGATTTATAAACGTACAGGTGAACCACAAAAAGACCAAGGCACTTTACTTTTGGTTTTAGGATTCTTTGTTCCAATGGTTTCAGCAATGATTGTACAAGGTGATATCAACAAATTATATAAGTAAACAAACTTATTATAATCTACTTGGTATAGCTGGCGCACTAATAACGCTGGCAGTTCCTTATTATCTACATACACTACATACGGGTGTTGAAATGATAGGGAAACAATCGCTATGTCCATTTAAGATGCTTACAGGTTTTCCATGCCCCGGTTGTGGTATTACAAAATCGTTGATGTTTTTATTCGAAGGGGAATGGCAGGAAAGTGTAAAACAGCATTTATTTGGTCCCTTCGTTGTATTGTTTTGTTTTCTAGTAATTATTTTTTTGGGTATTGAAATACTGACTGGAAAAAAATTACTACGAAGCTGGATATATAGTGTGAAGCTAGCCTATGTATTGGGTACTATTCTATGTATTTATCATATTGTCAGACTAATTGTATTTATAAGCAGTAATAATTTCAGTCAAATATTTAAAGAATCTATATGGATGTAATCTTTGCAAACAATCAAATCTTGTAAAGGATTTCCGCTACAAACAAAAAACACGGATGTATTAACTGACCATAATTTCACACAAAATACCACCGATGAGTGATAATGAACATTAATAGTGGTAAATTCCTTTGTATCACAATTCGGTGTTAATATTTGAAGAATTTTACCGAGATATATCTTAATTTTGCGAATCTTAAATTAAAATTTATGAAAATCAACTTTACTCTTAAAAAGCTGCCCCTTTTATTTTTTATTTCCATTTTGATATCCCTTAACGCATCAGCCCAAAAAAAGTATAATATAGTTTATATTGGCATTGATGATATGGGTATTAATTTTGATGCCTATGACTTCCCTTTGGTACAATGCCCAAACATAGCAAGGCTGGCCTCACATGGTACTTTTTTCAAAAGAGCTTATACTATGTTTCCTTTGTGTAGCCCAAGTAGAACAAGTATGCTTAGTGGCAAGCGACCAGATGCATCTGGTGTAGTTGATAATGAGCGCCCAGTGAAAGAACATCTAGGTCAAGATTATGATTTTTTAAATGAATTTTTACATGATGCTGGTGGATATAAAACCATACAATTTGGAAAAGCAATTTGCGAACATGAGACTGAATTGACATGGGATTCAGTAGCTCCAAGAGAAAGGGATGGAACAAATGGTGGGCTTGGATTTAAGCCGGCATGGTGGATAGATAGCTCATCAAAGACTTTGAATGAAAGAGAAGGAGGTGTATATGCTGGTGGAGTAATAAATGCATTAAAAAATCCCATTTCTTTCCCATATTTTTATAATTTAGGTTTATCTACACATAATGCGTTTGTACCAAGTTTAGAAACTTGGAATATGATAGGTGATCCTACAAATCCAAAAATTCTTCCTGTAGATAAGGATGGTACTTTAACTAATATAATAGGCAATGGTTCTGGTAATATACCTCTGCCTGTTACCCCTATTGGAGATAAAGATGATATACCTAAGTTAGCCTTGAAGTTGCCTTTATTAAATTATACTGAAGATTGGCAAAGGGACCTTAGACATGCATATTATGCAGAAATACTTGAAGTAGATTATCAACTTGGTAGGGTATTAGACCAATTAGACAGCCTTCAGCTTTGGGATAGTACAATTGTTGTATTTTTCTCAGATCACGGATTAAACCTTGGCGAGCATGAAGGTAATTATTTAAAAATGACCCTTTTTAATGAAACATTACAAGTGCCATTAATAATTGCAGCCCCGGGATATGCAGGTGGCAATATTTGTAATGAATTGGTTGAATTGGTTGATGTATTTCCAACACTTACAGAATTGACAGGTGTAAAAGATACCATTGTAAGAGAGGGAAATAGTTTAGTTCCTTTATTGGAGAATCCCAATATAAAATGGAAATCTGCGGCTCATTTACAAATATCCAAACAAAACCCAGTACTTGAAGACACGGTAATGGGAAGAGCAGTATATACAAACCGTTACCATTATAACAACTGGCAAGAAGGTGGAGAAGAATTATACGATAGAATTTTAGATCCAAATGAGTACACAAATCTGGCTGAAAATCATCCTGAAGTTGTGGATAGTCTAAATATGATGAGAATTTTATTTAATGAAGGATGGACAGCTCATCAGCCACCGTCTTATAATACAAATGTTTTTTATAAAGATAATGATGGTGATGGATATGGTCAAGCGGGAGATTCTATTGTTCGTTATTTTTTACCTACTGGATATGCTAATTTAAAAGGAGACTGCGATGACAATGATGCTAATGCCAATCCTGGAGCAAAAGAAAAACCTTGTAATAATAAAGATGATAATTGTAAAAATGGTATTGATGAAAACAGACCCACACCAACCATAACTGCTCTAGGAAATTTAGATATTTGTGCAGTTGGCTCTGTTCAATTGAAAACAAATGGAGGGCAAGGATTTACATATAAATGGTACATAAATGGAAATATTATATCTGGTGCTAATCAAATAACCTATACAGCATCAAATGTAGGAAATTATAAGGTAGAAATTACATCATCAAATGGATGTAGTAATGAATCGAAATCAATAAAAGTAACTTCGTCTTGTAATACCAAAGAGTCCAATAGTAATGTTATGGCAAAAGCAAGTAGCAATAACATTATCATAAAGCCAAATCCAGCTCATAATAATTTTACGGTATCACTTAACGCTTTAGTAGCAAATAAATCCACGTTGAGAATTATGAACATAAGTGGTGTTGTTGTTTTTGAAAAGCAGTGCATACTTCAAAAAGGAGTAAATAATGTAAAAGTTGAAGCCATATTAGAACCAGGTATTTATACAGTCGTAATAAATGAAAATAGCACTTCATTAATCATCGAATAAATTAGCTATGAAAATGAAATATTTTAGTTACATCGCAATGGCATTATCGTTTTTTTTGATGAATGCCTGCAATAAAGAAATAAATAAACAGGTTGTTTCTGTACAAGAGGCAAGTGAATCAAATCTTGTTTCACAGCCCAATATCATTCTAATAGTTGCAGAAGATTTTGGATACGAGATACCAAATATATTGGGAGGGGAATCCTACCAAACCCCAAATATTGACAAGTTAGCTCTAAGGGGTATGCATTTTAGTCAGGCATACAATCATCCTGATGGCTTCCCTAGTAGATTGGCAATATATACTGGTAAATATAATTTTAGGAATTATCCTCAATGGGGTCTATTACTACCTGAAGAAAGTACTATTGCAAATATGCTGCAAGACAATGGTTATAAAACCTGTGTTGTAGGTAAATGGCAAATGGATAACGGAGGAGAAAGTCTATTAGAAGCAGGATTTGAAAAGTATAGAATTTTTCAACCTTATAATTCTGATTATCAAAAGAAAAATCGTTATAAAAACCCATTATTATATGAAAATGGAGATTATATACCTCTGGCAGAAACAGTTGACAAGTACTCAGAAGACCTTTTTTATGAGTATGCATCTAATTTTATAGATTCGAATAGAAACAATCCTTTCTTTTTAACTTATGCTAGCTTAGTATGTGGTCAACCATTTGTACCATCACCAGACCATCCGGATTATGCAAATTGGAATCCCAACATAGATGATCAATCAAGAAACGATACAAGTTACTTTGCAAGTAATGTATCTTATCTAGATAAAATGGTTGGAAGATTTATGAGTAAATTAGATTCCTTAAACCTGACTCGTAAAACATTAATCCTATTTGTGAATGATAACTCTACAATGAAGAAAATTATTTCTCAATTTAGGGGTCAGCAAGTAATAGGAAATAAAACAGAAACCACCAGAGCCGGTACACAAAGTCCTTGTTTTGCATATTGGCCAGGCACTATCAGTCACAAGGTCTCTCCGGCACTCATAGATTATACTGATATTTTACCAACACTTGCTGATGTAGCTGGCATACCCGTGCCAACTAACTATGGCATTTTAGATGGTGTAAGTTTTTATGACAATATGATTGGGATACCCGGAACTGACAGATCATGGGTTTTTTGCCACTGGGATAATGAACCAGATGACCCAACTCCGGTTGTTAGGTTCATCAATAATGAAACCTATAAATTGTATGACGAGCCGCCAGCTTATGGACGTTTTTACAATATAAAAAGAGATTTTTATGATTTAAATGTCATTCCTTTTGAGGAAATGACCAATAAAGAAAAAGCTATAAGAGAAGCATTTATCAGTCAATTACAGTTATTGCATAATTAACTTCACTACTAAAAGCATTACAAAGCGGCTGTATTCAAAAAATTGAGTCAGCCGCTTTTTTTTACCCCAGCACCACAGCACTCAATGCTGGCAAATCTATTTTGAGTTTATACCATTTATTTTTTCTATCTGTAATCTCTGCTTTTATATCGGGATTAAATACATCGCCGGTGCCCCAATAGGCTTTGTCATTACTATTGAAAATCTCTTTCCAGATAGCTTTTCCTTGCACATGTATTTCCCAATCCCTGCGAACCACAGGAGTCATGTTTAGAATAACCAGTACATCATCTTTCATTTTTTCCCCTTTGCGTTTAAAACTGAGCACAGATTCTGTTCTCTTATTTAGATCTACCCATTCAAAACCATCTTGGCTAAACTGTTTTTGATATAATGCAGGATAATCCCGATATAATTTATTGAGCATACTTACACAATATCTTAACCCACCATGACTTGCCAGATCTGTCAACTCCCATTGTAATTCTGATTTATAATTCCATTCATTTGTTGCCCCAAATTCATTGCCCATAAAAAGTAGTTTTGCACCGGGGTGTGTAAACATATAGGCGTACAACAAACGCAGATTAGCATGCTTTTGCCATTCATCGCCGGGCATTTTATAAAGCATGGGGCTTTTGCCATGTACCACTTCATCATGGCTGAGTGGAAGCATGAAATTTTCATCATAAAAATACATCATGCTAAAGCTGAATTTATTTTGACTAAACTGTCTGAAAATTGGGTCTAGTGTAAAATAATCTAAGGTATCATGCATCCATCCCATCATCCATTTCATCCCAAAACCAAGTCCTCCATCAAATATAGGTTTACTAATTTTTGGCCAATCTGTGGCCTCTTCGGCAATGGTTTGAATATCCGGAAAATCCCTGTACAGCGTGGCGTTCAGATCCTTTATAAATGCAATAGCCTCAAGGTTTCCATTGCCTCCATATTCATTAGGCTCCCATTGACCTTCATTTCTACTGTAATCCAGCCGTAGCATGCTACTTACAGCATCTACTCTCAATCCATCAGCATGAAATCTATCGCACCAAAATCTGGCACTACTGATTAAAAAACTCTTTACTTCTCCCCTACTATAATTGAATATATAGCTATTCCAGTCCGGGTGATAACCTTTGCGCATATCCGCACACTCATAAGTATGTGCACCGTCAAACATATACAAACCATGTGCATCATAAGGAAAATGTGAAGGCACCCAATCTAAAATTACTCCAACACCTGCCATGTGCAATGCATCTACTAATGCAGCAAAATCCTGTGGTGAACCAAATCTGCTCGTTGGCGCAAAATAGCCAGTGCCCTGATATCCCCAGCTTCCATCAAATGGATGCTCCATTATCGGCATTAGCTCCACATGTGTAAAACCCATTTCTAAGCAATATGGAACAAGTTTTTCTGCAATTTGCTGATAAGAATTATAGCTTTCTTCATCTGTAGCATCTGGACGCATCCAACTGGCCAAGTGTATTTCATAAATACTCCATGGGGCATTGAGGTTATTCTTTTTATGACGGTGCTTCATCCAATCTATATCTTTCCACTCATAAAAAGTGCCCCATATTTTTGATCCCGTAGAAGGCCTTAATTCTGCAAAATGTGCAAAGGGATCGGCCTTATCCAATTTCAAACCTTCAAATCCAACGATATGGTATTTATATACTTCACCATCCATTATTCCAGGCAAAAATCCTTCCCATATACCGCTACCATCTTTACGCACATGTAGTGCATGTGTAACCTTATTCCATTCATTAAAATTTCCGATTACACTCACCGCTGTTGCATTTGGAGCCCATACCGCAAAATAAGTTCCTGCCGTGCCAATTACTTCTATCTGCTTATTTCCAAAAACTTCGTATAAACGATAGTGAGTGCCTTGTTGAAAGTTTTTTACATCCTCATCTGTAAAAAGAGAATAATTCCAAACAAGTTGGTTTGTATCTATAAAGTGAATTTCTTCATACTTTAGTGGTTTTAATGTTTTTTTGTATTCGATAGCTGCTGCATTTGTAGGGTTTACTTTTTTAATATTTATTTTTTTTACACTTTTTGCCATTGCCATCTATTTGGGCTAAAGATACATCCATTGACTGGTAGAGTGTACACATTAATGAACGGATTTGTTCATATCATTTATGCACCTAGATATAGAGCAAACTATTTATCATACAACTCAAAAAAAGTTGGCCATTGTAGCACAACTCTTACCTTTTATTTGATATGCAATAAAATATTTTTTTCTGGTCGAAATAAATGTTGAAAGTTTTTTCATAGAGAAATCATTTTGTAGGTAATCGATCAAAGACAGCCTGATAAAATGTTGTGTCTTTGTCTGAAAAATACACACGACGATTATCTGCTGTTTGTAATTCAAATTCACCGTTGACAGTAAACTTAAATTCACCAAATAAATATCCCGTATTTACTTCAAGTGAACATTGATACAAACTGTCTTTTACTATTTCCTTCATACCATAATCCTCTGACCAGGATAGAGGTGTGGACCCTCCCCTAATGCCAACAAACTTTACATCAGTTTGCTTGCTCACATCCACAGTAAGCACAACAATTCTTTTGTAGGTGGGCTGTACACAAGCGATGAATAATGCGAATAAAATTGTGATGCTAATTTTTTGCATGTGTGATTTTTTTTGAAATGAGATAATCAAAACCGAAGCGGCCACTACCTAAAAATAATTGATACAACGCTACCCATAAAAACCCTAGGGGTGGCAACATATTCCAACTACCCTCACCCCATTGTTGGATAAAAGCGGCCACAGACATGGTACAAACTATTAGGAAGGAATTAAATCGTGTAAACAGTCCGGCTGCAAACAGGAGTCCACCAACAGCTTCGCTAAAGGCACCCATCCAGGCAAAAAATACAGGAAATATGGTAAAAATTCCCCCATAAGCAGCCACATCAATAGGAAACCAATAAACTACTTCAAAAAGGCCTAAGTTTTTTTCAGCGGGGCTCCATGGCATTCCAAATTTTGAAGCACCGAAATCTAAACTTAGCATCATTCCACATATAATTCTAGGTATTGCTATTAATGCATCCTGCCACCAGAAAGGCATGCATATTGGCTTTAATAATCTTTTCATTTTAAAATAATTTTATTATTGAATACTACTATTTCCGGTGGCCGATGAATTTGATGATGATTTTCCACTACCCCTATTTCTTATAATCCCATTGCCACTTACATGTGCCTCAAAACTATTGACTGTATTGATATATACATTGCCATTACCACTTGATTTTACAATAGCGTTCTTGGTCTCCAGCATACTTGCATCTATATTTCCATTATCCCTTTTTATAATATCTAAATTATCTACAGCACCCCCGGCGCTAATATTTCCATTGCCCCTATTTTGTATTCGAAGATAGCGTTCATTTATACCTGTTATGGTGCAGTTACTATTTCCGTATTGCTCCACTACACTTACCTCTGGCATGGTAATTAATAA
>CAXYYO010000006.1:0-109121 GCA_964293305.1 uncultured bacterium | reverse complement strand
GGCCTCCAGAAAAACCCCTTTTCTGTATTTGTGCTAAAGCTTGTTTGTTGTAATTGTGTTTGCAGCAGCCATCCTTGCACATTAATTTCATGTTGTAGTTCATTACGTTTGCCATCATATCCATCACCTCTAGTATAAGATGAATATTTGTATTTGAATACATGAGTATTGCTATCGCTAAGCATAATTTCAGCAGAAGGAATTTTTTCGGAAGTAAATGATGGCAAAAAATTTAACCCCCAATCCCTATAAAATTCAACGCTGCGTAATCGCTCTATTGTCCTGAAATTTTCACCGGCATATTCATAACCCAGATTAATAAGCAGCTTATCTTCTTTTTTAAAAATTGATACCTTTCTATGGTGCTGTACCATCATTTTTGCGGCAATGCCATTATCATTTTCTTTATCTGCAGATGAAAAACGATTGATGTCATTTGTGCTATACGCAATGTAAGATTGTATTTGTGTAGATGAATCAAAATGCCACAATAAATTTCCACTCACTATGCGCAGTTGTTTTGGAGTAACTAATAAAATAGCTGGTTCATAATTTCCCTGTGGTTGTCCATCTATGGGTTGCACCCATTGAAATACTTTTCCATTTGTAGCGTTAAATAATGGAATATAGTTGCCCTTATTAACACCTGTTTCTAAAAAGCTCAATTGGTATAAAATACTATCCGGATTATTACTGTAAATATAAATAGTTGAAGTGTTTCCATTATATACTGTATCCACCTGTCTGTATAAAATCTTATTCACATCAAAACTATCCTTTATGGCACTTGGATATAATGCATTTTGAACACTATCGCCTATGCCCGAAAGAAATTGCTTTTGCGGATTGTCTAAGGTTTGATTGATTGGAGAATTTCTTGCATCAGATTGATTAAACACCGAAATGCCAAAACTAAATTTGCTACCGATATCAGTTTGTGCAGATGCATACACAAGTGTATTTAAATAATTCCGATCGGCATATTCAAATTCAATCTGTATGCGTTTGTCTTTAGTGATCATTTGCTTTGGGGTAAATGTAATTTCTGCGGTATTGTAGTTGATTACATAATCTTGGTCTTCCCCCCTTTGTAATTGAACACCGTCAATAAAAACTTTCTCCGTATTGGCAAGCACTACAAAAAAGAATTCGTTGTTAGCACCTGTTAATCGATAAGGGCCTTGATTCCCTCCCAAGCCTTGAAGAATATTTCTTGTAAATCTGCCTTTGGCAATAGCCCCACTGGCCATTATTTTGGTTTTTATTTTATCAGTATTTAGCAGCTGCTGCTGCCAAGCTACCCCTTGCAAGCGTTTATAAAAACTTAGAAATGGGGAGCTGTTTTGCCTCAAATCAATATCGCCTAAATCCAAACTCCATTTATCTTTTTTAAATTGTAAAAGCACTTGGTCAAATTCATTGAGTTGCTGTGTATTGCCATCGGGCTGTATAGGAATATTATTATCTGTAATAGCTGCTGCCAACAATATGCTATCACCAATATATCCACTCAGTTGCATATTCAACTGTGAATTAAAAACCGCATCCTGATTATTGCCTACGCTAATGCTACGACCCAAGCTGCCATTATAATTTAGCTTTCCAAAATTAAAAAGCCCATCTTCTCTATTTTCTCGGTTTGTTGTAGCAGGCTGTACAGGAATAAAATTATTTTGAATACTATCAAACCTGAATCTTTGCTTACTAATGCCAAGTTTAAAAGGAAAACTACGATATTGAATCGTAATACTGTCAGTGGTAAATGGTCTAAGCCAGGTAAGCGTGGCACTGGTATAATCAATAGTATAAAAAGTGCTGTCTACTCCGGGCAAAAAAAGAGTGCCGGGCACCATACTATTGCTGTCTAAAATAATACTACCCAATGTGGCAACTTTTTTCTGCCGAATATTTGATAGCTGACTTAAAGCCTGTAGGCTAATCATGCTACAAATAACAAACATCAGAAAGTATTTCATCATAGACGAAACAATAATAGGAATAAATTATTGCATGAGGATAGATGGGTTTGTTTAGTCTCATACTTTTTTACCTTTCCTTCATTTTGTTATTTATGAATATGGCCCTGATATTCATATCCAAAGGGTTGCTCCTGCTTTCATACCTCACTAGTAGTACACGAAAAAAACTGGCAAACGCCAGCATCCCTCAAAAAGAATTTACAGATCTGCACTCCTTTTTCCTTATTTCAAAAAACTATTTGTTATTTGCAGCCATTCAAATTATACCAAATAGATTCTAATGAAACTTGTATCTTATTTAAAAGATGGCCATGATCAACTTGCCTTTTATCATAATGGAAATGTGTATGATGCAGATTTGATGCATCCGGAACTGCCCGGTGCTATGAATATGTTTTTGAGTTATTGGGATGAAAATTTCTCCATTGCACAATCTGTTCATGCAGCAATTGTAGATGGGAGGATGGGTGAAAATGTAGCAGTACCAGTGGCTGATGTGGCGCTTCTAGCACCGGTTCCATTTCCCACCAGTTGTAGGGATGGGTATGCTTTTAGACAGCATGTGGCAGCTGCCCGTAGAAATAGGAATGTGCCTATGATTCCTGAGTTTGATCAATATCCCATTTTCTATTTTACCAATCACCAGAGCATACAGGGGCCTGGAGCAATCAGTTGCATGCCCGATCATTTTGAAAAGCTGGATTTTGAATTAGAAGCTGCAATCGTCATTTGTAAAACAGGAAGGAATATAGCTGCCGCAGATGCCGATGAATATATTGGCGGTTTAATGATCATGAACGATATGAGTGCTAGGCGTTTACAAATGGAAGAAATGCTGCTCAACCTCGGACCTGCAAAGGGAAAAGATTTTTCAACCGTTATTGGCCCTTGGTTGGTTACATTGGATGAACTGGCTTCTCTTGAAATGCCTGCCAAAGAAAATCATATCGGTAAGCGTTGGAACCTTACCATGAAATGCCGTGTAAATGGCATACAGGTAAGCGAAGGTAACGTAAGTGATATGGACTGGACTTTTGCAGAAATAATTGAAAGAGCATCCTACGGCGTTACACTTCATGCCGGAGATGTAATAGGAAGTGGTACCGTGGGCACGGGATGTTTTTTGGAATTAAATGGTACCGGCAAATTCAATGATCCAAATTATAAAGAGCAGTGGCTGCAAGAGGGTGATACAGTTGAAATGGAAATAGATGGACTGGGTTTGCTCAGCAATGAAATTATAAAAGAAGAGAGTGATTTTTCTATTCTCAGTTTGAAGAAATAGTAAGTATTAATTACATGATTATAGCTGAAATTGGACAGGCACACGATGGCAGTTTGGGCATGGCCCATGCTTATATCAATGCTTTAAAAGATACAGGTGTACAAGCTATAAAATTTCAGATGCATATAGCAGATGCTGAAAGTAGCAGTGCCGAGCCTTTTAGGGTACCATTCAGTTATGAAGATGCTACACGTTTCGATTATTGGAAGCGTATGGAGTTTACGCCTCAACAATGGTTTGAGTTAAAAACGCATTGCGAAGCGAATGGTTTAGAATTTATTTGTTCCCCATTTTCAAATGCCGCGGTAGATGTATTGGAAGACTTACATGTGCATCGATATAAAATTGGATCAGGTGAAGTAACCAATCATTTATTATTGGAAAAAATTGCTGCTACAAAAAAGCCTGTCATCCTTTCAAGCGGCATGAACAACTGGAATGAGATAGATGCTGCCATCCAACTATTTCAAGAAAAAAGTATTCCTATTTCGCTATTGCAATGTACCACTTCTTATCCTTCATTGCCCACGCAGTGGGGATTAAATAATATCAGTATCATGCAAAATCGGTATCAAATACCAGTGGGATACTCAGATCATAGTGGAGATATTTATGCATGTATGGCGGCGGCGGCTTTGGGTGCTACGCTATTTGAGTTTCATATAGTTTTTGATCAAGGAATGTTTGGACCCGATGCTACATCATCCATTCCTATACACAAAGTGAAACAACTTACTACGGGTATTGCTGCTATACAAATGGCATTGCAACATCCAATTGATAAAAATGATTTGTCGGGGATGAAAGCATTAAAATCTGTATTTGAAAAATCCTTAGCAGTTAATCAAAATTTACCTGCCGGCACTGTAATACAATTTGAGCATTTGGAAGCAAAAAAACCAGCAGGAATGGGCATTGCCGCAGGCAACTATAAAGAAATACTTGGCAGCACATTATTGCATGCAAAAGAGCAATGGAGTTTTTTGAATACTGAAGATTTAAACCCTGAATAAATGCCAAGAAAAATTTGTGTCACCATCACGGCAAGGCCAAGTTATAGCAGGATAAAAACAGCATTACAGGCTATTCAAAAACACCCTGACTTAGAACTACAGGTTGTGCTGGCCGGCTCGGCATTGCTCAGCAGATATGGGGATTTGAGTGCCATTCTTCAGCAAGATGGCATACCTGTGCATGAGAAAGTTCTGATGCTCATAGAGGGTGAAAGCCCAACAGCTATGGCAAAGACTACAGGTCTGGGTTTAATAGAACTTAGCACTGTTTTACAAAACCAACAGCCTGATGCTGTTGTAGTAGTAGCAGATCGATATGAGACAATAGCCGTAAGCATTGCAGCTGCTTATCAGAATATCCCACTTATACATGTGCAGGGTGGAGAAATAACAGGGAATATTGATGAGAAGGTTCGCCATGCTAATACAAAGTTGGCAGATATACACCTTACCGCCTCTGACGCAGCAAGACAAAGGGTTATAAAATTGGGAGAAGACCCTGATTATGTATTTAATACTGGATGCCCCTCAATAGATATTGCAAAAGCAGTGTTACAAAATCCATCATTGAATTTTGATCCATATAAAAAGTATGGTGGAGTGGGTATGATGCCAGATTTAAGTAATGGTTATATCGTGGTGATGCAGCATCCTGTTACCACCGAACATGAAATGGCAAAAATGCAGATTACAACTACTTTGAAAGCATTGCACCGCCAAGCAATGCCTGTGTTATGGTTTTGGCCAAATGTGGATGCTGGTGCAGACGGCACATCCCAAGGCATACGTGCTTACAGAGAAAATCATGATTTAAACCAGTTTCATTTTTTTAAAAATATGATGCCCGATGATTTTCTTAAAATTTTGTATCATGCAAAATGCTTTGTAGGCAATAGTAGTGTTGGCATAAGAGAATGCGCCTACCTCGGTGTACCCGTTGTAAATATTGGAAACAGACAGCAGGATAGAGAAAGGGCTTTGAATGTATGTGATGTGCCTTACGAATTAGAATCTATTTTATTGGCAATACAAAACTGTATCCTAATGGAAAGACCAGCTTCATCCAACCTTTATGGAGATGGCAATGCAGGAGAAAAAATTGCAACGGTACTGGCATCTGTTCCTTTACGATTCCATAAAAAAATATTGTTTTGATAAGGAGTGATTCAATTAAAAAAATGGATGCATGAAAATGCTCGGCATTATACCAGCAAGAAGTGGCAGCAAAGGCATACTGGGTAAAAACAGTAAGCTGCTGCATGGTCATCCTTTAATACATTATACGGCTGCTAGTGCAGCAAAATCTGCTCTTTTAAGCACTTGCATAATCAGTACAGATAACGAACAAATAGCAGCATTGGCAAATGCTTTTGGCATACAAGTGCCATTTATTAGACCCACATCATTAGCGCAGGACAGTACTCCTTCTATTGATGTGGTAATGCACGCTTTGGATTATTTTGAAAGCAACAGTATTTATTTTGATGCCATCTGTTTATTACAACCTACTTCGCCATTTCGTATGCCGGGATTTATAGATGCATGCATTGAAAAATTTATTGCTTCAAATGCTGATACTCTATTCAGCACACAGTTGGTTCCACTTACCTATAATCCGCACTGGGTTTTTGAAAATAATGGGAATGATTTTTTAATCAATGCCTGCGGCGATTATGAGATGATTGCACAAAGACAATTGCTGCCCGAAGCATTTATAAGAGATGGTAGCGTTTATATCGTGAAAACAAAATGCTTAAAAGAGCAAAAAACATTTTACGGAAATACGATAACCCATCTTCCTTCCCCACCACAGTGGTATGTAAATATTGATACACCGGATGATTGGATAGCCGCAGAAAATCTGGCAAAAAAATATGTTGATGATATAGGGCTATAGGCTGCACAAATAATTATCAGCTTTCATATTTTCTGATGCAAATCCTTTTGTTGTAGTTTATAAAATGTAAACATGGCAATGAGTAATAGCACCATTGGAATAAGTGAAAAATAAAAGGCAGTAGAGCCATCGTATTGTTGAAATACTTTGCCCGTCAATACAGAACCTAAGCTTCCGCCAATGGCTGAAAATACTATGATGAGGCCTGCCATAAATCCGTGTTTGGGTTTGGGCAATGCACTAAGTATTACTGAATTTAGTGCAGGATAAATAGGTGCTAATACCAAACCTATAAGCGGAAAAATAAATGCCACCATTGGCACTTCCGAAAGTTTATTAATACCATTACCGGTATAGGATTCCTGAAAATCTTTTATTATCGGCATACTCACTAAAACAAGTATTGCTGCAATGACGATGCAACCCATGAGTACATAAACCCATTTTATTTTTTGTAATACATATCCTGCAAGCAATCTACCCACAGCTATAGAGCCAGCCAGTATGCTAGCCATGCGTATGCTGAGTATTTCAGATAATTTTAAAACACTGTTATTAAATGTGGGTAGCCAGCTCATAATACTTTGTTCCAATAGCACATATATAAAAGCACAGGCCAGAAAAACTACAACAACCCGCTGACCCATTAACTTAAACATAGCTGCAAAATCAACAGCATTTTCCTCTGCATTTGATTTGGCTTCAGACTCATCCAAAGGACTCATCCATAACAATAACATTGCTATCAAAGATAAAGTACCCAATAAAAAATATACATTGAGCCAAGATACGGATGCAGGATTGGAGCTATCTATAAAAAGCGGAAACGTAAAATATCCGGCTACGATACCAATGCCGAAACTACTCTCTGTGTAGCTCATCAATGCCAAATGCTCTTTTTCATTTTTTGTGATTAGGCCAATGGCACCATACACTGACATTTTTATTAATGCAAACCCAGCGCCAATGCAAGCAAACAATAATTCCACCATTACAAGGCTGTTTGTAAATGGCATAATAAAGCAGATGATTGATACAGCCAACAATGCAATTAGCATGGCTTTTTTATATCCAATCCTTGTAATAAAGGAGGTAATGAGAAATGATACAATGGCAATACTCATGTCCTTAAATGGCTCCAATACTGATGCCGCAGATTCGCCAATACTAAAGCTTTTTTGTACCAACAATATAACAGTTCCAACACTATTGAGTAATTGTGCAAATACAAAATAATTGAGGAATAAAGACAGCTTAATTTTCCAATGCTGCATGGTATTGATTTTGGGCTACAAGATAGGGCTGGATCAGCATTGAATAATGTGTGAGGGTTTTTTTGTGATCAAGCAATAAAAAACTATCTGATACAATGTCTTTTATATATACATAAAAACAGCTGGTATTTAAAAACAGCACTTATTTTTACCCAATGAAAAAATGGTTGGTCATTGTATTATTTGTTTGCCTTTGCTTTAGAGGAATATCACAATCTGACAGCATTTGTAATATTCGTATCAGCGTATTAACCTGCGCTCCGGGTCAAGAGCTCTACTCATTATTTGGACATACTGCACTTAGAATAACAGATACATCTTCCCATCGAGATGTTATCTATAACTGGGGCACTTTCGATTTTACGCAGCCAGGTTTTTATACTAATTTTATGCGTGGCAAATTACTGTATTATGTTTCGGCATGGACTATGCCCGAATTTATGTACGAATACCAGGCTTCAGGAAGGGCCGTGTATGAGCAAGTAGTAGCTTTAAATTGTGCAGATAAAAAAGCAGTATTGGAAGCAGTAGCTTTTAACCTGGAAGATGAAAATCTTTATTATAAGTATGATTTTCTTTTAGACAATTGCACTACACGTATTCGAGATATTATTTTAAAAAACATTAAGCCTGCGGCTAATATTCACTCGGTAGCTACAGATGGCACTACACATCGAAATCTTATACACCAGTATTTGGACAGGGGTCATCAACCCTGGAGTAAGTTAGGTATTGATTTATTACTTGGTAGCAAATTGGACGAACCAGTTACCATACAAAGTAGTTATTTTCTTCCTGAATTTTTTATGAAAGGGCTATCATTGGCATCAGCATCCAGCACTTTAATTGCCCCTACTACCAATACAATATTAAAAGGTGCCGATATGGATACAACTGGCAGTAATAATGTACCACTAATTGCTATTACTATTTTTAGTGTACTACTATATTTCTGCTGTAAAATTTCTAAAGGGAAATATGCTTTTTTTGTTGATGCATTACTGATGCTCCTATCTGGATTGCTTGGCATCATACTCTTATTTATGTGGTGGGGCACTGATCATACCGTTTGTCAGAATAATTGGAATTTGATATGGGCTTTTCCGCTAAATTTTTTTATTGGGTTTTTATTGAGAAAGCATCTTTTTTGGTTGCGATATTATTTTATGGGTATGGCTATACTTTGTGGTATACTTTTGATAGGATGGTTTTGGTGGCCTCAAGAATTGAACCTTGCCATTGCCCCATTCGTAGTATTACTTTTCAACAGACATATTGCACGCAGTGCAAAAAAAAAGATTGAATAATATGCAGCAATCATTTCTTTACCGAGGCGAGCAAATTTCTTATAATGTAGTAGGTGATAGCCATATCTCAATCATGCTCATACATGGGTTTGGCGAAGATGGAAAAATTTGGAATAGACAGGTTGAAAGTTTATCGAAGTTTTATAAAGTTATTATTCCAGATTTACCCGGTAGCGGCTCGTCTGCATATAATGATTCCTTACAAAGTGTGGAGGATTTTGCAGAGGTACTCTTGGCCGTGATGGATGATGCAAAAGTCTATCAAACTATAATGCTTGGTCATAGTATGGGTGGTTATATCACGCTGGCATTTGCTGAAAAGTATGCTGAAAAATTAAATGGATTTGGGCTTATTCATTCCACAGCGTTTGCTGATAGTGAAGAAAAAAAAGAAATAAGACAAAGAGGCATTGAAGCTATTGGCTCCTATGGAGCATATGCTTTTCTTAAAAACACGATACCCAATCTTTTTGGAGCGATATTCAAAAAAGAAAACAAACAGGATATTGATGAACTTATAGCACAAAGTGTGCAGTATAGCAATGCCGCCCTACAGCAATATTATAAAATTATGATGCAGCGAAAAGACCGTTGTGCTGTTCTTACAAAAAGTACCATACCTGTACTTTTTGTAATTGGAAGCGAAGATATGGCAGCGCCACCCGCTGATGTTTTCAAGCAGGTTTATTTGCCTCCTCAAAGTCAGGTTACATTTTATGCATCCACTGGGCATATGAGTATGTGGGAGCAGCCAGTGGAATTATTAGAAACTATTGAATCTTTTATGCTTACTATTGCAGTATTAGCATGAAGCGCATACCTATAATATTATCCTTGTTGTTTTTTTCATATACAACATTATTTGCCGGGCATATAAATGGAGGAGAAATTTTTTATGAATATTTAGGACCAGGAGCGGCTACAAATACAAGTAATTATAAATTATCTGCCCGTCTTTTTAGAGATGCTACAAAGCCCTGTGGTACTGGGGGTAATATTGCCTGTTTGCCGGCCAGTGTATTCATTTCTGTTTTCGAAAATGCTTTCCCTTTTCGGAAAATATTAGATATAAAAGTAAATAGGTCTGAATCAAAAATTCTTACCTTAACCACTTATCCGGCTTGCATATCTAGTAAGCCAGAAATTAGTTATGAAGCTTATACATACAGTGGTAATGTTATTTTAAACAATAATGATGTTGGTTATATTATACTTTATCAAACCTGCTGTAGGGCGCAAAATGACAATTTAGGTCCAGATCTAGAAACATTAAGTCTTATTCCTGGTTCTACCTATACTGCAACAATACCCGGATCAAAAATTTTGCCCGGAGATTTCAATAGCTCTGCTGTATTTAATACTAAAGACACTGTAATTTCCTGCAAAGAGTCATTTTTCAGTTTTTCATTGGGAGCCACTGATATGGACGGGGATTCACTTTCTTATGAATTTGTTGCTGCATTTGACGGTGGCGAATTCACTTCTGCAATAGATCAAGCACCTACAGATTTTAATTATAGTCCAGTAGGCTACCTTTTCCCATATAGTGCCATAGAACCAATGGGGAGTACGGTTACCATTGACCCCGTAACTGGTATTATCAGTGGTATAGCTCCAATAACAGGAGACTATGTGGTGTGTGTGGTTTGCTATGAGTGGAGAAACGGTAAAATAATTGCAGAACATAGAAAAGATTTTACTTTTAAAGTAAATAATTGTAGCCTGCCTGAGGTGCAATTAGATAATGATCAGTTTGATAGTGACGGCATAACTGTAAACTATATAAATTGTAATTCTAATACCCTCCAGTTCGAAAATACAAGACCAGACCCGTTAGGATTGATTGAAACCTACTATTGGGATTTTGGAATAACAAATTCAGATGCAGATACCTCGCTTGAAGAAAGACCATTTTTTAGTTTCCCCGATACCGGGATTTATACCATAACAGTAATTGCCAACAAAGGTCAAGAATGTACGGCTACAGCATCTGCAAATGTTGCAATATATCCTGGCTTTAATACAAATTTTGTGGTGAATGGAAGTTGTATTCAGGCACCCTACCAATTTACGGATATTTCCACCTCAACATATGGCACTATTAGCTTATGGTTATGGGATTTTGGGGAAACAGGAATTTCAAATGATGTCTCAATACTTCAAAATCCATCCTATACTTTTGAAACGCCAGGCGATAAGAATATTTTATTGATTTCTTCCTCAAGCAAAGGGTGTATTGATTCTTTGGAATATAAGTTATCCGTAACCCCCGGTCCAGAAATAACTGTTCCTTTCACTGAACAAATTATATGCTCAGTTGATAGTTTAGATTTATCTGTAACTGCCATTACCCCAAATCCTCAATATACTTGGTACCCAAATTATAATATAATAAATGCCAATACTGCTACACCGAGGGTCTTTCCGAAAGTAGATACAGAATATACCATTCGTGTGGATGATGGAACCTGTAAAGATTCATTAACCATTAACGTAAAAGTGGTAGATAAAGTAGTTGCGGAATTATTAGCAGATACCACAATTTGTCAGACAGATCAAATTTTATTACGTAATAATACAAATGCAGTAAACTTCATCTGGTCACCTCCTATTGAACTAGATGCAACAGATATTGCAGAGCCTCTAGCTACACCCTTACAGGATATTGAATACATAGTAGAAGCATCTGTTGGTACCTGTTTGGCAAAAGATACTGTAAGCATTAAAGTTGTTCCATATCCGATAGCAGATGCCGGAGATTCTGTCATCATTTGTTATGGAAAAACTGTTCAACTCAATGGTAACTCAGATGGCAGTAGTTATGTATGGTCTCCTACTCAAACATTGGTGCAATCAAATACATTAACGCCTACGGCTGGCCCTGAAATTACTACACAATATTTTTTATACGCCTACGATTCAAAAGGCTGTCCTAAGCCCGGAGTCGATTCTATAAAAGTTACTGTAATTCCAAAGGTTATTGCTAATGCTGGTTCTGATACAACTATAGTCATTCAACAACCTTTGCAGTTTAACGCTACTGGCGGTGCTACTTATCAGTGGGTTCCTCCCATTTATTTAAGTGATCCAACTATCGGAAATCCAATAGGTATTTACCCTTCGGGTACAAAAAAAGTTGCTTATCTTTTAACTGCTATTTCTCCGGAAGGTTGTATAGCTAAAGACAGTATAACTGTAACAGTATTTCAGACCAAACCTGATTTATTTATCCCTACTGCTTTTTCTCCTAATAATGACAATTTAAATGAAAATTTCAAACCTTCTGTAATTGGCATGAAGCAGCTCAATTATTTTAGTGTATTTAATAGATGGGGGCAGCTTTTGTTTACAACCAATAAGCTAAATGACGGATGGAATGGCACATTTAAAGGAGTTAAACAACCATCGGGAACATATGTGTTTAATGCAGAGGCAATTGATTATCTAGGAAATGTTATCAGAAAAAAAGGAACTGTACAACTGATTAGATAAATCATAAATCTGATGCATTTAAAGGTGGAAAATTTCATTTTTCAGATCATTTTTAAACTGCTTCTATATAAAAGTCAACTCTTTTTAAATTATAAATTTTTAAAAATTGGTATTTATTTTTTAGTACATGCGGTATTTGTAATATCATGATTATCTCATAATTGTCATAAATTGGTTTAATATGTTTTCTTCTAAACTGCCCAATGCAGGCACAACAATTTTTACAGTAATGAGTCAACTGGCTCAGCAGTCTGGTGCCATTAATTTGGGGCAGGGTTTCCCAGACTTTACCATGAATGAAGCGCTTATTAATTTAGTTTATAAAGCTATGCAGGATGGTGGCAATCAATATGCACATTCTAATGGGTTGCCTATTTTAAGGCAACGTCTTGCAGACAAAGTGCAACATCTTTACTCAAATTCTATTGATGCTGACCAACAAATAACCATTACACCTGGAGGTACTTATGCTATTTATACAGCACTTACTTGTTTCCTTAGACCCGGAGATGAAGTCATTGTATTTGAACCCGCTTATGATAGTTATATTCCTAATATCGAAGTAAATGGAGCTAAAGCAATTTGTATAGCACTTTCATTCCCAGATTATCATATTCCTTGGCAGGAAGTAGCAGATGCTATAACCAGCCGCACAAAGGCTATAATCATTAATTCGCCACACAACCCAACCGGTGCGGTGCTTGAAGAAAATGATATCAATACTCTGACTTTATTAGCACAAAAGCACAACCTTCTTGTGATAAGTGATGAAGTATATGAACATTTAATTTTTGATGGTAAACCCCACTTGAGTATGCTGAAATATCCGGCATTAATGGAGCGGAGTTTTGTGTGTTTTTCATTTGGTAAAACCTATCACTGTACGGGTTGGAAAATGGGTTATTGTATAAGCAGCCCTACATTGATGCATGAATACAGAAAGATACATCAATTTAATGCATTTAGTGTAAACAGTGCTATGCAATATGGCCTTGCGGAATATCTTATTCAAGCAGATGCTTATTTATCCTTGGGCAACTTTATGCAGAAAAAAAGAGATTATTTCCAACAACTAATGCAATCAACTGCTTTTGAACCCATACCCAGTTATGGAAGTTATTTTCAATGCTATCAATACAACAAAATATCAGATGAACCGGATATGGTATTTGCCAAAAAACTTACAACAGATGCAGGTGTGGCTACCATACCTATGAGTGCATTTTACAAAACCGGAGAAGATAACAAAGTACTTCGCTTTTGCTTTGCTAAAAAAGAAACAACCTTAGAGCAAGCAGTGGAAAGACTCGTAGCTTATTGCAGATAAAATTAAACAAATAAATCTTGGTAAAGCTGTGCTCCAGGCACCACACTATAACTTGATAAATCTGTAATACCTTCCTTGGCTAATACTTCTTCATCTATAAAAGTATGACCTGTACAAGACTGAGCCGGTTTGCTTAAAATATAAAATGCAGCATCTGATAATATGGCAGGAGTTCTACTCATTTTAGCCAGCATTTCTCCACCAAGTAAATTTCGAACTGCTGCTGTATCAATTGTAGTACGTGGCCATAAAGCATTAGAAGCTATTGGATAAGCTTTCAACTCTTCTGCCCATCCCAATGCCATCATACTCATATTGAATTTACTCATAGTATATGCCACATGTGGGCCCAGCCATTTTGGAATTAAATTTACAGGTGGAGACAGTGTGAGGACATGTGCATTGCTGCTTTTTTTCAAATACGGAATACAATGTTGTGTTACTAAAAATGTCCCTCTTACATTGATGTCATGCATGAGGTCAAAACGCTTGGCCGGAGTTTGTTCAGTGTTGGTAAGCTGTATGGCAGATGCGTTGTTGATTACAATGTCAATACCACCAAATGCTTCAACACCTTGCTGCACAGCAGCTGCTATCTGTTCTTCAAAACGGATATCTGTTTTTATGCCAATAGCTTTACCACCAGCAGCTTCCATTTCTGCAGCAGCTGAAAAAATTGTACCACCTAAGCGTGGGTCTTCCTCTGTACTTTTTGAAGCGATAATGATATTAGCCCCAGCAGCTGCCAACTTTAATGCCATTGCTTTACCTATTCCCCTGCTGGCACCTGTAATAAAAACAGTTTTATTTTTAAACATACAATTTTTTTTGGGGGAAAGATAAGTGCCTAATTGATATTAAGTTATCATCTTTTTTACTGAACTTTTTTCTTGATCGATTAAGCCTATAAAAAAATAATTGGTAGAGGGAAATGAATCTGATACAATTGGGTTGATTTAAAAAATGTAAATGATAGCCAATATTAAAAATTGGTGCATTATGGACTATTAAAAATCTAAAAAAAAGTTATGTTGTCTTGACTAATTTTTTGCTATTTGTATTAATTTTTCTATTGCTTCTGGAGATGTTTCAATGCCATGCCCGGTATTCTTTAAAACATATACATTTCTCAAAGATTTTACATTTTTCTCGGCAGCCTCAATAGTTTTATTAAATGGAAATAATATATCTTTTTCTCCAAGTACTAAATGTGTAGGTGTGCTTATTCTTTGTAATTCCTGTTTGCCCATTACATAAGGAAATTGTGATCGATTTTTAAAAGATCTGATGGCAAACATTTCATAATCTATAAGTAGCTTGAAAGCTTGTGGAGATACATAATGGTTGTCCTTAAAAAATATAGCTTCTTCTAAAAATTTTGATACATTTTTTTCTGTAGTACTTAAAACTGGAAGTGCATTATAATATAGATTTTTGAAGTTTGGTGAAAATTGTTGTAATCCTGCTGGATTCATTAATACAGCATGCTTTACAATTGATGGATTTACCATACAAAGTTTTTTGCATACAAATGCTCCAAATGATACACCTGCAATAGTCGCTGTTGTTATATCCAATTGCTTCAAAACCCCTGCTGCCCAGATTCCATAATCATCTGTGCGTACATCCGGTGAGGCACCATTGCTCAAAGAAGGTTGCCCATTTGTTTCTACCATATACACACGAAAATGGTGGCATAATGGTGCCAGTACATTATCCAAATCCCAGAACAATGCACTTGTTCTAAAACCGGGAAAGAGAACAATTGCCGGCATTTTTTTTTGATCATGATTGCATGACCATACTACCGTATTGCCCAATTCGGTTTGGGCAATAATTTTTTTGTATTTTATCTGGTTGAGCGTTTCTAATTGCTCAACCCATTCATTAAAAAAATGAACTGCCTGTTTATTATTTTTAAAAGTTGATATACGGGCTATATGCATACATAATAATTTATTAATCCTCGGATTCCATTCGAATAATTGGAACCATTTTTTCATGTATTAAATTATTGAGATATACCAGATCATTTTGCTTTAAAACATCAAAGGCTCCTAGATATTTATCTGCCTTCAAACTTAATTCTGCAAATGCATCATAAGCTTGTTGCGGTGGAGCCGTGTTTCCACTTGAAGCAAAATAATAAATACTTGCCATTTGATCATTTATACGAATGGGATAATTGAGTACATCTTGAGGACTCTTTGACTTTGTTTGATACAATGCTTCTTCTATATCAGTGATTTTTTTCTGGATACTATCTGCTGCTGTGGTTATTGCCTTATATTCAACGGTATCAATATTTTTAGTAAAATCACTAATCTGGCTACGAAGGGTGCGAATATTTTTTATTGTCGTTTGTATAGCATTGAATTTATCTTTTACCTGCAATAAAAAATTTACTTGTGCATCATAATCGGCCTGTGTCATTTTTTGATTTGGATCTGCTAATACTTCAGTTTCAATCTCTGTACTATCAGTACTTGTTTTTAACCTAAAAGTATATTTACCGGGGGCTACTTTCAACCCGCTTATTTCAGAACCATTCCACATTACAAGGTCATCAATTTTAATCGTGGCAGGATATTCTAAATTCCATATAAGTTTGTTCATGCCTGCCTCATATTGAAATTTGTTTTCTTCCTTTTCGGCAGTTGTACTCCAGCTTTTTATTAACTCTTTTTTGCTATTAAATACTTTTGCTTCTATAGTCTCTTTTGCTTTTTGCTCTGTGAACCAAAATTGAAGTACTACTCCATTTTGAGCATTAGTGCCATTGTTTCCCGGGTGCTCACTCACATAGCCATAACTGCGATAGGTAGGCATGGGCTTAAATACAAACCAATTGTTTTGCATAATGCCATCCATTCTTTTTTGTACAGTTGATAAATCGTCTAACACCCAGAAACTTCTGCCCTGTGTTGCTATAATTAAATCATTGTTCTTTATAGCAATATCAGTTATAGGAACTATTGGTAAATTGAGTTGAAAAGGTTTCCAGTTTGCGCCATCATCGTAACTGATATATAAGCCATATTCTGTGCCACAATAAAGTAATCCTTTTTTTGTGCGGTCGGCCCTTATGGCTCTTGTAAAATGTTGTGCTGCAATACCATTATTGATGCGTTGCCAAGTATTGCCATAGTCTGTTGTTTTGTACAGATAGGGAGCAAAATCATCTGATTTATATCTGGTACCTGCAAAGTAAACGGTGCCTTTATTATATGGGCTAGTTTCTACGCAATTCCACATCATCCACTTAGGTGCATCAGGCGGTGTTACATTTTTCCATTGCTTGCCACCATCCTTGCTTACATGTATTAAACCGTCATCACTGCCGGTCCACAGCACATCCTTTTCTAAAGCACACTCGGCAGCTGTAAATATGGTACAGTAATATTCAACCGACGTATTGTCTTTTGTGATAGGGCCACCACTACTTTTCTGTCTTGAGGTATCATTTGTTGTAAGATCACCACTTACTGCATTCCATTTTTGACCCTCGGTTTCTGTAGCAAAAAGCATATTGCCTGCGGCATATAATTTATGTGGATTATGCGGAGAGAAGAAGATGGGAAAGTTCCATTGAAAGCGATACTTAGCTGCAATAACGCCATCTCCCAAGGCTTCTATTGGCCATACACTGATGCTTCTGTTTTCTTCTGTTTTATGGTCATATCTTGAGAGATAACCCTGATAATTTCCTCCATATACCACATCATTATTTAGTGGATCGTTTACAACATAACCACTTTCAAAACCTGCTGTGGGGGTCCAATCACTTTCAGTAATAGCTCCACCAAAACTTCTGCTCTTTATACGAACAGTTGTATTATCCTGCTGTGCACCCAGTATATGATAGGGGAATGCATTATCCGTACTCACTCTATAAAACTGTGCCGTGGGTTGGTTGTTATATGTACTCCAGTTTGCACCGGCATCAAAACTAATTTGGGCTCCACCATCATCGGCTACAATCATACGATTTGAATTAGCAGGGTCAATCCATAAGTCATGATGATCCCCATGTGGGGTATATATTTCTTCCCATGTATCACCACCATCTTTACTGCGATGCAATCCAACATTCAGCACATAAATTGTGTTTTCGCTTTTTGGATCACAAAAGAGTTTACTAAAATACCAACTGCGCTGGCAAAGGTCTGCATTGTCTGTAATTTTTTTCCAATGTTCCCCGCCATCCTCACTGCCATATAAACCTTTGCTGGTGCATTCAATAAGTGCATATAATTGTTGTGGATTTGTAGCACTAACTGTAATCCCAATAATGCCAGTAATTTCATTTTGAGGCATGCCTTTTTTATCCATGAGATTGGTCCAAGTTTCTCCACCATCTACACTTTTCCATAATGCACTTCCTGCGCCACCACTTTCTAAGCTATAAGGAGTTCGTATTACATGCCAAGTACTTGCATATAAGATATTTGGGTTGCCAGGTTCCATTACTAGGTCAACTGCACCGGCCTGTGTATTTCCTGAGTATAAAGTCTTTCTCCAAGATTTTCCACCATCTATAGTTTTATAAACCCCTCTTTCATCTGAAGGTCCGAAAAGATGCCCTTGTACAGAGGCCCATACAATATCAGGGTTTCGTGGGTGAATAATAATATTAGTTATATGCCTTGCATTTTTTAATCCGAGATTTGTCCACGACCTACCACCATCAGTAGATTTCCACATTCCATTGATTCCCTCACTCACATTACCACGCATCGTATTTTCTCCTTCGCCTACATAGATGATATTTTCATCTGATTCTGACACCGATACAGCGCCTATGCTTCCGCCAAAATAGTTGTCTGATATATTTTTCCAATTGTTTCCCCCATCTGATGTTTTCCAAACACCACCACCTGTGCTACCCATATAAAAGGTATTTACATCCTTATAACTGCCACACACTGCTGCGCTTCTACCGCCTCTAAATGGGCCAGCCTGTCTAAACTTTGTTTCTTTAAAATATATGCTATCCTCTTGAGCATTACTGCCTATAGCTATAGCTTGTTTTTTTTGTGCCTTCGGCGATGCACTTAGTAAGCAAAAAATAAATAATAATAAACTTCTCATGGTAATAATGTAAGGCTGGTAAATTAGGCATAAAAGAATTTGGCTCAGTAAGAATTATTTAAGGTGGCATTATGCCAAATAGGGTTTAATAAAAAATCAAAACTATTTCATCATTTATTTTGATATTTCTATATATATCCATTTACGCCATATCAATCTATAGTAATCAAATATTTTATGAAAAGCAGCTTTCAGTAAAAGGTGATTTCTTGAAAAATGAAAAATGTTTTTGTAAAAAAAATCGCTGCATCACTTGTCAATTTTATGAAAAATATTACATGAAACTTACATTGCCATTGAGTTTCAGATTTTTTTTACCGTTCATCCCTAAACCCATTACAAAAATTATAAATGGTGCAACGTAAATTAACAATCCCCTCTCTTTTATGGTTGCACTGCACCCGGAAGCAGTGTTAACAATCACATTTATTATTAATATTATTTAAAAAAAAGTGTATGAAAAAAAGTGTATTACTTTTCTTCCTGGCCATGCTTTGCGCTCAACTAACGTGGGCACAGGAACAAACAATTACTGGTACCATTAAGGACCAAGAAGGTGCAATTGTACCATTTGCAACCATAACAATAAAAGGTACAAAAATTTCTGTAGCATCTACGGATGCAGGCGTATTTCGTATAGGTGCAAAATCTGGCGATGTGTTGATTATATCTGCACTAAACTATAACACCACACAAGTTGTGCTAACTGGGGATGCTACATTAAATGTAACACTCCAAAAATCAAGTGGCAATCTTACAGATGTAGTAGTAACAACTGCTTTGGGTATTCGCAGATCGGCTAAAGATTTGGGATATGCCACTACTTCATTGTCAAATAAAACGTTGACACAAGCTAAGTCAGTTAACGTACAGCAAGCTTTGAATGGTAAAGTGTCAGGTGTAAATATTTCTACTGTAAACAGTGGAGTTTTTGAAAATTCAAAAATTAATATTCGTGGTATTCGCTCACTTACTGGGAACAATCAGCCGATGCTTGTAGTAGATGGTGCTCCTACTCCATTAGGATTTTTATCTTCTATACCGCCAGACGATGTACAGGATATTACAGTGTTAAAAAGTGCTGCATCAGCTGCCATTTATGGCCCAGATGCCGTGAATGGTGTAATCATTATTACTACAAAGCGTGGTGGAAAAAACCCTACCATTTCCTTTAGTAGTACAATACAAACAACCAATGTATCTTTCTTTCCAAAAATTCAAAAAGAATTTGGTGCCGGTGCTGGTGAAACAAAAGATGCCTACGGAAACTATTTGTATGTGCCTTACGAAAATCAGCAATATGGACCAAGATTCGACGGCTCATTACAACCGATAGGTGTACCATTAGAAGATGGCTCAATTCAAACGCTTCCTTATAGTAATGCCAGATATAAAGATAAAATTGATTTCTGGAATACGGGGCTTACTTTTCAAAATGCAATTTCAATTGCAGGGGAAGATTTTTATGTGAGTATTGAAGACGCAAACATTAGAGGTTTGGTGCCGGATGATAAAAATCATAGAACCAGTTTTAGATTTAATGGTAGTAAAAAATATGATAAATTTTCAGCAGGTTATGGATTAAATTATGTGTTATCTAATTACAATGTTGTAAACGAAAATGCATTCCAGACTACTTTCCCAGATTCATATAACGGTGGTCTATTTTTTGCTGTAATGCAGACATCAAGTAATGTTCCTTTGTTGGACTATGATGATCCAAATAACAAATTTGCCGACAATTCAAATTACTATAATGAGTTTGCTGTAAATCCTTACTGGCTTATAGACAATATACGTCAAACTGGAAGGCAGGATGATTTAAATGCAAATCTTGATTTAAACTATCAAATTGCCCCTTGGCTAAGAGCAAGTACTCGATTAAGTACCAATGTATCTTTTCAGGGTTTCCAAAGTACTAATGCTCCTGTTGAAATATCAGACTGGGCTCAAACTTCCGGCTTCTTTGGCAGACCGAGAAACTCTACACAATTTTCAGATAGGCCGGGTTATGTTGCAGATGGACAAACTACTGTATCCCGGTATAATGTTGATTATTTCCTGAGTGGTGACAAAGATCTGAATAAGGATTTTTCTCTTAAATATATTGTAGGGGGTATGATACGTAAGAATGTTATTAAGGATATAAATGTTGGGGGTAATAATTTATTAGTTCCAGCTTTATATAATGTGTCTGTAAAAAGCGGAGATGCCAATGTGCCTACCGCACCATTTAATAATTTTAAATCAGTATCTGCATTGCTTTCTGCTTATGGTTCATTTGGTATTAGTTACAAAGGCTGGGCTAATGTAGAAGTTACTGGCCGTAATGATTGGGATAGTAGATTAAATGAAGAAAATCGATCTTTCTTTTACCCAGCAGTAAATGCTTCTTTGGTACTGTCAGATGCAGTTGAAGCCATTAACACAAGCAATACTGTTTCATATTTAAAACTAAGAGGAGCCGTTTCAAAAAGTGGTAATGTAAACTTGGCGCCTTATGCTACAAATGCCACTTATACTCAGCCTAATGGTTTTCCTTATGGCAATGTTGGTGGATTTACGGCAAACGGAACTATACCTTCAAAAGATTTAAAACCCGAATTTGTAAATACAACAGAATTTGGTGCTGAACTAGGGTTGTTTAAAAATAGGATTAATTTAGAAGCTACTTATTTTAATCAGGAAAATACAAATCAAGTATTACTCATTACACGTTCTATTACTACTGGTTATACATCTGAATTGGCCAATGCCGCAGACTTTAGAAACTATGGAGTTGAAATGGATTTAGCCATTACACCATTAGTGAAAATTCGTAAAGGGAGTATTAATTTTAAAATTAATGCCACGTATAACAACAATGAGGTTACAAGAACACAGGGAGATGTGCCAGTAGTGTTAGCCGGCACAAATGGATTCATTCAACTATCTGCCAGTTCACCTACGGTGAATAACATAGCTGTAGTGGGTGGACCAGCCTTTCAATTTCAATTAACCGATTATAATAGAGATCCAGCAACTGGAAAAGTAATAGTAGATCCTGTAACAGGATATCCTAGCATTTCACCTTCATTAGTAACCACTGGCCGTACACTACCTCTATGGGTTGTGGGTGTAACACCTTCTTATACCATTGGCAATTTCTCTATTGCTATGACTTGGGATTATAAAGGTGGTCATAATTTCTATTCAGGTTTAGGCTCAGATTTAGATTTTGCAGGCATATCAGAAAGAAGCGCTTCTTATGGTAGAGAGCGTTTTGTATTCCCTAACTCAGTATATCTGGAAGATGGTAAATATGTTCCTAATACTAACATACAAGTACAAGACGGTAACTACGGTTTCTGGACTGGAGGTAGCACAAACACAAGCATTGCCACAAACTATTATGCAAGTGCCGCAGCTTGGAGATTAAGAGAATTAAATATCTCATACACTTTACCAAATAACATATTTGGAAAGCAGGGCTTCTTCAAAAAAGCAACTGTAAGTGTGGTGGGCAAAAATCTCTTCCTATTTGTACCAAAATCTAATCAGTGGGGTGATCCTGAATTCAATTATGCTGGAGTAGGAAACACATTTGGCGTAGCCAGTTCATTCCAATCACCTGCTTCAAGACTATTTGGTGGATCTATCACTTTACAATTTTAATCGTTCAAAAAAAGAATATGAAATACTTACATAGAATACTATTTTTTACCCTCTGTGTAGTTATAACAGCATCTTGTAAAAAAGGATTTCTGGATGTAAATACAAATCCAAATATTCCTACAGATGATAACATAACACCAGAATTAATATTTCCTCAGGCGGCAGACTTAGCTGGTGGCCAAATTATAATACCACAGTCTGCTTTTATCAGTAGATGGATGGGTTATTTTGCTCCAAATGGTGACTTTGCCAGGATACAACAGGAAACAAGCTATAATATAGATTTTACTTTTAGCAATGGAATATGGGCTTCCTATTATAATGCATTGTTTGATCTGTATCTTACAAAAGAAAAATCACAAGCCAATGGCAATAATGTGCTAGCAGCAGCTTCCATGATTTTATCTGCTAAACTCTTTCAAGAGGTTGTAGATATATTTGGGAATGTACCTTACTCTCAGGCGTTTAAAGAAACACAATTTCCTCTGCCTGTCTATGATGATGGTGCATCCATCTATACAGCATTACAACAGAGTTTAGATAGTGCTATCTTCTATATGAAAGAACCTGGTCCAATATCTTTTGCAAGTGTAGATGTAGTGAACAATGGGGATCAAACAAAATGGATAAAATTTGCCAATACTCTCAAATTGCGCTTACTCATTAGGCAATCAGAAATAGCAGGGTTTAACCCATCTGCGGAAATAGCAAAAATTGATGCAGAAGGCGGAATACTTGGAGCAGGTGAAACCATTGGTGTAAATCCCGGCTATAACAATCAGTTAAATAAGCAGTCTCCTTTTTACACTAATTATGGTTATACACCTACCTATGTAAAAGCAACAGCTTCTCTCAATGCAAATGCATATATCCTTTCTCAGTTTGAAGCATTTGGAGATGCCCGTATTGCACGCTTTTTCCAAGATGTAAGTGGAAATTATAATGGATGTGAATACGGATTAGACCCCGGTGAATTATTTTCGGGTAATCAGGCCTCATACTTTGGACCTGGTCTGATTGGCGGTTTAGATTTAGGTGGAAGATTTACGACTGGTGCTTCACAAACACAGTGGATGATGCCTTCTTTTGAAAGCTTGTTTTTTAAAGCAGAAGCCATTGCTCGTGGTTGGATGACCGGCGATGCACAAACTGCTTTAAATGAGGCAATTACAGAATCATTTATTTGGCTGGGAGTAGAGGATGCAACAAACGAAGCCGCAGCATATATAGCCGCTGCTACTGATATCACCGATCTTACAAATGCAGGTGCATCAGCACTTGCAAAAGCACAGTTCATTGGGTATCAAAAGTATTTAGCACTTTGTGGTATTGATGGTTTAGAAGCTTGGAGTGATTTGCGCAGAATTAATATGCTAGGTGAGGATGATGGTTATATTTCTTATAATCCAAGCATAGTATCTGAAACATTGCCAGTACGCCTGCTATACCCACAAACAGAATATACAGCAAATGGGGAAAATGCATTAGCCCAAGGTACTATTGATGCGTTTAGTTCAAAATTATTTTGGCAACCATAATTTCTAAATTTAAAAAATAAAAGATGAAAAATGTAAAAATAATAGCAGCATTTATGATGGCAGTCATTGGTATGCAAAGCTGCTTAAAAGATGATGCTTTTGACAATGGCAGTTTGCAATCAGTTGCCTCTCAAGGTAACGATCCCAAAGTAATTGAACTTAAAGTAGCAGCAGAAAACAATAGCAATTTTGTATCTATAGCTATCGATAATTCAGAAGATGCTACAACAATTGATTTCATACCTGTACAATTAGCTACCGCAGATGCCGCAGCAGAAGATATACAAGTAAATGTAGCATTGGATGCGGCATTGGTTGATGATTACAATCTTGTAAATGGTACCGGATATATAAGCCTAGACCCGTCATTGTTTGAAATTGTAAATCCAGTGGTTACTATTCCAAAAGGCTCAAGAACAGGATTTCTCCAAGTAAAGTTGAAGCCATCTGATATCATTGGCCAAGATGTTGCTTTTGGTTTTAGGATTGAATCAATAGTACAAAGCGGGTATACCATCAGCGGTAATTTTAGTACAGCAGTTGGATCGTTAGTTACAAAGAATGCATATGATGGTGTATATGATGCAGCTGGTTACTTTAATCACCCGGTTTATGCTGGGGATTTTACAAACACTTGGGAAGCAGTTACTTCATCTACTTATGGTGTAAATGTGCCGTTGTTTACAACAGTAAATTTTAGTGCAACATTTTTTATGACGGTTGATCCAGTAACAAATTTAGTAGAAATAACAAGCAATGATTTGGCTATAGATCCTTATGTGGCAGAAGATAATTATTTTGATCCTGCTGCAAAAGCCTATCATCTTGATTTTAGTTATTCTGCTGGCACCCGGCGTCTTACCTGTGTATCTACCTATACTGGTCCGAGATAGTGTGTGTGTAATAATATATCAACCCAGAATTTACAGTTGACTTTGTAATAAATTTCAACTGCAAATTCTGGGATTAAAGAGATTGAATTTTTCTCATGTGCTGTAAAGCAATGCGGCCTGTATTTCTATACGGGCTTTTTTTATGAAAATGAGTCTAAAAATCTAGATTTATTAAATGCGTTATGGATACAAATCGACTTCCTTTACTATTACCTCAGCAGCATGCTCACTTGCATCTCTGCCTGTGCTAAGTGCCTCCAATAGTTCATCATATCCTTTTTGTAAAGTTTGAATGGCGGTATTATTTGTAAGTAAATCATTCAATGACTCAGCAAGTTTATCTTCATTAAAATCTTGCTGTATCAGTTCTATTAGCAATGGCTTATCGAGAATAAGATTAACAAGAGAAATGTATTTTATGGTAATGAGTCTTTTTGCTATTTGGTAGCTGATATTACTGCCTTTATAACATACAATTTCCGGTACTCTAAGGAGTGCTGTTTCTAAAGTAGCTGTACCACTTGTTACCAATGCTGCTCTTGCTTGTTTTAAAAGTCTGTAGGTATCTTCTTTGATCAGCAAAACTCCAGGATAATTTTCTAAAAAACTTTGATAAAATGAATCATCTTGAGCCGGTGCCTGAGCTACAATAAACTGATACAAAGGAAACCGCATACTCACTTGCAGCATTACAGGTAGCATTTTTTGGATTTCCTGCTTACGACTTCCGGGTAGCAATGCAATGATCGGTTTATCGGATAAGGGCGTATTATCTATGGCTATGTTTTGTAATACAGGAAGGAGAGGATGCCCACAATAACTCACAGGCCACTGCCATTTATCCTTAAAATAACTTTTCTCAAAGGGAAGTATCACCAGCATTTTATCAATGCATTTTTTCATCATTTTTACCCTATTCTCTTTCCAGGCCCATACTTGCGGAGCTATATAATATACTACTTTAATGCCTTGCTTTTTGGCCCATTTGGCAATGCGAAGATTAAAACCGGGATAATCAATTAATACAAGCATATCCGGTTTGTAATTTAAAATATCTTCCTTACAAAAACGAATATTTTTTAATATAACAGGAAGGTTTTTAATCACTTCAGCAAAACCCATAAATGCCAGTGCTTTATAATGTTTTACTAGATGAGCACCTGCTTGCTCCATCTTATCACCACCCCAGCAGCGCACATCAATAGAATGATCTAATTGGGATAAGGCTTTTATGAGGTTACTGCCATGTAAATCACCACTTGCCTCTCCGGCAATCATATAATATTTCACTGATGCAAGTTAATAGAAATGTGTGGATTGGAACAGGTTTAAAAACAACATACACCAGCAGAAAAGTGATGTCACAAAATTACTGTTGCTAAAATGCTACTGAAGATACCAATAAAACGTTATTTAATTATTTCTTACGCTCTTTCTTCGTTTTTAAATATGTAGTAAAGCCACCTCTTAATATTGGTACCGAATTACCATATACATCTATATATGGAGAGTTTAGATTTTTCGAAAGATCAAATAATAGCACTATATATGATCCGCCTTGCCCAATGTTGCGCCGGCCATATCCAATACCCGCAAGGATGCTATTGCTTTGAAGGGTATTTTTAAAAGTGGCATTATTGAGCTCATCTTTGAGGCGATAACTTATCCAGTTGTGCTCTGCCTGTGCCTGAACAAACAAAAAATCAAGTGGATAAATTCTTGTAAATAAACCTGCGCCGTAATTAAAACTAGATTGCTTTACACCCTCATTATAATCAGCATTTATTGAGCCATATATCAAATTGGTAACTATACCTGCATCCAAAAAATTTGTTATGGAATAACCAATTTCCGGATTTGCTCCTATTTGAAATACACCGGTGCTCAAACCTACATTCAATGAGCCACCAATAAAAATGTTTTCCTTTTTAAATTTTCCTTTTTCTTCAAATTGAGCATAAGTATTTTTTATAAAAAAACTAACACTCAGAAAAAACAAAATCTTGTATTTCATATAATTTTTTTAAGTTCTAGATAACCAAATTTCTATACAATATTATAACATTTACTCTATATCAAATATTTTCCCAGGGTTGAGAATGTTATGAGGATCAAATACTTTTTTAATGCCACGCATTATAGCTAAATTAGCTGGTTTAAAAACAATATCCATATAGCTTTTTTGAATAAGCCCAATGCCATGTTCGCCACTTATAGTACCGCCCAAGCTATACACCAGTTCAAATAATTTTCTGAGAATAAGCTGCATGGTTTCATTGCCATGACTATTGGGAATGCCTTCTTTTTTTATTCTAATATGTAAGTTACCATCACCAGCATGTCCATAACATACTACTTTAAAATCATGTTCCTTGCCAAGCGCTTTTGCGCCATGTATTAGCTGGGGTAAGTGTGCACGTGGCACTACCGTATCTTCTTCAATAGTATAACCTTCCATTTTAACTGCTTCTGCCACACGCCTGCGTAATTTCCAAAGTTCCGCTTTCTGCTGCGAATCATCCGCAAAAAACAATTCTCCTGCATCATAATTTTCTAGTAGAGCGGCTATAGATTCCATTTCTTGCATCAGCACATCCATATTATTTCCGTCTAATTCTATTATAAGATGCGCTTCCATTTCATCCGTTACGGGCACCACATGGCTATCTACCATACGGCTTACAATTTTAAGTGCATCTATTTCCACTAATTCCATAGCACTTGGTGTAAAGCCCGCCCTAAATATGGCGCTCACAGCTTCACTTGCTTTTTCCAACTGATTAAATGGAACCAGCATCAGCAGTTCATATTTTGGATATGGAATAAGTTTCAACACAATTTTTGTTACAATACCAAGTGTGCCTTCGCTGCCTACCATGAGTTGAGTTAGATTATATCCCGTTGAATTTTTCAACACATTAGCACCCGTTTGTATTATGTCCCCATTGGGCAATACCACTTCTAAATTCAGCACATAATCCTTCACCACACCATACTTCACTGCCTTAGGGCCACCACTATTTTCAGCTATATTACCTCCAATAAAACAGCTCCCCCTACTGCTTGGGTCTGGCGGATAAAAAAGCCCTTTCTCCTTAACAGCATTTTGTAATACTTCTGTTATCACACCCGGCTCTGTGGTAATCTGTAAATTTTTTTCATCAATTTCAATAATCTGATTCAGTTTTTCAGTACTAAGCAATATACCGCCCAACTGTGGCAGTGCACCACCACTAAGCCCTGTGCCTGCACCTCTTGGGGTCACAGGTATGCGCTCTGCATGGCATAATTGCATGATGCTGATAATGGCAGCCGTGTTTGTAGGTTTTATTACAACTTCAGGTAGAAATAACAATCTTTCTGTTTCATCATGACCATAATGTTCAAGCACATCTCTATCAACAAATATATTTTCGGCACCGGCCAATAATGTAAGCCGCTCAATGATTTCACTCGTAACAGGATTGTAATGCATTCCCAAAATTTTGTGCAAATGTACTATCAACATATTCTGAAATAAAAATTTTCAATGCATATGCTATCCTTGACATTACCAGTAAAGGTTCAACCCAGATGATGCAGTTGACTTTGTTGTGAAATATTGAAATACAATATTGGTAAGTGTTTGAGGTTAATTTTTGTGGGATGAAGAAGTAAACTATTTATAAGCTAGCAATTGTTCTCAAATGCATAGGTATGCAATGTTTCGGCTTTATAATAAATTTCACTAGCATCATCTGTGTATAATTAAAAATATGCAGCTAATATTTTTGGGTAGCCATTGATAAAATTGCATGCCTCGGTCTATAAAATTTCATACGCTTATTGAAGTAAAATACAGCACATGCATTTTAATCGATTATATTCTTTTAATTTTGATTTTTTCTATAAAAAATTAATCAGTTACTTGTTATACTTCACTTCTAACTCCAGACATTTAAACCCAATATTTTTTCAAGTGGTTTTAAATTTTATACCAGCAAATGAAAAAGCTTTCAACTCACTTATTTATGTACAACAGTCAATATAGATGGCAGAAATTTTAAAACTGGATGATAAACCGCAAGCAAAGCATAATACGATTATTGGTAAAGATCTCATAAAGCATTTTATCCTTATTTTTTGGATATTGTTTTGGTTATTTAATGTAATTGATAAAATGCTTGGTGGTGCTCAATTCCTTTTTGTAGGCAAGGACAGATTTGCACAATTACAAAGATATTTTGATGCTATCGGCCTCAGCAGTCCAGTAATTACTGACATAGCTTTAATCATTACCGCAGGCTTGGAAATATTTGCTTTTATATTCTTTACAGGATCATTTATTTATTTTAAAAAACAAGATATAGCAGCCACTCGTTCATGGTTTTTTATGGGTATTATTTTTTCGCTTATCACGTTCACCTATTTTTCTGTTGGCGACCAAGTTTTTGGAGATCATATAGAACTTTTGGAGCACGTTCTGTTTTGGTTCATCACATTATTATCATGGATTATATTTATTCGTATTGATACCATTCAACACTTTGATCATTTTATCATTAGTAAAAAACAGTTAAAGCTATCCTCCATTTTTAGCATTGGAATTGCCATCATTATCATTGCTTCCATTTTTTGGCACAACCATAATTCATTTATAGAAAGAACACAGGCTGTACAACCCATAAAAATAACGGACAATTTATACAAATTTAAATTCCCTTTTCTTGCAGGCAGTAAAGCATTTGAAAACTCAATAGCAAAATTTAAAGTAGATAACCCCAAGCTAAGTATAAATTATATATACACTGCACCCCCACCATTGAAGCTGGCAGAATCCGAAGGCCTTATTATTTACCTCCAAACAGAAATGAAATAATGAAAGAGAAAAGAATAATACAATATTTTATCCTAATTTATTGGACATTGTTTGGTGCATTATCTGTTGTAGATAAAATTATTCCGGATGTATCTCCTTATTGGGTTGGGGCAGACTTTTATACCCTCTTTATAAAATTCTTTGCATCATTGGGCCTTACCGAACCCATATTTGCTACAATAGCTTTAGCAGCTATTGCACTCATAGAATTATTTGCCTTCGTTTGCTATTCATTCTCATTAATAAATTTTTTTCTGAGCAAGGATAAAATATCAGAACAATGGTTTTATAGGGGTATCTTATGCTCTGTTTTATTATTCAGTTTATTTTCTATTGGCGACCAAATTTTTGGAGATCGAACTAATCTACTAGAACACAGCATATTCTGGATCATATTAATTTGCTCTTGGGTAGTTTTCAAATACACTTCAATAGCACGGGAAAGGGTAATAAATATTACATTTACCAGTGGCTTAAAATTTGCACTAGTTACTGGCATATTGCTGTTGGCTACGGCCAGCTACTCCATTATCAACTTTTCAAAATCGACTTATACAAATAAAACAGCACCGGTGCAGGGAGAAGAAGTAGTTAAAAACTTATATAAGTTTGATATCCCTTTTCTGGGTGATAAATCTACAATGGAAACCACTATTAAGGCATTTGAGAAAAGTCACATATATGAAAACATTACATATATCTACACTGGTCCAGATGAGTTGAACTCTAAGAAAAAAACACATCTATTACTATATGTGTTTACAGAACAAAAGAAAAAATAAATACTACAGTTACCACTTTGATTTTTTCATACACAAAGTTATTGCGGTTGACTTTGTATTAAATTTCAACTGCATTATCTGGGTTTAATGGGTCCTTATACACCGCTTGGTGCGCTACCTGCACTTTATCAAGAGATTAATAAGGCAGATAACAAGTTAAAATACAGCCAAAGCAAACATTTGCAAGCTCTTCTGAATATGATGATGTGCGGCACTCAAAGATGTGGTCAAATAGACGAATAAATTTTTGTTAAGATTTTAAATCTTAATGAACAAAAAATTAATATCTGAAGTTATATTCCAAATAAAATTCAAATGAAAAATGTATTTTCAATGATGGTAGCGCTGTTTTTTACAGCTAGCACCTTCGCACAAAACAAAGATGTAGTTGATATTGCAATTGCTTCTGAAGATCACACCACATTGGTAGCAGCAGTTAAAGCAGCTGATCTGGTAACCACTTTAAAAGGCAAGGGGCCATTCACTGTTTTTGCTCCAACAAATGCCGCCTTTGAAAAACTTCCTGCTGGCACAGTAGAAAACTTGTTGAAGCCTGAAAACAAAGCGCTACTGGCAAAAATTCTTACCTACCATGTAGTTGCAGGAAATTTAGATGCAGCTACAGTAATGTCAGCTGTAAAGTCTGGTAATGGTAAAGCTGTCGTTGCCACAGTGAGTGGTGGCAAGTTGACTGTAACGCTTGAAGATGGTAAAGTGAAGTTAACAGACGAATCAGGAAATTCGGCATTTGTTATTGCAGCAGATCTTAAAGGAAGCAATGGTGTAATACATGTGATTGATGGAGTTGTATTACCCAAGTAAAATATCGCACAATTTTAAAAAAACGCTTCAGTTCGGAGCGTTTTTTTATTGGTAAATGCCTAAGTAAATTCTACAAATTAAACTTAGAATATGGCAAAACCCAGTATAATAAGTATCGGACCAAATAGATTTTCTTTTATGCTTACTACAATGCATTAATGATAAGTATCAATAGAATATCTAACAATCCTAAATTTGTAATATGAATGTAAAAACAGGGATGCTCTTTGTTTGCCTATTAAATTTTATGCATACAAATAGTCAAAGTATTACTTGCCATAAAGGCCGGGTTGATGTAGGGTTTGAAACACAGATATATCCTGCGGGTATTTTACCAACCATAACGGCTAATTATTTTTTTGTAGATAATTTAGCATTGAGAATAAGAACGGGTGCAAATTTTGCAAACCGAAGAGATTATAGTCCATATAATGATAATGAAGTAGCCGAGGGATACGGCGCCAGTGCAGGGTTAGTAAGCTATTTCCCCTACAAAAAAGGCCATTTTACTGCTGGATTCACAACTGATATTTGGAAAATGTGGACAGATTGGAAGGATGATTTAAACACATCAAATCCAACAGCAGGAAGCACTTACACACTTGTATTACAACCTTGGGCAGATGTAGGTTATCTTTATAATTTCTCAAACACTAGATTAAATTTGGGGCTTACGCTTGGCTTTGGCAAAGAAATAAATATTGTAACCAAAGGTGAAAAAGTAGGAGAAGGATGGATGAGTAGTGCCACTGTTACATTTAATTATATTTTAAGACAATAGCGGTAAATAACTGATGGAAAATTTGAGGTTTCAATGGCAAAATATTTTTCAAAAATAATCTGTAAAAGCATCCATCAAATCAAATTATAAATTTAACCAAGATGATTTTGGGCCGTATTTTTTTCTTTGTCACTTTATTATAGCAAGTCTTAAAATAAGATAAGAAAACGATAGTCATTGGCGAATTATACAGACAATGTTTTGGTAGGGCATAACCTACATCATCTTAAAAGTTAATGCAGCAAAATCAGCCACAGAAAGGTTTTCAGCTCTTTTATTAAATATGTCGTCCGTTAAAACATCTGGGAGAAATAACGATTTTACAGCATTGCGTAGCATTTTTCTTCTTTGATTAAATGCCGTTTTTACCAAGAGAAAGAAATGCTTTTCGCTACGCATCAGCGGAGTGTCTGTTCTTCTGTTTAATTTTATAACGCCACTTATCACTTTTGGTGGCGGAAGAAATGCAGATGCCGGCACATCGAAGTGATAAGTAGTATGATAAAACGCTTGCGTAAGCACGCTTGTAACCCCATAAACTTTTGAACCGGGCATGGCACAATAGCGCTGCGCTACTTCTTTTTGAAACATACCTGTTATACTATCCACCTGCTCCCTCCACGATATCATCTTAAAAATAATTTGAGTGGAAATATTGTATGGGAAATTGCCAACTACTGAAAAGTTGGCATCAAATGGCGCCTCGGTTTCCAATATATCTGCTTCAATTATTTTATTTTTTAATGCTGGATAATGCTTCTGGAGCCATTCGATTTTTTCCTTGTCAATTTCTATCAATTTTAAATCGATATTAGGAATGATTGCCAAGTATTTTGTAAGTGCCCCACCGCCGGGCCCTACCTCTAACAAGGATGTAAACGGATCCTGCTGCACAGCTTCTACAATTTGCTTACAAATATTTTCATCCTGCAGAAAATGCTGACCCAGCGATTTTTTGAGTGTGTATGTACTATTCATCATAAAGAATGTACAATGATAGCAGAAAAACAGTTTGAACCCTTTTATACGCAAAGATTTACAATACGTATCTTGGCCGCCATTCAAAGAAATTATGCATACTGAATATAGAAAACCTGTAGTAGGTTTTTCCTGTGGTGATATAAATGGCATTGGTATAGAAGCCATTATAAAAGTACTTAGCGATACTAGGGTTTATGATTTTTGTACGCCGGTAATTTTTGCAAACAGTAAAGTCATCAACTTTTATCGTAAAACGCTCCCTGAAAGTAACCTATCTTTTCAATTAATAAAAGATTTTAATAGGCTTAGTATTAAGCAGGCCAATATTTTTTCTTGCTGGGAAGAGGATATTGAAATACTTCCGGGACAGCTCAATGAGATAGGTGGTAAGTATGCACTGCTCTCATTGGAGCATGCGGTACAAGCATTAAAAGATGGACATATAGATGGGCTGGTAACAGCACCTATTCATAAGAAAAATATTCAATCTGAGCGGTTCAACTTTACTGGTCATACACCTTATTTAAAACATGCATTTAAAGCAGGTGAAATTGCCATGATTTTGGCTGCGCCAAATTTAAAAGTTGCTTTACTTACTGAGCATGTACCGGTAAAAGATGTGGCTACATATATTACTGCTGATGCCATTGTAAAAAAACTACAAGTATTGCATAAAAGTTTGCAACAGGATTTTGATATCAGCAAACCACGTATGGCGGTATTGGGGTTGAACCCGCATGCGGGTGATGAGGGACTGATAGGTGATGAGGAAATAAAAATTATAGGGCCTGCATTACAACAGGCTAGGGATAAAGGTCTGCTTGCGTTTGGACCTTTTAGTGCAGATGCGTTTTTTGCACGTGCACAGTTTAGTAGCTTTGATGTAGTACTTGCACTGTACCATGATCAAGGTCTTATTCCTTTAAAATCATTAGCCGCAGGCGAAGCAGTAAATTTTACTGCAGGGCTTCCTGTAGTACGCACAAGTCCTGACCATGGTACCGCTTTTGATATAGCTGGAAAAGGTATAGCAAGTGCAGATAGTACAATGGCTGCCTTGTTTTTCTGTATTGATGTTATAAAACAAAGAAGCGAGTACAATATGCAGCGTAGCAATCCCATGCGCAAAATGAGCACGGCAATGGTGGCCAACGCAAGGGATGAAGCCTTAGAGGAATAGGCAAAAGTTTTGGTTTGTAAGTCTTGGACACGTTTGATACTCGGTGTATATTATTTTTTTGACCACTGCGTATTCTTGTATAGGGGTTGTAAAAAAATAAAGTGCTTACAAATTAATATTCACCTCATTTTCCCAGTTGGATTTGATAGTAATTTTATCGTTGATTTTTTCAGTTATTTCGGGTTGTTGGTTTAGTATATAATTTCCCGGGTCCCAAATTCCATTTTTGTTGTTATCATAGAGGATACGTAGATTATAATCACCGGGCTCAAATAGTTTTCTATAAAACTCATATCCGACGAGTGGCACCGATTCCAATAATTCTGTACCACCAAATATTTGCATTACAGGGTGTTTGGCAGTATCTAAATTTTTAAATCGCAGCCTTATACTGCCGTATGCAGTTTCACTTTTAATGCGAAAACGAAGGGTATCTGTTTTACGAAGTGGTGTGCCTATGCTGTCTGCAAATGCATAGCGATCTATCACCAATGCAAAATACTCCTCCGGCCTCCAAGTTTTATTGAGTGTAAATTTTTTACCTGTACTATCTTGTACTATTTGATAGCCTGCAAGTGGATGAAAATTGGTATCACACAAAACAATTTTTGAAGTGTCCCAGTTGGTTACTTTTTTATCGAAAGTAAATACCAATGGCTTAAGTAGGCTTTGCTCTTTCTGTTGTATTGAACTGGTATATGTAATTTTTTTTACCGTGTCTAAATTTCTTCTATTGTTATCTGTGGCAGCTGTAGCTGTGGGCTGTATTTGTTCTACTCTTTTTACAGCTTCATAGGCATAAAGTAATTGTGGTGTTGCATTGCCATTTTGAATTACAATTTGTGAGTCTGCAAATGCAAACATCTTTGTACTGTCATCATATTTTTTTGAATAATCATTGGGCACAATAAAAAGATTGTATTTGCCATCGGGCAAAAATTGAAAGGAAAATTCGCCTTTTCCATTGAGTCTTGTATAGTACAATGGTCTTAGTTTTTGTACAGCAGTGTCAGAGAGATTTGTGTACAATGTAGCTATCAATGTAGAGTCAATGCCGCCTGATGCTGAAAGCTGTACAGATCCTTGTAGCACGCCTATAGAAAGGATACTATCTGTACTAAATACATAGGTGAAGTTTTTATAGGGATTGCCCTCATTTACATCTTTGATGACATCACCAAAATTGATGGAGTAGGTGGTGTGGGGCAGTAAAGAATCCCTTAGTTTAACGGTTACATTTTCCAACTTACCTGCAAATAGTGGTTGCTTTTCCGGATTGGGCGATACAATAATATTACCCAGCTTGGCTGCATCTAACTGAATATATTCATTAAAAGTGAGGATAATTTTTTGACCTGTAAATGTAAGCATCGAATCTTTGGGCAATGCCTTTATTAATACCGGTGGTAAACTGTCTCTGGGGCCACCTTCCGGCGGAATAATATTGGCACATCCGTACCCGGAAAATAGAACTATCAATACGCAAGTACCAATAACAAAATATAACTTTAATACAGATTGCATGCTGGCGCAAACATACTGGCTTTTAAGTCGAGTTAGTTTTGCTTTGATTTTCTCTGTTGAGTTTAACAAATCTGTATGATAGAAAACATAACTTCTATGTAAAATATATGCTCAACAGTAATTGTAGAGCCAGTTCTATAATTTGAATTTTGCTGCCAACTGATAAGTCCAAACACTATGTTTCCAATTGTCCGTTTGATATTGTGCTTTTATACCCGGATAAAACCTATCAGATGCTTTACCATAATAAGCACCTTCAAACATATAACCTAAATAAAGGAGGTAGCTTTTTTTTCATAAAAATCGGAAGTGTATCTTGAAATGTAATTAGCAGTTTCTTCAAATTATTTTATACCATAGCTATCATACATAAATAATACAGAATGCCTGTAAGACTATGAAAACTGAAACTAAGGGAATAAATATCTAACCGATGCCCCCCAATGATACCCAACCACTGCTGGCTCAAAATCTGGCTCAATATATGCACCTCCCATAAGACCTATATGTAAAAAAGAAGTAAGCTTAAAAGCTGCTTCTGCTCTTAACGGAAAGCTAAGCGTATTAAATACCGAAGTTGTTTTTATTGCAAATGAATACTCAGGGTCATAAGTAGCATAATCTTGTTGTATAGTAGTTAATGCTGCACCTGCACCTAAGTTTAAAACAAACGGTGATTCTGGGTTTAAAAAACTGTATTTGTACATAAATGAAACTGCACTGTAAAACAGTTCTGTATTTGTAAAGGATTCATCTTCTGCATTGAGCAAAATATTTTGAGGATTATTGATTTGATAATAGTCTGACGCTCCATATTGATAACTCAACCCAATAATACTATGCTTTGCCAAATGGTAATCAAATGCTATCAAATATGCTTTTCCTGGAATGTTTCTGTTTAAGCCCGGCGATGAAAAGTTGGTAAAGCCTGCAGCTAAGGAAACTTTTCGTGAGGTTTGACCATAGCATGCTTGCGATAAGCAAATTAAAAGTAGCAAGCAAAAAAACTTGTGTATGATATGCATAAAAAAATTAGAGTTTTGTACGGAGACTTAGTCTCAGTGAATAAACAGAATATTTGTAATTGTCATTTTGAAATTGGATATAAAGCCCACCATCAATATTTTTATTGATTGATTTGTAAATGCCCGGTCTTATTGTATATCCAAATGAAGATTCTTTAAAAGGCGCAATTGTGGATGCGGGAACAACAATTCGTCTGCCGTCATATACAAAATCCATGGCATATCTGTCCGTCGTGGATATTACCCACTTGTGAAACTTATACTGCATACCTATTCCGAGGTCTAAATATAAGCCTTCTTTTCGCTTTGTTTGTATATATGCCATTGCCTGTATGTCAATGGTTCTGCGTGTTTCTGAAACATACTCCACATCAAACCCATTAACAGAAAAAATTTCTGTGTGTAGGCCAATACGCAGTTGCTTTGCAATTTCTTTTTCAATGCCAATTGAAGTGGCAATACCTGTTGGAATAGAAAGTGTGGCACGTGCATCTGGTCCTGCTGCCAGTCCACCCGAAACATTTAGATAAAAATCATGCTTTTCTTGTGTCCACAATTTTATTGGGCAAAAACGAATACAAATGGAAATTGATAAAATGAGTGATTTCATATAACAATTTTTAAAAGGGCTGTGTACAGCAGCTCGATAATATTTAAAATGGCGTTGATTTCAATCTGAATGGCCCATAAGAAACAATGCAATAAAAATTAGTACTAAAACTTAAACGAGTTTTTTTCATTTTAAAAAAATTGGTTCATTTAAATTTTATCAAATAAACCTGTAAGCCATTATTGATATGCTACTGCTCACAAATAAATATTAATTCAGTGGTGGAAAGCATGCAGCATTGGTCTGATTTATCCCGTCAAAAAAGAGGCACATCATTTTTGTTGCAAGCTGATAAAGCAAGGATTCCTACACCAGCTAACAGCAGAATTTTTGAAATGTTCATATATTTCAATTTATAATTGTTAGCCTTTATAACGCTAAAGGATTGCGCTGTAATATATTGGGTTTTACAGGTATAACCCGGTACGGTATCCTATGTACACTTGGATGTTTTCAGGACAAATATGGCGGAAAAATTGTTGTTAGCAAAAATAATTCGTTTCTCAGAAAAGGTTTATTTCCACCCAGAATTTGACAAATAAAAAAACATTAAAAATGGGAACATGATTACAAATAATATTAATGATATTCAATTACCTTATCAAAATGATTAGTGAATGATTAACTATTTAAAAGTATATGTCTACCAGTTCCCTCTCCGTGAGGAGAGGGGTTGGGGTGAGGCGAAAAGAAATATTGCATGAAATGTCAGATGTAGAAATTTATTTTCCTACTGGATTCATGCATATTCTTGATTTTGCCTGAATAGATCATATTTTATTTGTAGCTACACTCTGTATTGGATATTCATTAGCACAATGGAAAAAACTATTGTGGCTTATCACAGCATTTACTGCTGGCCATAGCATTACACTGGCTTTGAGCACTTTGCATATAGTTGTTGTTCCGCAGTCAATTACAGAATTACTAATTGCAATTACAATATTGGTTACAGCTATTTACAATATTATATCTGTTCAATATAGATTTACAATTTTATCTGCATTTTATTATGTACTGCACTGTCATTTGGATGCATACATGGCCTTGGGTTTTGTAGCTTACTCATAAGCATGTTGGGAAAGGAGTAATCTGTTTTAAGCCCGCTTTTATTTTTTAGTACTGGCTTAGAAGTTGGACAAATAATTATCGTTGGTGTAATTCTTTTGTTAAATTACTTCTTGACTGGTATTTTGCGCCTTCGGCAATATATCTGACAGATTGCAGCAAAGGCTATACAAGCATTTATTGCAGTAACAATGGTAGTAATCCGAAATTTCATTTTAAAAAGACACAATGAAGCAATTTTTTCTAATTCTGATGATTGGTTTTACAAACGCAATCATCGCCCAAAACATTCAAAACAACCCAGGTAGTAATCATGGAAATAAGTTTGAACAATTGGGTACTATACTACCTACTCCAAATGAAAATCGCACAGCAAGTGGCGCTCCGGGGCCTAACTATTGGCAGCAGCGTTGCGATTATAATATCAAATGTTCATTGGATGAAAAAGCATTAAAACTTACGGGCAGTGAAACAATTACTTATTATAATAATTCACCACACTCCCTTACCTATTTATGGCTACAGTTGGATGAAAATCAACACAGCACGGTAAACAATGCCGCTTATCCTGATGGTTCATCTTTGAACGACCAGATTGATATCAACACATTAACTCGCATGGAAGAACAACGCAAGGACAATGGCTATGGAGATATCATTACCAAAGTAACAGATGCATTGGGTAAATCTTTAAATTATACCATCAATAAAACCATGATGCGTATTGACTTGCCGCAGGCACTAAAACCTGGTGTAAAATATATATTCAATGTAGATTGGAATTATAAGATAGCAGATAGAAATAAGTATTTTGGAAGAGGTGGATATGAATACTTTCCTGAGGATGATAATTATCTTTTTACCATGACACAGTGGTACCCGAGATTATGTGTGTACAGCGATTTTCAGGGTTGGCAGAATCACCAATTTACTGGACGTGGAGAATTTGCATTAACCTTTGGCAACTTTACAGTACAAATGACTGTACCTGCAGATCATGTGATAGGAGCTACAGGCCAGTGTCAGAATTATGCCTCCGTTTTAAATGCTGCCCAATTGGCACGCTGGACAAAAGCACAAAATGCTACTGAGCCCATTGAAATAGTAACATTAGATGAAGCTAAAGCAGCAGAAACAAAGAAAAGCACTACCTCCAAAACATGGATTTTTAAAGCGGATATGGTGCGTGATTTTGCTTGGCTGAGTAGTAGAAAATTAGTATGGGATGCTATGCCAACATTTGTTGAAGGCAGACGTGTAATGTGTATGAGCATGTATGGCAAAGAAGCTTACGGATTATATAGACCATACTCCACAAAACTGGTGGCGCATACCATTAAGTCTTATTCTAAATTTACGATACCATACCCATATCCTGTAGCTCAAAGCATGGAAGCATCAAATGGTATGGAATATCCAATGATTTGTTTCAACTATGGTCGTACAGAAAAAGATGGCACATATACAGAAGCTACAAAAAATGGAATGATAGGCGTTATAATCCATGAAGTGGGGCACAATTTCTTCCCAATGATTATCAATAGTGATGAACGCCAGTGGAGCTGGATGGATGAAGGTTTTAATACATTTGTAGAGTACCTAAGTGAAGAGCTACTTGATAATAAATTTCCAAGCCGCAGAGGTCCGGCATTTACTATTGCTGATTACATGAAGCTGCCAAAAGATCAACTGGAGCCCATCATGACAAATAGTGAAAACATTATTCAGTTTGGCCCAAATGCTTATAGCAAACCGGCCACAGGTCTTAACATATTAAGAGAAACCATAATGGGCCGTAAACTTTTTGATTTTGCCTTTAAAACCTACGCACAGCGTTGGGCATTTAAACATCCGGAACCTGGAGATTTTTTTAGAACAATGGAAGATGCTAGTGGCGAAGATTTAGATTGGTTTTGGCGGGGATGGTTTTATGGTACCGATCCTGTTGATATTGCAATTGATACTGTAAAGTATTTTAAGATAGATAAGGATGCTCAGCCTAAATCTATTATGCCTTTCTGGCTTGGTAGAATAAACCCGGACAGTACCCGCAATATTGATAAGCCTGCTGTGCCTTCATTTGATGATATTAGTAAAGTACGCAATAGGGAAGATAAAAATATTCAATTCCAAACAGATGTCGATACTTCACTACGTGATTTCTATTGGCGCTATGCACGTGGGCTAGAAACCTACGATTCCACTTATAAATACAAAGTGCAACCGGTTACTTATGAAACGATTGACGAAGCCACAAGAGCTGCGTATGCCGGGAAATATTTATATGAAATAACTTGTTCAAATAAAGGAGGATTGGTAATGCCGCTTATTGTCGAATGGACTTATGCTGATGGTACAAAAGAAATAGATCGACTTCCTGCACAGATATGGAGAAAAAATGAACTTAAAGTATCTAAAGTATTTATGAAAGACAAGGAAGTGGTATCCATAAAATTAGATCCAATGAGAGAAACAGCCGATATTAATGAAGCAAACAATGCCTGGCCAAAAGTGCTTACGCCTTCAAAACTTACATTGTTTAAAATGCAGCAGCAAGCACGTGGTCAAAGTCAAGGTTTAAACCCAATGCAAAAAGCGAAGCTGAAACCTTAAACTAAACAGTAGCAGCTCGAAGAATAAATAAGATTATAAGTAGAACTATTTAATAATTGTAGCCGATCTAGCAATAGATCGGCTTTTTTTAACCCATATATTACTGTTGACTTTGTAAAAAAAAGTTGTAGGGCAATATAGATACGTGTTTAATACTAAGTTTTGTTTGAAAAATTCCTCGAAGAGGAAAAAATAAAAAAGCCTCTGTCGTATGCAGAGGCTTTTTATTTGTAGCCCGTAGGGGAATCGAACCCCTCTTTCCTCCGTGAAAGGGAGATGTCCTAACCGATAGACGAACGGGCCATTCCTTTAAGTGGAGCGCAAAAATAGCCGTGTGGGTAGTTCTACCCAAATTATTTTTATAGAAAAATGAATCTAATTGTATGAAATTACTAGAAATCTTCCATTTTTTGAAAAATTGGATTTGGATTAATAAGTGAAAGCTCTATTTTTGCCGCCCTTTAAAGAAGGAAGGACCTATAGCTCAGTTGGTTAGAGCACCTGACTCATAATCAGGGGGTCCCAGGTTCAAGCCCTGGTGGGTCCACGTATTAGGTATCAACTTTGATACCTTTTTTTTTGAATTGATTTTGCGGCAAAAATTATAAAAAGAGTCACAATTATTATACCCCATTATTTCTGACGGAAGTTTCCCAATTTTTACTATTGCTATTTATCTAAAAGCAAATTTCTTATCCAAACTACTGCTGAAGGAATCGCTTATTTATTCTTAAATCTCTCAATATTCCGGATTTTGGGTTTATAGTAATATTGAACGATTTAAACTGCCCTACCTGTACATTAATGGCCATTTGCCAACAATGCATTTCTCTGGTGAGAAACATTGAAACTGTTTGTATTTTCATCGTTTTAAAGTCAAAAAAGGTGCCCCCTCCAATTTTCCATTTTGGACTGATACTAAGATCCCCATTTAAATTGACATTACTATTTATGTTTGTTTCAAATTCTTTTATTAGTCTATTATAGGTTTGACTTAAATTAAGTGAAAAACTGAGTGATAAGCTCCAAGGTATATTAAAATCTACAAAATCAGCCGGGTTTTGTCTGATATATTCCAGCTCACGCTGCTGTTCATCTGGAGTCAACAAATTATCTTCTGGTACACGATCTTCATCAGCTTTTTCATCATTTTTTTTGCTCTGAAAGCGTGTACTCAATGAGAGGCTTGCAGAGTTTAACCTACCTGGTTTGCCCTGTTTCCATAATAAGCTATTTATTTTTCTTCCAATGGTATCTACCTCATAAGGATCAACATTTGCACTTCCAGTAATATTTATATTTTCAAAAAGAGTGCTGCGCATACTAATATTAAAATTACTCCAGTTTAAGCTATCTGCCACTAGATTATATCCGCTAGTTATATTAAAGCCATCTATGAGGCGCACTTTTTTCGTGGCCGTAGCACTGGTATCTTTTTTATCACGTACTTTCATTTCAAGGAGGTTATCTAACCCAAAACTTATACCTCCAAATTTTCCACCGCCAAATGCTGGTACAATATTGCCTTGCAATTCATTTACTTGTATAAAATTCTTGTTACTATCTATTTGTACCTGCTTAATATATTGACTGGCTAGGTCAGGGCTATAACTTAAACTGATAAAAGGTTTTATTTCATGGCGTATGCCAAGAATATTTCCTTTTTTAAACTGAAGCGTTCCAAAAATTCTGGTGTTAGCTGATATACCAAAACTCATATCTCTAGCGGTATAAAAACCTTTGCTTGTGTTAGTATCTACCTTCTTTAGTGCTTCATTCCAACTATAACTATTTTTTATACTATACCAGTTTTCATCATAACTAACAAATGGACTAATAATAAATGGACCTGCCGGTGGTAATGATACAGAAATAGGTATGCTATGTCTTGCTCCCCAGCGTAGGGTATCTAATAATCTATTGATATCAAATGCAGAATCATAAAAAGACATCTGACTTAGCACACTGGTATTATATGATACTCCCAATTTTTCATACCATTTTTGCTCACCTACCTGTTCTTTCTTTTGAAAAGGATATATAGTTGTTACAGCAAAATTGATATTGGGAAGGTTTACATTTATAATACCAGTATTGTTATTCTGATTGTGCGTAGCACTAACATTCAAATTCATTTTCCCCTCATTCCAAACCTTACCATAATTGATGGATGAACTCAATTGGTTCTCGAAATTCCTAAAGGCATTATTTGCCACTAAGCTATTAAACTTTGTACTACCAGCTCTTACATTGGCACTGAAACTCGTACCGGGTCTGGCTTTTGTATCACTAGTGTGCGACCAGGTAATGAAATAACCTTTGGAAATGCTAAACTCCTCCTTTGTAAACCCTCCAGATGTATTTAGGATTTTTGTACGCTGAATGCTCAACTGTAAATTACCTCGATATTTATATCGTCGGAAATAATTTGGATTGATATCAACTTTCCATCCACCATAACTATAAATGTCTGCTCGGGTAGTTATGTCCCAATTTTCATTGATGACTTTGTAAAATCCCAATCCCTCTAAGCCCAATCCAAAACTTTCATTTTGCGCAAACTGTGGAGGCAGTAAACCCGTATGTCTACCTCTGTTGAGTGGATAAATGCCAAATGGAATACCAATGGGCATAGGTACCATTTCAAATTCAGGAAAGGCTGGTCCACTCACAGCAATCTTGTTATTAATCATTTTTAATTTGCGTGCCCTAATAGCAAAATGTGGTGTATCTAAATTGCATGTAGTGAACCTACCTTTGTAGGCATAAGCGATATCTTTTGTTACTTTTTTTACTCGTTCAGCATTTACAAATAATTCTCCTTCTTTGTAATAGGTATTTTTTGTGAGTCCTTTTTGGGTTTTCATATTGAAGTAAAGTGTATCCATAATGGATTCTGTACTACCTTGAGTAAACTTTGGTTTGTTTAATACATTGCCCTTTGAAGTATCTGTACCTCCATAGGCTTTGAGCATTTGTGTTTGCTGATCATAGATAATTGTATTGGCATCGAGATTGATATCTGTGTAAGTTGTTTTTGCTTTTCCATACAATATGAATTGCTTTTCTGCTATGTATAATACCCCACTATCTTCTGCGGTGTAATGTACTGGTGCATCCAAACTATCTTTTGATATTAGCAAAGTGTCCACTCTTGTTCTGGTATTTTTTTGAATGTAAATACTGTCGGTTGTAGTGGTAGTATCTGATATAACTACGGCATCATTTCTTTTTATAGAGGTATCAATATTAGGAATAGTATCATAAAATTTATGCTTTACATAGTGTGTCATTTCTTTTCGTCTTTCAGGAAATGTTAATATTTTATGATTAGGAAGGTCAACTGTATGAGTTTGGCCCTTAAATAGCGTTAATGATAAAACCACAGTCATAAAAATTCTGATGGTTAGTATATTTGCGCTTAGGTGATTCATCATTTGAGTGTGGCAAAAGTAGGCGTTCGGATTTTATATGACTGTAAGCCTTTCTTAATAAAATAAAGTAGAATGTTAAAAAAACTAATCCCTTTTTTTCTAATTATAGTATGTTCTGTGGTTGCAAATGCATTCAGAATGCAACCATCTGTTAAACAGCAGGCTGCGGGTATAAAAACTATTGTGATTGATGCCGGGCATGGTGGTAAAGATTTTGGCGCCGCAGGCGCAATGTCTTATGAAAAAGATATTAGCTTGGATGTTTCATTAAAATTGCAGGAAGTATTACAAAAAGCATTGCCCGATGTAAGTATTGTAATGACAAGGACTGTTGATATTTATCAGCACCCCTCATTAAAAGCAAGTATTGCCAATCAGGCTAAGGGGGATTTATTTGTATGTATTCATTGTAATGCTGCACCGCCTTCAAAGCATAGCGAAATATCTGGTTACAAAACAGTTACCTACTACACTGGCAAAGGGAGTAAAAAGCGCAAACACACAAAGCAAGTACCTCAATACCGCTATTGGACTACACCAAACCCTGCAAAAGGTACTGAAACCTATATTTGGGCTGTACATAAAAACGATGCAAAAGAAGTGGCGCTTCGAGAAAACGAATCTCTTTATTCTGATAGCACAATGTTAGATGAAGTTGGTGATTTTGATCCCGATAGCCCTGAAAAAAGAATATTGTACACCCTCAAAACGCAGCAATATTTTACACGTAGTGCCAATCTGGCTTTGATGATTGAAGAAGAATTTCAAAAAGCCGGTAGAATAAGTAGGGATGCCCGCCAAAGACAAACGGGAATATGGGTTTTGCAAGCTACCGCAATGCCAAGTGTTTTGGTTGAAACAGGCTATATTTCAAACCCTGAAGAAGAGGAATATTTGAATAGTCAAAATGGACAGTATGAAATCTGTGATGCTGTTACAAAAGCGATACTCAGATATAAATCAGCTATCGAATCAAATAGCCTAGCCACTCCTGTGCAGGATGTAACAGCACCTGGGGAGTAATTTTAACCTGTGTTTTATTGCCTGCTTTCACTTTATCAGTTAGCTTTGCTTTTTACGTGTTGAGCTTTTTACTTGTAAATCATAATCATGCAGGTTATAAAATAAAACCTGTAAAATTCTAATATGAAAGTTTCCAATGAAACCAAAATAGGTGCACTTACAATTGTAGCCCTTGCTTTTTTAGTTTTAGGTTATAATTTCTTACAAGGTAGGAGTGTATTTAAAACTGGTAATTTTTTGTATGCAAAATATAAGCAAACCAGCCAATTGATGGCAAGCAATCCCGTTTTTATAAATGGGTTTCAGGTGGGAAATGTGTATGCAACAGAAGCAGCAGATATCACCTTGCAAGAGATTGTGGTTGAAATTAAATTAAAAGATAGCTATCAGATTCCTAAAAATTCTATAGCCATCATCGAAGGGTCATTACTGAGTACCCCATCCATAAAAATTATTTTGGGTAACAGTAAAGAATATCTTCAAAGTGGGGACACTTTACTTACACAAGAACCTGAAGGAATGTTTGAAGGATTATCTTCAAAGTTGGAACCAATCAGCAACCAACTTCAAAAAACACTTTCCAGTTTAGACTCTGTGTTGCTAAATGTAAACTCTGTATTGGATCCTTCTACTAAAAATAATTTACAAAGTGTAATCAGTAATTTGAATCAAGCTACTGCTGGTATTGTAGTAAGTACTTCTTCCTTGCAACAATTGCTCAATACACAAACAGGTGCCTTAGCTAGCTCATTAAATAACGTAAATAGCTTTACGAAAACGCTTGCTGATAACAATGATAAAATAACAGGTTCACTAAGTAATCTGGAAACTACTACAGCCAAGTTTTCAAAGTTGGATTTAGAGGCAACCATGAAGTCATTAGATGCAAGTATGAAACAATTGAATGATATAGTATCAAAAGTAAATGCAGGTAATGGTAGTTTGGGATCACTTATAAATGATGAAACTTTATACAATAATTTGAATAATAGCATAAGAAGTTTAAATACGCTCATGGATGATTTAAGGGTTAATCCAAAACGCTATGTAAACATTTCTGTATTTGGCAAAAAGGATAAAGGCGGTTATTTAGAACAACCATTGCCACTGCCGGATTCTACTACAAAAAAGCCTTAATTTATTTGTAGTAGTTATTAATATCTAAATGAAATTGAATCTAAATTTTTGTATGAAATGTAAATTGGTGAAACCACTAATTTTATTTTTACTTATTATTTTTAGCAATAAAGTTAGTTCACAAACAACATATAGCGATACTACAAAACCCCTCAATACAAGTCAGATTTATATCATCCATGCTTTGCGGTTAAACTACCAAAAAGTGGATAGCGTTGAATACCAAAGTGCTGCCGGAAATGTAATTATAAAACAAGAAGCTACCCTTTTTTATTGTGATAGTGTAGTTATCAATAAGAATTTGAATCAGATGCAAGCCTATGGACATGTTCACATTAACGATGCGGATAGCATTCATACTTATGCCGACTATTTGAAATATAATGGCCAGGAAAAAAAGGCTTATTTAGATAAAAATGTAAAACTGACGGATGGCAAAGGCACTCTTACCACAAAATCGCTTACTTATGATGTCAATACAAAAATTGGCATTTACAATACACCGGGTAAGGTGGTGAATGGTAAAACGATTTTAACCAGTAATGAAGGATTTTATTACGGAGATACAAGAGATGTTTATTTTAAGAAAAAAGTTGTACTCACTGATCCAAATTATACACTTAAAACGGATACACTACTCTACAATACCGAAACAGGTATTGCAACATTTGTAGCTCCTACGGAAATAATAAGTGGTAAGCGAAAAGTGATTACCAGTTCTGGATATTATGATGCAAAAGCTCGTAAAACATATTTTGGCCGCAGGCCGCATATTGAAGATAGTACAACCATTTTAGATGCAGATGATGTGGCTTTTGATGATAGTACAGGATTCAGTGAAGCCAATGGCAATGTGGTGTATAAAGACACCGCACAAGGCATAACAATACTGGCCAATAATTTAAAATCGAATAAAAAAACTGAATCATTTCTGGCTACACAACGACCTATCCTAATTTTAAAGCAAGATAATGATTCAGTGTTTGTAGCAGCCGATACCTTCTTTAGTGCAAAGTTATCTGTACTCAAACTTGTAAGAGATGTTCCCGAACTAAGGGTAAGTGATAGTGTTCCTATTTTGGACTCATCTATCCAGCAACCATTAGCAGACAGTGCAAGAAAAGACAGTGCCGATAGATTCATTGAAGCATATTTTCATGTGCGTATTTTTTCTGACAGTTTGCAAGCTGCAGGAGATAGTCTTTTTCTCAGCTTAGAAGATAGTGTGTTTAGGCTCTTTAAAAACCCTGTTGTGTGGGGTCAGGAAAGTCAGATAACAGGGGACACAATTTATTTGTTTACTGGCAATAAAAAACCAAAAGAATTATACGTTTTTGAAAATGCGCTTAGCATACAAAGAACCAAAGAGGATTTTTATAACCAGGTAAAAGGAAGAACCATGAAAGGATATTTTGATACCTCTGGCAATCTTCAAAAAGTGAGGGCTCAAGGAAATGCGGAGAGCGTTTACTATGCCCAAGATGATGCAGGAAAATATGTGGGTGTTAATAAGTCTTCGGCTGATATGATTGATATGTTTTTCAAAAATAAAGAAGCAGAAAAAGTAGTGTTCAGAAGTAATCTGGATGGCACCAGTTATCCAATGGGTCAAGTGGATCATGTAACCATGCGGCTCAATGGTTTTCAGTGGCTTGATTCAAGAAGGCCAAAATCAAAGTATGATTTGTTTATGGATGTGTTGGATCCTGATCCAGTTTCTACCCCTGAAAATGCACCAACAATTTCTGACAATGAAGAAAAAATTGACAATAACCCTTAATAGGATTTATAAAAGTACGTATTGATTTTAGGTTGATTATTTGAAAGAATAAATAGAAATCAAAGGTAAAAGCAGTGGCTGTTTACTTAAAATCTCTTTTTAAAACTTCCAAACATTTCTGTATAAATTCAATAAATTTTAATTTCTCTTCCTTTGAAAAATCTGCTAATAATTTATCATTACCCACTTCTCTTATCAGTTCTAATTTTTCAAGTACTTCTTCACCGGCTTTTGTAAGTAATAATCTTTTCCTACGCCGGTCTTTTTTATCAAATGACTGAGCTATAAAACCTTTTTCTAAAAGTACATTTATCAGGTTTGTAATATTTGCTCTACTCACATTCATAGCTTCTGCCAACTCTTTAGCCAATAATGGTTTTTCCTGCGGGTTCTCTTGTAGATAAATGATATTGGGGTCGTTGGCCAAATACAGAAGAATAAGCCATTGCTGTGTGGTTACACCATAATCCTTTGTTAGTATGTCGCCATTTTTCTGTAGGGTTTCATTTATTTTGAAAATATGAAAGACCAAGGATGCATTAAGACTTTTTTTAATTTTTGTCATTTTGTATATACAAATTTTCAATTGATGCAATTCAAAATTATAGGACTTATTTGAAATGGTTGAAAATTTATTCCAGCTCATTGTGTTGATGGATATTTTCTCCTATCAATTTTGAATACCCTTATTGCATACCGAACTTATTTTTTTAATCACATTGTTTGGTGAAAATTATCAATCATTCATCCTATACAATCTTTTCTCTTTCAGTTTTGAATTTTTCCCAATCAAAAGCATCAAACTGTTTTGACTTGCCATCTATCCACACAGTACCGCCTTTAAAAAATGCAATACCAGCTTCCACACCCTTTAAAAAAAGCTCTTTTTGTTTATCGTAACCAATACTAAAATCTAACCAGTTTTGTTTCTCCATATCCACATGTCCAATACACATTTCATACACAGTATTCTTCTTTAAAAATTCTCTGTCATAGTTGAAACGAATGGTATTGAATATTTTTTTTAGTAACCCTGAAAATGCCAAAATAGATGATTTGATAGGCTTATTCTGATCAATGTGATCTTCATCTTCCAATCGCACACCAAATGTGGGCATTCTTGCAATTTTAATTTTGGGATTATGAAATACATTGTATGGAAAATTTGAAAGAACACCTCCATCTATAAACAGCGCCTGATAGGTTTCTCTATTTTTATAACTTCTTTTTATAATGCGGTCTTGCTGAAAATTGCTTTGATCCTTGACTTTTTGCGTTACCGTTATTTTAAATGGTTCAAAAAATATTGGAATAGACATGGAAGCTCTCACAAAATCTGCTGGATTTACGGCTTCTGGGTGTTCATAATAATCAGCAGCCATGGCAGGAAATTCAACTTTTGATTCATTCGTTATATCACTTGTTACTAATGTAATATAAGGAGGGGATATATGATCATTGTCTCCTACAATTTGCTGTGCACTTCGTTCTGGTCTGAGGTGTGCAATGCTTATTTCAGCTTTCATTTTCGCCTCTAAATCTGCAATGTTTTTAATTTTATTTTTTGAAAGAATTTTTTCAATCCAAGTGTAAAATTCTTTGCCGGGGTTGATGCCAAATCCAGCTCGCTTAAATCGCCATCCATAATAAAAAATTACACCAAGTGCAGTAAGTAATACAATAAGTGCAATAAATGAAATGACCACCAATATGTCATATACTTTTATTAATCCGGCTGCAGGCCAAAGACCAAATAATACCCTGCCAAAAACAGCAATGATTGAAAAAAGAAATGGGGTAGCCAAGGCAAATGAAAGTATATTTTTTAAAATACCTATCCGCTTAGGATGTGAAACAAACATTTTGATAAGCCATTTGCCAAATTTACTTCCATCAACTAATTTCCATAAATTAAAGTCTAGCATTTCTTGAAGAATAATTTCACTCTTATACTCAAATGCATGTTCACTTTTCTTATAATTCATTTTATCTGTACCAGCCAACAAAATGGTATTAATGGCTCCGGCACTTGTGCCAGCTAACTTTAAAAACCTGAATCCCAATTTCTCAAGAACATAAGTATAACCTATAAGTGCTACACCGAGCACGCCACCACCTTCTTGTACATAATTTACATATTGATAAGTTTTGTTATTTTCTACAGAAATCATATCACTATATTGTGGCATTGGGCTACTTCCATTATTTGTAAGATCCTGCTTCAAAGTATCAATAAGATGGTCAACTCCTGTTTCTTCTATGAAAGTTTTATAGTTGTATTTATTCTCCTGTTTCATATATGAAAGTTAAATATATAATAAGATTTCCTCTATTAAACCTGCCTACCCTAGAACAACACTCACCCAGATATGTTACCTCATCTACAGTTGATTTTCCTCTTTTTATTGTGCAATGATTATTTTTAGTTAGTTGTAAAAAAGAAATTTTTCAACCAAGCATTTTATAGCGGTACTTGCAATGTTCCCTTTATGCCAAAGGCAATATTCACACAGCCTTTATTAAACAATGGTATATTAAGTTATACTTGCTTCTTCTTTACACTGAAAAAATATACAGGTATGCCAATAGCTGTTATTAATACTCCCAGCAGAGAGTTGATAACTGCTGTTTGTCCAGACAAATAATTCATAATATCATAATACAAAGTGCTCACCAAAAAGAAAAGTGTAAACCCTGCAAAGAGAAAAGTGACAACAGGGTATCCCCATACTTTATAAGGTCTTTCAGTATTTTTCATTTTATGCCGTAATACGAAAACCCCTAAAGCACTCATTCCATAAAAAAACCAAGTTACAAAAACCAACATATCTGTAAGCATATCAAAAGACCCGCTGCAGATAAGTAAAGTACTCCATACTCCATTTAATAGTAATGCATTGCCAGGTGTGATAAACCGTGGATGGACTTTGCCCGCAAAAGAAAAAAGCCTACTCTCCTTTCCCATAGCCATAGTAATGCGTGCTGTAGCTAGTATATTGGCATTTGCTGTGCCCAAGGTGCTTAACATGACCATACAAGCTATCAAACTGCCGCCTGCCGCACCCCACAAAATAGTTGCCGTATCACTTGCAATAAATGATGAATGCTTCATAGCATCTACAGGCATTACATAGAGGTAAGCAAGATTTACCAATCCATAAATAATAACGCAAAACAGTAAGCCCAAAAAAAGACTACGTGGAATATTTTTTTGCGGTTCTTTTATTTCTCCGGCAATGAATGTAATATTATTCCAACCATCATAAGCCCAAAATGCCCCTGCCAATGCAGCTATGTATGCACCAAGTAAACCCTGCTGCTTTATAGCCCATTCTGAACCTGGAGTAAAAAAATTTGATACATTACCCTTTCCCGAAAACAGAATGCCTAACACAAGCATAATTATCGCTATTGCTTTTAGAACAGTTAGCACTCTTTGCAAAGCGCCTCCATACAACACACTAATATAATTGACAACACTCAGTATCCATACAATGAAAATGGTAAGTAATTTTAAGCCTGCATTTTCAAGAAGATACAATGTGCCCACAAATGGTATGTGAAAAGCACTTGCTTTTTCAACTTCCTCCGAAAAGCGAGGCAGTTCTATAAAATAGTTGGCATACTGTGAAAATACATAAGCAATACTTGCATTACCGGCGGTATTAAAAACAGCAAATGCTGCCCACCCATACATAAATGCAAAACCAGACCCATACATTTTTTGAAAGAAGACATATTGTCCACCGGTTTCAGGAATCATTGCTGCTACTTCAGCATTGCTCAAGGCTCCGAATAATGTAATGATACCAGCTACTATCCATACTGAAATTAATAGCAAAGGGTTTGCTAACTGTCCAGCCATTAATGCTGGTTTCATAAAAATGCCGCTGCCAATTACACCTCCTACTACAATGGCAATTGATGTGGCTGCGCCAAGCTTTCTTTCTAATATTTTCATGCTAAATGCGATGCTATAAGCGAATGAAAATGGTGTGTACCCTGCTCCCTGCTTACAGAGTACCGACCCTGAGTATAGAACCTGCTCCTGATGCCTTTTTGCACCTGCTGTACTACTTCTTCATCTTCATGCTCTACAGTGTCTAAACCACTGCCAGCACCAGTATTTAATTTTGAAGCATCAAAAACAAAACTTAAGAATCGCACTTTACATGTATCTACAGAAAGTGGTTCTACAATATTTAATGACAAACCCCATGGATAAAAATTAAACATCATATTGGGAAATACCCAGAAATAATAAGCGGCTACTTCTTTTCCATAATCAGTTGAATCTTCAGGTATAGTGAAACAACTGTCTCCTTTTTTCCCAATACCGAGTTGAAGATTGCAATAAGTAAATATTTCAGTAGTATATTCTCCAAAGTCTAACACCTGATTGAGACCTGCGTGTACAAATGGTATATGAAATCCTTCTAAATAATTTTCACAGTATAAAGCCCAACTTGCATTTACCGTATAATCTTTTGACAATTCCGGATGATAGACCAATTTGTCCATAGGAAGCCAGTGAACCCGCTCCATCATTTCTTTCAGATATAATTCAGCAGGCAATGATGGAGTGAGTGAAGTAAATAATAACTGCCCCCATTTAAAAAGGGGCAAAGGATGCAAATTGTCAGTTTGTGAAGGAAAATTTTGTACTTCTTTAAACTCAGGCATAGAAACAAAACAACCATCCATTGTAAACTGCCGTCCATGATATCGGCATCGAAGATTTTTTGATTTACAGGGTTCATATACCAAGAGATTACCACGATGAGTGCACACATTACTTAGGCAATGGATTTGCTCATTTTCATCGCAAGTAAGTAATAATGGTTCATCTAGAAAATGCTCAAGTAGCATAAATGGATGAGCTTGATTGGGTTCAGCTATTTGTGATGCAAACCCCGCATACTGCCAAGAAGGTGCAAAAATTTTTTCTTTAGAGGCTTCATAAAATTCGGAGTCTAAATAAAATGAGGTATCAATAGTGTGAGCAAGTGAAATATCCGGATGTACAAAAAACTTCATGGCAATAGCTTTGGGAAGCAATATAGGGAATTGGATTTTTTTGAGTACCCTTTATTGGTATTTCCTTAATTTTTATTTCTATTTCAGTAGTTTCTAAAAATTAAATCGATATGGAGTTTTGGCAATAAAACTAACTTATAGAAAAATTGCACATAATTACCTCATCATTTTAAGTTGCATGGAGAAAAGAAATCCTTTGGTAAAGCATTTGAATTTTTTTTGGATTCAATAGAAACTTTATGATAATAAAATTCATGTTGTATTTGTATTTTCATTTTTTTTGAATGATGAATGAGCTGTTCGATAAAGAACAAAACTATTACGCTGAGATAATTATTCCACTCGCATTGCCAAAGAATTATACTTGGTGCATTCCTCAGCAATATGTAAGTGTATTGCTACCTGGTATGCGTGTAGAAGTAGAATTGAGAAAAAAAAGATATGCTGGTATTGTAAAAAAAATTCACACAGATAAACCATCCGGTTTTGAACCCAGGCCAATACAAAATGTTTTGGATACAGAGCCACTCATTACCCTGCACCAGCTTAAACTTTGGCAGTGGATGGCACAATATTATATGTGTAGTGAAGGAGAGGTAATGCAAGCAGCTTTACCATCTCATCTTAAACTGAGTAGTGAAACAATCATAGTTTGGAATGAGATGCACAACGAAGATTTTTCTGCATTGGATAATAGGGAATATATAATAGCAGAAGCCTTGAGTATTCGTAAACAACTTAACCTTTCAGAGGTACAACAATTACTAGATACACACCAGGTTTATCCCGTTATTAAAGAGTTGATAGCAAGACAGGTGTGCTTTGTGTGGGAAGAATTAAAAGAAAAATATAAAGAGAAAACTGATAACTATGTATTGCTGCATCCTGATTATCATCTTGAAGATAACTTAGAAAAATTGCTTAATAATAGCACAAGAGCTCCAAAGCAAATGCAGTTGTTGCTCTCATTTTTACACCTCATAAAAACCGATGGTGAAGTAACACAAGCTGCGCTGTTAAAGAAAGCCGATGCCTCAGCTGCGCAATTGAAAGGATTGGCAGATAAGGGCATTCTGCGGATTGAAAAGAAAGCGGTAAGCCGTTTAAAAACGTTGGCTCCTGCTATAGAAATAGATTTTAAATTATCTGCTGCACAGCATCAGGCAGCAGTTGAAATAGAAAAAGAATGGGAAACAAAAAATGTATGTCTGCTGCATGGCATTACTGGTAGTGGTAAGACCCAGATCTATATTCAATTCATTGAAAAAATAATACGTACCAATGCTCAGGCATTGTATATGCTCCCGGAAATTGCCCTCACTTCTCAATTGATTAGAAGGCTACAAAAGCACTTTGGTGGATACATAGCAGTATACCATTCACGCTTTAATCCGCAGGAAAGAGTAGAGCTGTGGAATAGGGTGAAATCTGGTGAAATAAAAGTGCTCTTGGGAGCCAGGTCTTCTTTGTTTTTACCCTTTCAAAATCTGCAACTCATAATAGCTGATGAGGAGCATGATAGTTCGTATAAACAACAGGATCCGGCACCACGCTATCACGCTAGAGATGCAGCTATTTTCTATGCCACATTATTGAAGGCAAAAGTATTGTTGGGTAGTGCTACTCCTGCTATTGAAACTTATTATAATGCAAAGCAGCAAAAATTTGGATATGTAGCATTGACAGAAAGATTTGGCGCAGCCACTTTGCCAGAAATTATAATTACAGAAAAACCACTTTCAAAGAAAGGTGCTGACAATTTTATTGGGCCACAAATGCTTCAGGCATTACAGGATTGTGTACAGGAAAAAAAACAAGCAATCGTTTTTCAAAACAGAAGGGGCTATGTGCCTTACATTAGTTGTGAAGGATGTGGTTGGATACCTCAATGTAGAAATTGTGATGTTACACTTACCTATCATAAAATTAAGCATAGTCTGATCTGCCATTATTGTGGCTCAGATTATCCAGTATTAAATATTTGTCCGATATGTGGCAAAGAAAAATTTGCAGTAAGAAATTTTGGTACCGAAAAGCTGGAAGAAAGACTATCTGAACTCCTGCCCGGCATACAAGTGGCACGTATGGATCTTGATACTACACGTGGAAAACATCAGCATGATCAATTGATTAAAGCATTTGAGCAGCAGCGCATTCAAATACTTGCAGGCACACAAATGATAGTTAAAGGATTAGACTTTGAGCATGTGCAATTGGTGGCAATACCAGATGCAGACAATCTCCTTTTTCATACAGATTTTAGGGTGAATGAGCGTGCATTTCAATTGATGGAGCAAGTAAGTGGAAGAGCAGGTCGCACCAATAATAAAGGCAAAGTATTAATACAGGTTAGCCAGGCAAAACATCCAGTGTTACAATTCTTGCAGACACATGATTACGAATCATTTTATAACTGGGAATTGGAAATACGTAAAAGGCATCTATATCCGCCCTTTGTCAGACTAGTTCATATCACTATCAAGCATAGAGAAAAGCATATTGCAGAGGAGGCCGCTCATTTATTAGTGCGTGGTTTGGATGCTTTTAAAAATCAAGTAACCGGGCCGGCACAGCCACCTGTGGGTAGGGTAAGAAACAGATACATTTGGCAATTGATGATAAAACTACCTAAAGAGGTACAACGCATAGCGGCATTAAAAGAAACTATGCAGGAGCAAATGGGCATTTTATTGTTTAATAAGAGATACAATAGTGTTCGGTTTGAACTAGATGTGGACCCTAATTGAGGATATAAAATCTATCAAATTATACTGTTATAACTATCTGTGCAATCAGGAAGGGATTGACTTAAAAATAAATCCCCTTTCGCTTAAGTTTTTTAAAACTGACGGTAATGCTACTTCTAATCTAGGCCAAGCTTTATCGCTGTCGTGAAATACAACTATGCTGCCGGGTTTAGTATTTTTTATTACATTTTTTTCGCAGGTAATGGCATCAATATTATGATCAAAATCTCCACTCAGTACATCCCACATTATGATCTTAAATTTAATATTATCAATTCCTCTTTCCCTTAAAAGTTTGGATTGAAAAGGAGATATTTTTCCATAAGGTGGTCTAAACAAATGAGAGGCTATATACCTCAAAGAAAAACCTACATCGCTGATATAAGGTCCTGTATGGGACTGCCATCCATTTAAATGTCTAAATGTATGATTGCCTGTAGTATGACCTCCGTTTAAAATATTTTGGTATATCTGTGGATATTTTTTCACATTGGCCCCCACACAAAAAAATGTAGCTTTAGCATTGTATTGCTTTAGTAAATCAAGTACGAATGGAGTGATGGTGGGATGCGGCCCATCATCAAATGTTAGATAAACTTCATTGTCTTTGGCAGGCATGCTCCAAGTTCGATCTTTATGAAAGGCTCTTACAGCAAGAGGTGTTTTTACAAAATAAAACATGGCGTAAAAATAATAGCCTAATCGATTTTATTTTTAATTGTTTATGCACATTTTCAAATTTTATTTTATTGCTTTAACATCAAAACTTTTATGTTTGAAAAATGATATGGTTTTACACAAAATCCATCAGTAGCAGACTTATTTATATTGCTGATATATTGATGGGAAAAGATCAATATATCCTAAGCACAGATCAGTCTGTTCTTCACTCTGAGCAGCTTTGTATAAACTACAGTAATAAAGCTGGTGGTAGTAAATCATTACAAATTATTCCACAGGGTATTTTATCTGAAACAAACATTGCGCAGCAGAAAATAGAAATAAAAGAATGGAATCATCTTCCTGTTTTCTTTGAAACAAAAGGTGCTATACCATTTGATGTTTTTGCCGCATCTTTTTATCTCATCACTAGGTATGAAGAATATTTGCCTCATGAAAAAGATAATTATGGTAGATATGATTTTACAAACAGTATCGCTTACAAATATCATTTTTTAGATCAGCCTCTAATAGAGCAATGGCAGCAAGTTTTGCATGGGGCACTGCATGATATAGATGAAACTTATATTTATAAAAAAGCAGAATCAAAAATAATTGTAAGTTATGATATAGACATAGCATTCAAATATAAAAGCAAAGGATTTTTCAGAAATTGTGGTGGATGGTTGAAGGATATTATGCAAATGAATGCAAAACAAATAGTAGAGCGCATGGCCGTATTGTCTGGTGCAAAAAAAGACCCCTTTGATTTGTTTGACCACTTACTCTATACCCATAAAAAAAGACAAATACCTGCAATCTTTTTTTTCCTAATGGCAGCAAATCAAAAAGGCCATGATAAAAATATTTCACCCTCAAAAAAAGAACTCCAACAATTAATAAAAAAACTTGCAAATACATGTCATGTGGGGCTTCATCCTTCGGCCAAAAGTAATGATGGGAAAAATATTTTATTGCAGGAGAAAAGTACACTAGAAGCTATAGCAGGAAAACCCGTATTGCTCAGCCGGCAGCATTATATTTTAATGATTTTGCCTTATATATATCAAGCACTTATTGCCACAGGCATTTCAACAGATTTCTCTATGGGTTATGGCGGTATAAATGGATTTAGAGCGTCTTATAGCAGACCATTTACATGGTTTGATTTAAGTACAAATACAGCTACACCTCTCATGATTCATCCCTTTTGCTGGATGGATGCAAACTGTATTTTTAATGAAAAAAAAACACCCGCAGCGGCGCAGCAGCAGTTAGGAAATTATATTCAATTATTGAAGCAAACAGGAGGCATCTGTACCGTTATTTTTCACAACCATTTCCTTACATCAGATACAGATAATATGGACTGGCACGCATTGTGGGAATGGCTGCTTGCAATTGATTAAAATTAAAATGTTTGATTATTTTTAGTCGAGAAGAAATGGAGGTATCAATCTATTTTAATGGGATATACACCGCTATATTTTTACACATGAATCAAAATCATTAAGGCCAATATTTATCTAGATTCCATCTACATGCTCCAAATTATTATTATTGAATTTTAATTTCAAATGTCACGATGCTATGCAGCTTTACAAAAAAAAGCGGGATATTTAATTCCCGCTTTTTTGCTTAGTACCTTTTATTTATATAATAATTCATAGTATTCATGCGCCATACGATTACTGTCAAACCTAAACCTCACGTCACGCATACCATTCTTTACAATCTGGCGCCAAGTGTCTGGGCTATTGTAATAGATAGGAAGTATTTGTCTATTGAGGATATCATATAATGTCTTTAAATCATAATCGTCCTGATCTTGAATAGTCATATTGTGATAATCCGCTTTCGGTACCACAAATCCATTATTACCTTGGTTGATAAACTCCGGTATCCATCCATCATCGGTAGAAAAATTCACTGCGCCATTCATAGCCGCAGTCATACCACTTGTGCCACTTGCTTCTCTAGGTACACGTGGGTTATTCAACCAAATATCTGCTGCTTGTTTTAATCTTTTACTGAGTCCTAATTCATAACCAACCAACACGGCTACATTGTTATAGTTTTTACTCAGATGTACCAAATTATTAAATTGAGAAATGGCGGGATAGTCTAATGGGTATGGCTTTCCAGCCCATATAATTTGAACAGGCATATTTGTATTGGACAACAATGCATTAAAGCGTTGCATATCCTGTGACAGAAAATCTGCTCTTTTGTATCCGGCAAAACGACGTGCCCATACAATAGTAAGTACATTAGGATCAAATACTTTACCTGTTTGATCTGCCACTATATCAAAGGCTCTTTTTTTAAGGTATTTTTTTCTATCGTCAAATGCATAATCATTATTATCCTCCTGTGCACGATACAATTGTTTGTCGGCCCAGTAACGCCAGTTTTGTGCATTTGTAATCGAAATAATTTGGCAGATATTAGCATATTTTTTCCACATTTCCCTGCTTACATGGCCATGCAATTGGGAAACTCCATTTGCCAATTTTGCAAAACGTAATGCCACCAATGAATGATTGAATTCATCATCACTTATGCCAGTAATTTGTTTCACTTCATCAATGCTCATTCCACAGAAATAACTCATCTTATGGCATAAATGAATATCGTGTTTTTCATTGCCAGCCTCTTCAGGCGTATGCGTAGTAAAAACAAGATGCTTGCGCAATTTTTCAACAGTTTTATATTTCTGTAATAAATAAAATGCTGATGAAATGCCATGAGCCTCATTCAAATGATACAAATCCGGATTGAAGCCTAATTCGTCTATAAGTTTAGCTCCACCCACGCCAAGTAAAATAAACTGAGCTACTTTAGTGCTGAGGTTAGCATCATACAATCTATGGGAAATGGTTTGAGATACATAATCATTCTCCGGCAAATCTGTACTAAGTAAAAATAGCGGTGCTGTATTAAAAGTATCAGGACTTAAATAATAGGCTTTTACCCAAACAGGATGCTCATGTACATTGATTTGAAATTTGATACCTGTGTCTTGTAAAAAACTATAAACTTTTTCCATCCAAGATACATGCAGCGTTTGATCCTGATTCCGTGCTTGGTCATAGTATCCGTATTTCCATAATATACCTACACCAATCATATTCTGCCTCAACTCATAAGCGCTACGCAAATGGGAGCCCGATAAAAAACCTAATCCACCGCTGTAAATTTTTAAGGGCTGATGAACGGCAAACTCCATTGAGAAGTATGCTACTTTTTTTGAATAACGATCATCAACCTGATAGGGCAGTGTGAAATTTCTAAAGTCCATAATGATATTTCGATTTTTCGTTTGTGCTTTTTGATTTTAGAAGCCGCAAATTAGGGGAATTAAATTATAATGTAATTATTACACGATTAAACTGGCGCAAGACTAAAGCTTATACATGATTTGTAATATCACCAACCTATTTCCCTACATTCACCTCTTCAAATTCTAATATGCACCTAAAAAATTTATGCTTTGCAGCTGCACTATGCACTGCTTTATATGCTTGTAATACATCCGTAGAAAAAGCGGATATTCTTGCAGCTCATTTAGACACAACCGTAAATCCTGCGGATGATTTTTTTCAGTACGCCTGCGGCGGATGGCTTAAAAACAATGCAATACCGGGAGATCAAAGTTCCTGGGGTATTGGCAATTTAGTCATTGAAGAAAACCTCAAACGGTTACAACTCATTGCAGAAACTGCTGGTGCTGCCAAGTCTTCAGCCGGTAGTGCAGAGCAAATTATTGGCGACTACTATAAAGCGGCTATGGACTCTGCACAAATAGAGAATGAAGGCATGAAACCTATACAACCCATGCTGGATAAAATCAATAAGGCGGCCTCTATGCCAGACCTTGTAGCAGTGATGGCTGCACTAAATATTTCTGGTGTCGAAAGCCCCATATCTACTGGTATCTATCAGGATGCCAAAAACAGCGAACAATATGCTTTGCATTTATGGCAGGGAGGTTTAGGACTACCAGAACGAGAATATTATTTTACAACAGATAGTAGTAATACTGCTATCCGTGCAGCTTATGTAAAGCATATTAGTAATGTATTACAACTAAGTGGTGCCAAGCAGGCAGACGCTGATGCTGCTTCAATACAAATTATGATGCTTGAAACCAAGCTAGCTGCTGCTCACAGAAAATTAGAAGATCTGAGAAATCCTTATGCCAACTATAATAAAATGGCGTTTACTGATTTACCAAAAATGGCATCAGCTATCAATTGGCAATCCTATTTTGCAACAAATGGCATAGTCAAAACAGACTCTGTAATTGTGGGGCAGCCGGAATATTATACAGCACTCAATGGCCTCCTTTCTTCTATGCCAATTGGTACTTGGAAATCATATATGCAATATAGAGTGGTAGATGCTTTTGACTACGCATTACCAGATACCGTGGGTAAGGAAGCATTTGCTTTTAGCAAACTATTGAGTGGTGCTAAGCAACGTAAGCTTCGCTGGAAAAGAGTCATTGGTGATCAAGAAAATATGATGGGGGAATTAATGGGTAAACTTTATGTGAAGGAATATTTTGACAGTACTGCACGCCTTCGATATAGCAATCTTGTAGAGGCCATACGCACTGCTTTGAAAGAAAGAATTACATCTTTAGATTGGATGAGCACTGCTACAAAAGAAAGGGCATATACAAAGCTTGCCAGCATCAGTAAGAAAGTAGGATATCCGGAAAAATGGAAGGACTTTAGTGCCATGAAAATTATGCCCGATAGCTATGTGTCAAATATCATAAATGCAAGAAATTGGTGGCATGCTTATGAAATCAATAAGCTGGGCAAACCAGTGGATAAAGATGAGTGGGATATGTTTCCACAAACTTATAATGCATATTATAATCCTAGCAATAATGAAATTGTACTCCCTGCTGGAATATTTACTGTGCCCGGATATAAGGATGATGAATTAGATGATGCATTGGTTTATGGCTATGCAGCAGCAAGCACAATTGGTCATGAAATAACACATGGCTTTGATGATGAAGGAAGACAGTTTGATGAAAAAGGAAATTTGGTAAGCTGGTGGTCAAAAGCAGATGAAGAAAAATTTGGAAAGAAAGCTGATGTTATGGTAAAGCAGTTTAATGGCTTTAGAGTGATTGATAGTTTATATATAAATGGACGTGCCACACTAGGAGAAAATATTGCAGATTTGGGTGGAATTTTATTAGGGTGGGATGCATTTGTAAAAACAGAACAGTATAAAGCAAACATACCTATTGGTGGGCTTACACCTGCACAGCGTTATTTCTTAGGATATGCTTTAGGATGGCTGAGTCAAAGTACACCGGAGAGTTTGAGAAGCAGGGTGCTTACAGATGTTCATAGCCCTGCCAAGTATAGGGTAAACGGACCCATGCAAGATGTAGATGCATTTTATAAAGTGTTTGATGTAAAAGCCGGAGATAAAATGTATTTGCCAGATTCTGCAAGGGTGCATATTTGGTAAGCCTGTTTAAGTGAATGCATTTATATATTAGAATTTTCAACTTGCGGATGATAGTCAATGATTTTGTTTCGAAAAACAATGATGAAGGTAGCATGATACCTTTTAAAATGAATGCTTATACATCATAAAAAATGTTGTCATAAAATTTATTTTTTTTCTAGATATTCCAATGATTAATTTTTTATATTTTTTGATGATCTATCAAATTAAATTGTTGATGTTTTTTTTTTAAATAAATGGGTATCATTTTTTTCAAGAAAAACTTTTTTTGAAAAAAATAAAAATAAATTTGGTAACATCATATAAATACTTTCATCTTTGCACAGCAATAAAAAAAATGCATAAACAAGTATCACATATAACAAAAAATTGGTTTAGTCCCAGAGTTGACTTTACTAATTGTCGGGCAAGCTATCACATCGAATAAGTTAATAACGAATTCAATATAATAGCCCCGGCAAGACTGCCGGGGTTTTTGTTTAAATGCAGTAATGGCAAGGGTTTTAGCAATTGAATTTGAAAGATAATAAGATATTAAAAAAATTATTTTTCAAATAATTAAAAAAAAAGTTGAACCCATTTTATGTATAAATAAATATTTAGAATCTATAATAAATGAAAAAAATAAAATGCTGAATTATTTACAACATACACGATTTAATAGTGGCAGGTTTGATCTAAAATCATACCCTGATTGCTATGGGAATGCACAGCATAAACCCACAGTATTTTTTATAGGAAATGAAATTGATCTCAATTTTTTACGACCGGATTATATACATGCATAGTATCATTATGCATGCAGGAAAACCCGGTCAATATTGACCGGGTTTTTTATTGTAGTTAATCATTTCAAATACCATTTTCAAATAAAAAATTCATGTATAAAAATAATCACAAAAAATATTAGGTGCAGAAGGAGATAAATGATCCCCGTTAGTTGCAGCGGGGGCATTTATGAGTAAAGAATGAAAAAAATATATAGCAGCATTCCAATGGTTGGATACTCCGCCTGGAACGGAGAGGATGCAGGTTCGAGTCCTGTCTGCTATACAGATATTGGAAGTATAAATGAACCCAAATATTGAATCTTTCTCAGATGAATATGTAGTTCGTTTATAATAAAATGGTTTATTAGTGTATGGTCAATTTTGGCAGAAAGTATCACTGCTGGTATTGTTCAAATACAGCCCTAATATGTCAATATGTTGTCTTTAGCTTATATGGTAAAGCACCGCACTGTGCATGCGGACAACAGGGTTCGATCCCCGAAGACAACCCATTCTTTTGGAGCTAAACTTTTTGTGATAGTTTTCAGTTCAATGCTGAAAACCTTATATGAATGGTTTGATTTTACTTATTCTTACAAATAAAGATATTTAGATTCAGGTGCTTTATGTTTATAAGTATTAGTCTCTAGCTTAATGGATAAAGCAATTGTCTTATACGCAATAGATGATTGGTTCAGATCCAAGGAGGCCGACAAGTACAGAAGCCTGTAGCCCAATGGAAGAGGCAATAGTTTTAGAAACTATCGAGTAACAGTTCGAATCTGTTCAGGTTTACAATGGTGTCATAAATATGGATAGTATAAATCTAAAAGTATGTTGAAAGAATGAAATAAAATATATATTAATCATTGGGCGAAGCCTAATAAATATTGATTTAAAATTTATGATAGTTATTAAAACAGGATGATGTAATCATTTCAAATTGGTTCGTAACTCAATTGGTATTAGAGTATCGGTCTTTTACACCGAGAGTTGTGAGTTCGAGTCTCACCGGGCCAACAAGATTTAAAATATTTGACAACAGGTTTGCTGTGCTGTGGTATATAAATTTTAGCTCAGTAAAACAGAGCCTGTTATGGATGAATAGCTCAATGGTAGAGCAATGGTTTGTTAAGCCAATGGTTATAGGTTCAAATCCTTTTTCATCCTCTAATAGTCCTGCTGGCAGACATGGCAGTATGCATCCGGCTGCAAACCGGAATAAAGAAGTTCGAATCTTCTGCGGGACTCAGTTTTTTATAACATGAATCAGTACGAATATTTCAAAGCTGATGCATAAAAACAAATATGGTGCTTTGGCAGAATGGATAGATGCACCGGTGTGAAATACCGGATATCAAGGTTCAATTCCTTGGGGCACCACTACTTATGGGATTGGTTGTAATGGAATTTTATAGTGTTCCTGCACCATTCGCAACGGAAGATTTAACGCATAGGGGTTTGGAAAATTAAGTATAGGAAAAGCACAGTACATTAGTATGCATTTCGGCCTTGCCGAGAAAATTACAAAGCCAATGACTATTGCAGAAATTTCAAACCCTGGAACTGGGGAAGAGGCAGAGCAAAGAACACCTGTACTTGGTTTTAGAAGAGAAGTGATGATGAATTAAATACCTTTTTTGCGGTTGACTATTTAATAAATTTTAACTGCAAAATTTGGTTAACATATTGCTGATTATTTCAGCTCAAAAACTTGCTCAACGGCAAGATGGAAATCCGTATGTTGATAGTAAACCTGGCATGTGTATTTAAACACTGTAGTGCAGACGCCGTAGCTATCTGTATGCTGATGCATCAATATGCAATTTCCACCATAACCTGTGTGTCATGGGTTCGATTCCCATTCACTGTACGTGATAACTCAGATGGTTAGAGTAACAGGCAATCATGCGGGTTCGACTCCCGTCCCTGATAAAAAAAGGGTAGCAAAATGGTAATGCAAAGCAAGAGGGATGCTTGATGTAGTGCAGTACACCACTGCCAAAAAAATGGTGAAATATAAGCCCGGCCACAATTGCCGGTAGTCATCCGATTCATACGTTTTAAGTAACTGTGAAAAAGAGACCAACAATTTTTTTTGCTGCCTGCGGCAATGTGTATGATGTTGAAATTTATTTCACTTCTAACAGAAAGACCAGTGATTTTTTTACTGCAATTTCTTAACGTACTGAAACAATCAACAACATCAAAATATTGCTCCGCAAAAAAAAATGGTAGTTGTAAACCGGGCTTTTAAAAGAATTTGTTTTTAATAATAGAAATATAAAACTATGAAACGGTTACAAGTGTACGCATACCAAGTAGCGTTGGTATTCAAAAATGACGTGTACAAAAAAATGCTTAAAGAAGGTAATTACTGGTTGTGGTTTAATGAAACTGCAGTGTTGTATGAATTAAACAAACCATTTGTTACATTAATGGAATTAAATATCCTTCTTCAGGATGCTGCATTGGCAGAGGCATTGCATGTAGTAGAAGTAAAGGACAATGCCATTGCATTGCAATTCGAAAATGGGTTACTTAAAAATGTTTTAAACACTGGTCAGTATGCATGCTGGAAAGGAATGATACATTATGAATTTGTATATGCAGATATCAGCAAAATTGAAATTACTGAAAATATAAACCGTAGTTTATTACAGCACAAATTGTTAGTACCATATATCAGAACTTATACTGTAGAAAATCATGAAAAAGCAGTACTGTTTGTAGATGGTAAATTTGTAGAAATACTGCAAGCAGGTACATACTACTGGTGGAAAAATAATATTGCAATAGTAGTTGCCAAAGTGGATACTCGGATACAGCAAGTAGAAATAAATGGTCAGGAAATTTTGACAAAAGACAAAGCTGCTTTACGTATCAATGCACAGGCACAATACAGGGTGGCAGATATTGAGAAAGCTATTTTGAAAAATAAAGAATATGAAAAACAATTATATGTAGCTTTTCAATTTGCCCTGCGGGAATACATTGCAGGATATAGCTTTGATGAACTGTTGGAAAAGAAAGATGCATTAGTTCCATTTGTTGTAGATCAAGTTAAATCAAAGGCTGAAATGCTTGGTGTAGAAGTTTTGGGCTTTGGTATTCGTGATATTATTTTACCGGGGGATGTAAAAGATATCATGAACAAAGTGTTGATAGCAGAAAAAAATGCGCAGGCAAATACTATTATGCGGCGTGAGGAAACTGCCAGCACTCGTAGCTTACTCAATACTGCCAAACTCATGAAAGAAAATGCCATGTTATGGAAGCTGAAAGAGATGGAGTATGTTGAAAAGATTGCAGAAAAAATCAGCAATATCAGTGTAAATGGTAATGGAGTTTTGATTGAGCAGTTGAAACAAATATTTGTAACAGCAAAATAAATCAACATCCGGTGCTGTTTGGGTGCCGGATGTTTTAACAACAAGCAAGTTTAAAAAAATAAAGCATTATAAAGTGAGTAAATTAAAAATATCAGGAAAAGAACTAAGGGCCATTGGAATGCCTGAAGGCCCTGTTATAAGTGTGGCTATGCAGGTTATGGAGCAATATTATAAACATCATACAAAAGAGGCAGCATTTAATATTTTAAAATCAATACTAAATACGCCGGAAGAATATTTGACTGATGAAATTTTAAAATCAATTGCCGTAAAACTAATTCCACCATCTGAATCAGCAGGTATGAGCATTTTATTAAATCAAACGGGTATTGATTTTAATGTATTTGGACAGGAACATATTGATGAAGGAGCTATGCATCAAATGGATCAGGCGGCAAAGCTTCCTATCAGTGTAGCAGGAGCACTTATGCCAGATGCGCATAGTGGCTATGGCTTACCAATAGGTGGTGTATTGGCCACAGCAAACACTGTAATACCCTATGGAGTAGGTGTTGATATAGGATGCAGAATGTGTCTAAGTATTTTTGATATTGATCCAAAAGAATTGATTCAAAAAGAATCCTCTTATGTAAGAGAAATCAATGAGGCTTCATTGTTTGGAAGCGGTGGTCAGTTTGAAGTGGCTAGTAATCACGAAGTGATGGAGCATGAATTATTTTATCAACTGCCCTTATTAAAAAGCCTTCATAGCAGGGCTTGGAAGCAACTTGGCTCTTCGGGAAGTGGTAATCACTTTGTAGAATTTGGTGTAGTAGAGATTACAGAAATGGATGCCATACTTGGTGTGGAAGCCGGGGTTTATATTGGATTATTATCTCACTCCGGCTCAAGGGCATTGGGAGCAAATATTGCCAATCACTATACTAAGATTGCTATAAGTAAAAGACAGCTACCACAAGAAGCAAAGAACCTTGCATGGCTATCCTTGGATGAAGAAGCAGGTATAGAATATTGGAATGCGATGAATCTTGCAGGAGATTATGCAAGTGCCTGTCATCACATTATTCATGAAAAAATTGCAAAACAGTTGGGCCGAAACCCAATTACAATAGTAGAGAACCATCACAACTTTGCATGGAAGGAAAAATGGAATAATAAAGAAGTAATTGTACATCGTAAAGGTGCCACACCAGCGGGTATGGATGTGTTGGGTATCATTCCTGGCAGTATGACTGCACCAGGGGTTATTGTAAAAGGGAAAGGTATTGAAGCTTCATTAAACTCAGCAGCGCATGGCGCAGGAAGAAAAATGAGTCGTACAAAAGCCATTCAGACCTTTACGGATAAACAGTTTAAAGAGGAACTAAAAAAGCATGGAGTAAAACTTTTGGGCGGTGGATTGGATGAAGCTCCATTTGCTTACAAAGATATTCATGAAGTCATGAAAGGGCAACAAGCTTTGGTAGATATCGTTGGAAAATTTACGCCAAAAATTGTAAAGATGGATGGTGCCAAACACAAAATCTGGCGCACAAAAAGCAACGAAGTAGTGGGTGAATAAAATAGGCTGCCAATAGGTAGCCTATTTTGGTAGAGGTATGGTAATTTTTTAAGGTTCAATAACTCATATTCAAGTAATAGCGAATAGTCTTATTGTTTTTCAAAGAAAAAATGTATTTAGTATATGCTTTCATGGATACATTCTTCAAATCAATTATGGTTTGCCATATCAGTCTATTTGTTATTATTTATTAGACTTTAAATGCTATTGATCTCTTATACATTTCCCGAAGGGAATATAAAAATAAATTGCTCCAAATGAAATATTAGACCTTAATTATTTTCCAAATAAGTCCATCAAATCTTCTTCATTATATGTTATAAATGCTGGCAATCCGGAGGGGGAACTACCGGGCGTCTGGCAAGCAAACAGATCATTGATGAGTTGATGCATTTCTGTAATGCTGAGCTTCTGTCCTGCTTTTATAGCTTGCTGACGGGCAAGGCAGCGCAATAGTTTTTCACGAGGTTCAAACTGAAGTGTTGTACTAAAATGTTTATACTGCTCCAGTAATAATTCGATGCTGTTTTTTTCATTGCCTGCTGGTATATCTGCAGGAGTACCCTGTACAATAAAACTATTGCCACCAAAAGGTTCTATCTTATAACCGAGGTATTCCAACTCTGGTAACAAATCCTGCATGAGTGCGGCATCAGGCATACTACATTCAATGGTTATAGGAAATAAACTTTGGCGAGTGGCTATGGGATAAGCCTGTGTGGCTTTTGATAATTTTTCATAAATTATACGCTCATGTGCATGCTGCTGATGTACCAATAAATATCCGCTGCCATAAGGTGCAGCTATATAAGTGAGTTGTATTTGTAGGAGCTGTGCCTCTGGCTCAAGGGTTTTTGTAGATGCTGTTGCATATAAACTAGGTCTGCTTTCTATGGTATCTGAATCTTTTATTGTTGTGGCCTCCTGCAATGGTCTTTCATAAAATGATTTCCATTGCTTTAGTTCAGCGCCTTCGGTAGGATTAATTTTATGGGCCACATTTTTTTGGGTAAAGTCTTGATACAAACTACCAGATTTTGTAGCTTCTTTTTTACTTTCTGTTATGGGCTGGCTGATGGCATTGCTTTGCTGTATACCTACATTCAGTGAGAAATCCAAAGAAGGTGCTACACTATATTGTGCCAATGCATGGCGTACTGCTGCTTTTATAAATGAATAAATAATTTTTTCATCTTCAAATTTTATTTCCTGCTTAGTAGGATGTACATTGATATCAATCTGAGCAGGATCAAGTTCAACATACAATGCATAGATGGGATAACTATCTTTTGGCAGTAGATTTTCAAATGCAGCACTTACAGCATGACTCAAATAAGCACTACGGATGAAGCGGTTATTTACAAAAAAATATTGTTCAGAGCGTGTTTTACGAGCAGCTTCCGGTTTGCCAACAAATCCATAAATATCCATATAGTCTGTCTGCTCTCTTATAGATACCAATTTTGCATTGTAGGTATTGCCCAGTAATTGTACAAAGCGTTGTTTATGGCTGCCTGCTTCTAAATGAAAAGTATGCGTATCATTATGCCAGCAATCAAATTTTATTTCAGGAAATGCAAGAGCCACACGAATAAATTCATCATTGATATGTCTGAGTTCAGCATTATTACTTTTCAGAAAGTTTCTGCGGGCGGGCACATTAAAAAATAGATTTTTCATGCTGATGCTGGTACCTATAGGGCTATTGCAAGGCTCTTGAATAAGTACTTCGCTGTTTTCAATTTCAAGTGAACTGCCTAATGAGTCCTCTGCACGACGAGTTTTTAATTCAACCCGGGCCACAGCAGCAATAGAAGCCAATGCCTCACCTCTAAAACCCATTGTTTTGATATGAAATAAATCATCTATCTGGCTAATTTTACTGGTGGCATGCCTTTCAAAACTCATACGGGCATCGGTTTCACTCATCCCTTTGCCATTGTCAATTACTTGTACTAATCTCTTGCCAGCTTCAGCCACTATAAGTTGTATATGAGTAGCACCTGCATCTACTGCATTTTCCAATAATTCTTTTACTGCACTGGCGGGCCTTTGTATAACTTCACCGGCAGCAATTTGATTGGCAATATTATCTGGCAACAAATTGATGATATCTGGCATGGGCTGTAAAAATAATTATTGTAGGTGAATGGATGTATTATCGGATAAATTAAACCCTATAATTACTTTTGAAATCCTAGCAAATGCGTAAAACGATGAGCTTATGGATTTACTGATATTTTTTTAAATGCACAAAGCCCCATTTATTTTTATCGTATTCAGTGGGTCAATTAAGATGGCACAAGTAATTATTCTGGTATTGCTTCTATTAGCAATGAGATAAAAACAGAATACGCAATTTTTGACAAACCTTTTATTCATTCATTTACAGTACAATGTACTGCATCATTCAACGAAGCTGTTCAGTTTTATTTGTCTGATATGAATGGACGATTGGTGAAATCTCAAACAGCAATACTTAGAACTGGTACTAATAATATTGTTGTGTCTGATTTAAAATTATTGCCCGCTGGCACTTATTCTTTAATCATTTTGCAAGGCAATAATGTTTTTAACATTAATGTATTGAAATAAAAAAAATATTGTAGAAATATTGATCAAATTTGAGATGGTATTTAATAGAATTTGTAGCGATAATATGTAAAAAAGTAAGTCGAATTTTTAAATCAAGTATGAAGATTTTTGTTATAGGATTACCAATGGTCCATGAACAGCATATTTGCTCGTACAGTATAATAAGTTTTGTTAGAAAAATTTAATCTACCCCTATCAAAATAATTTAAAGGAAAAAAAAATCCCATCATCGGTTGATGGATGACGGGATGTAAGCAGTTAAAATTGTTTGCTTAAACAGTTCGTGTTATGTAGTTGGCTTTGTAATAAAATTCAACTGCATCATCTGGGTTTAATGATATTCCTAAAAAATAAAAATCCGGCACTGTAGTACCGGATTATATAATTAGATAAGTATCAATTCTAATGTACGACCATCATTTCTGCTCTACCTTGAGGTTGATTATTATTTGATAAAACAACATAGTAACTTCCAGTATGCAGTTTGTCTAATGCAGTTATGGTGTATGTATGAGTACCTGCTTCAAAATATCCTACTGCTTTTTGTACTAATACATTCCCATTTCTATCTGTAATCTGCATGGAAATGCTTCCAGGAGTATTTACCGTAAAACGAATGACAGATTGATTGCCCGGTACTGGATTGGGTTGTAATAAATACTGATTGATGCTAAAAGTAGGTGAACTTACTTTTGCAGCAGCAGCTCCCACACCCACAGCATACCATGCATTTTTAACCTGTGTAACTTCATTGGATGAAGCACCATACAAATCTGTAGCTGCATTGATACAAGCTGTGCGCCAGTCTGCATATTTTGAAGTTGGAGTAAGATATATTGTGTTAGTACGATATGCAATTGCTGCTGCTTTATCAATACCAATACTTGAAACGGTATAATTATTATTGAGATCATTTTTTCCTGATCCACCATTCACCAATAAGTAAAAGAAATAATTTCCTACTCCACTTAATACATGCACGTCTGCATTGGATTTCCAATAAGTACCATTATAAGTGTCTGGTTGTTGAAAAGCGTTTGGATTGGCCATATCTCGTATAACCCAGCTCATTTCATTTCCTACCTGCCAATTAATATCATCGGGGCGTGCAAAAAACTGCACACATTTTCCAAAAATATCACTCATGGCTTCATTCATACCGCCAGTTTCTCCACTATAATTCAAATCGCTAGTACTTTGTGTTACTCCATGCGTCAATTCATGTCCGGTTACATCAATAGCTGTTACACCCTGACTGCTTCCAAGTTTTTGTCCATATTGCATGGAATTACCATCCCAACTTGCATTTGGAATAAGTGTAAATAGCCAATAATTCACATAACTTTTTAGTTCGCTTCCCTGATTGTCATAACTATTCCGATTGAATTTTTGTTTGTAATAATCATAAGTTTGCTCCACACCCCAATGTGCATCCAATGCATTTCTGGCTGGCATACTTAAACTCCAGTTATTTGAATTGCTGACATAATCTTTACCACTTGAAAAAAGACCTCCGGTTAGTGTTACTACACCACCTCCACGGCTATAGTCACGAAGTCTGTATTTGCCATTACTCATTTTATCAGAATGTATGGTGCGGTTTCCGCAATAAACGGTGGTGGCAGTGCCAACAGCATCGCTGGTATTTAGGATATCTTCCTTGCCTAGCACAGTGCCGTTTTGTGCATCAATATAGTAATATGCACGGGCAAATGGTTTTGCACTATAAATATCTATCTTATAAGCCAGTCTCAATGCGGATGGATTGAGTTGGTCGCCTGAATTATACCATACTTTTTCTGCTTTGGGGTAATATGTGTTTATGCCATTTTTTGGATTTGATTTAAGCTCTGCCTCGGCAGATTCTATTTGCCACATATAAGTTTCGGCATTGGTATGTCTGATGGCAATTTTAATGGCATCAGATTGAGATACTGAAACTTTTTTACGCATACTCATATCAGGTGTAAAGTCTGTAATGATAAATCCGGTAGCTGCATTAAGTTTACTGTTTTGTGTATGTAAAATATACATAGCATTTTCAACAGGTATGCCATCATAAGTTTGTTGCATACGATAATGAACATTATTGATTTCATCCTTCATTGTTTCTTTGAGGATTAGTTTGGTTGATGATGATAAACCAAACATAGCAGCAGCATTGTCTATTAATACGGGCTTTGCTTCACTAAAATTTGTGTGATAAACTGAAATACCTTGAACTGTACTAATCATTTTTTTAAGATTAGCTTGAGCCATCAATCCTGCGCTAACACAGAGAAAACTGAATGTGAGTAATTGCTTTTTCATTTATATTTAAAAATTTAAGCTTTAAAACTAACAGTTATTTGTTTTCGATCAGTTATTCGTAAAAAATAAGTTGGAATTGAATAAGCGGATGGGCAGGAAATGCATTTTTTTTAATGTATTATCCATGTTGCTTCTCCATACTTGTAAAAACTGTTTTCATTATCTAATATGATTTCCCCCTTTTTATTTACGCCAACCACTTTATGTGCTGTACTTTTTTGGTCAATAGTAAAAAGTGCAAAATCATTCCTTTTATAAAGCATTGTATTATATAGATCTACTACTTTTTCAGGAAAGGCAAAACAAAAGTTTACTGATTCCATAATTGTATTTTGCAACTCTTTGGTCAATTCAATGATATTTTGTTTTATTTCTCTTATCATAAACATAGAAACGGCATGATCCAACCCTTCTTCAAATTTTTGCTGATTAATATTCATACCCACACCCACTATGGCATACTGACAGACACTTCCACGTATAATTGGTTCTATTAAAATACCTGCGGCCTTTTTGTCATTGCAATAAATATCATTGGGCCATTTTATATAAGCGGTAGCTCCAGTATGATCTCTAAAGAATTGTGCGCATGCTGCAGCTATACTCATAGAAAGCAGAAAAATATTGTCAGCAGCCATTTCTCTTGCATCTACAATGACTGACAGTAAAATACTTTCATCATGTTTACTATGCCAGCTTTTTTTCTGTTGTCCTTTACCTGCGGTTTGAAATGAGGATAATATGGCCAAACCATTCTCAGTAATGCCATTATGTACCATTTGCATGGCATAGTTATTGGTACTGGTGCAACTGTCCAAAACAATAAGGGCTTTGCTTCTTATGGACTTTATGGAGACTGACAAAAGATTCCTATTTTTGACAAAAATAAAAACAAGATATTAACAAAAGGCTTTATATCTGGTTATATACAAATATGATATTTGCCACATAATCATTCAAATTATATTTTATTGGAACAAAATACAGTTTTAACTGACCGAAAAAAAAGTACTAGGAAACTTAGCTTTCAATCACGAATCATCAAATCCATTATCAATGCCATACTGGAAAAAAAGGGAGAATTAATTATTTCAGTTGATTTGAGGAATATTCCTGAAGCAGTATCGGACTTCTTTATCATTTGTCAGGCTACCACCCATGTGCAGGTAAAAGCTATTGCCGAGCATGTGCAAGATAAAGTAAGGGAAGATTGTGATGAACAACCTCATCATTATGAAGGTTTTCAAACAGCACAATGGGTTTTGGTTGATTATATAAATGTGGTTGTTCATGTAATGCAACCAACCACAAGGCAATTTTATAAACTAGAAGATATGTGGAGTGATGCTCCGCAAAAAGGACACTCATAAATAAATTTATTAGAAAAATACAATGTCAAAAGGTAAAAATAAACCCCAATCGCAACCTGAGCTTAACGAACGAGGCCCAAAGAAAGCCCCTCGTTTTAGCATTTATTGGGTATATGCTATAGCAGCAATTCTTTTAATAGGATATAATCTCCTAAATTATGGTACACCAGACACTCTTACCATTACAGAGCAAGAATTTAAGCAGAAAATGCTTATACCTGGTGATGTAGCCAAAATAGATAAAATTGATAACAAAGAAGTTGTAAGGGTATATCTGAAAGAAGATAGTGTAAAGGCTAAAGGAAATTATGCAAGAGATTATTTTAAAACACGTATGCCTGAAAGGTACAACATACCTCTATTTGAATTTAGGGTTTCTGACTGGGAAAGTTTCAACTCCAGTATGGAACAATTATATAAAGAGCGTGGCATACAAGAAGTGTCCTCTTCTGTAAAAGATGAAGGCGAATGGTTTGGACCAATGGCTAATTTACTTTTAACAGTACTGTTGCTAGTTGGGGTATGGGTTTTATTAATGAGAAAAATGGGAGGCGGAGGTGCCGGTGGCGGCCCAGGCGGCATTTTTAATATTGGTAAATCGAAAGCACAGCTTTTTGAAAAGGGTACAAAAGTAGATATTACTTTTACTGATGTAGCGGGTTTGGATGAAGCCAAAGTAGAAGTAATGGAAATTGTGGACTTCTTAAAAAATCCAAAAAAATATACTGCCTTGGGTGGGAAAATACCTAAAGGTGCTTTATTGGTTGGTCCTCCGGGTACAGGTAAAACATTATTGGCTAAAGCAATGGCCGGTGAGGCACAAGTACCTTTCTTTAGTATGAGTGGGTCAGACTTTGTAGAACTCTTTGTAGGTGTGGGTGCCAGTAGGGTAAGGGACCTGTTTAAACAGGCAAGAGAAAAATCTCCTTGTATAATATTTATAGATGAAATAGATGCTATTGGTAGAGCAAGAGGTCGTAATGCAATAGTTAGTAACGATGAAAGAGAAAATACGCTCAATCAGTTATTAGTTGAAATGGATGGTTTTGGTGGAGAATCAGGAATCATTATTCTGGCTGCAACTAATAGACCCGATGTGTTGGATAGTGCGCTGCTCAGACCGGGTCGTTTTGACCGTCAGATCACGATTGACCGCCCGGATGTAAAGGGTCGGGAAGATATTTTTAAAGTACATCTTAAACCTATTAAAGTTTCTCAGGGTTTAGATATTCATAAGCTAGCTGAACAAACTCCCGGATTTGCAGGAGCAGATATAGCCAATGTATGTAATGAAGCGGCACTCATTGCGGCACGCAAAAACAAAGAAGCTGTTGACATGAGTGATTTTCAAGATGCAATTGACCGTGTTATTGGTGGTCTTGAAAAGAGGAATAAAATCATTTTACCGGAGGAAAAAGAAATTATTGCTTATCATGAAGCAGGCCATGCTGTTTGTGGATGGTTTTTGGAGCATGCATATCCACTATTAAAAGTAACCATAGTGCCAAGGGGTACAGCAGCTTTGGGCTATGCGCAATACACAGCAAGAGAACAATATCTGTATAACACAGATCAACTCATGGATCAAATCTGTATGACACTTGGGGGCCGTGCAGCAGAAGACATTTTCTTTGGCAAAATATCAACGGGGGCTAGCAATGATTTGCAACAAATAACACGCATTGCATATTCTATGATAACCGTATATGGAATGAATGAAAAGGTTGGTAATATTAGTTTTTATGACCCCAGTCAGGAGAATACTTTTACAAAACCATATAGCGAGGAAACGGGTAAACTCATAGATGAAGAAGTACGTAGCCTGATAGAAAGTGCTTACAAGAGAACGATTCAATTGCTTACTGATAAGAAAATGCAAGTGGAAACTTTAGCAAAAGAATTGTTGACCAAAGAAGTTTTGTTTCAAAGTGATGTTGAAGAACTTATAGGTAAACGTCCTTTTGAAGAGAAGAAACTTTTAGACGTAGAGCCAAACGGTGAGGAGCATCAACATACCGGAGCTATAAGTGCTGGTGTACCTCCTTATGAAAGTAGTGCCCCAGTGGCATAAAGCAATGATTGCATGAAGCCAAGTAAAGCAAAAGCAAACATCTTATCACGCATTAACAGTAGTTTAAAAAAGCCTGTGGCTCAGCCATTTGCTATTGATACGAATGATTTCTTCCAGCCTTTGCAGCAGGATATCACTATTGAATTTGCTGAAAATTTTAATGCTTTAAGTGGTCGCTTTGCCTTTTGTGCCAATGTGGCTGAAATTGTAGAGCAACTTAATATTCTTATACAAACCAGAAATTGGTCTAAGATTTTTTGTTGTGAACTACCACTGAGGCAATATTTGAATAATGCAGGATACAGCCATAATTTTTACGAAAACCTTGCTGATTGTGATGCAGCTATTACAACCTGCGAGGCGCTGATAGCAAGAACCGGTAGTATTATGCTTAGTAGTGCACTACCATTAGGCCGCACTGCCAGTGTATATGCTCCTATTCATATTTGCATTGCCGAAAGCAACCAATTAGTATATGATATTTCAGATGCTTTTAATAGCATAAAAAAGAAATACAATGATATACCATCCTTTATTACCTTAGCGTCTGGGCCAAGCCGTACAGCGGATATAGAAAAAACATTAGTAACAGGAGTACATGGTCCAAAAGAGGTTTTTTGTCTCCTTGCTGATGATAGGATTGTAAAGTAAAAAATATAGTTATGAATGAAGACTGTTTGCACCTATTTGTATATGGATCGTTGAGAAGTGGATTTAATAATACGGCCTATAAATATATCAGTGATTATTTTGATTTAGTGGCAAATGTGTCTGCAAAAGGGATATTATTTGAAAAAGACCAAATACCTGTTGCCATCCCTACAGATACGGATGCTACTATTGTGGGTGAATTATATAAAGTAAAAAATCAGGATGAGTTTTCCTGGGCTATTGCTCAGCTGGATGATTACGAAGGGGTTAATCCGGATGAAGATGAAATCTGTTATTACCGAAGGGATAAAACAGATATTCAGCTTGGTGAAAAAATGATATCCGCTTGGGTATATTGGTATTGTGGAGATACAACCGGTCTTCCCACAATACCCAATGGGGATGTTTTGGCTTATTTTAACCAAAAGAAAACTATAGACTAATGAGGTTGGAAACTGGGAAAAAAATCTATTTCCTTTCTGACTTTCATCTCGGTGCCCCGGGCTACATACAAAGCTTGGAAAGAGAAAAAATGATTGTTGCTTTTTTACAACAAATACGCACTGATGCCGCATTGATAGTAATAGCAGGTGATATTTTTGATTTTTGGTTTGAATACAAAACAGTGGTTCCAAAATACTTTGTAAGACTGCTGGGTAAACTGGCCGAACTAACTGATAATGGCATTCCGATTATGCTTTTTGCAGGCAATCATGATATGTGGATGCGTGATTATTTTGAAAAAGAAATTCATATTCCCGTTTATTTTCAACCCAAAGAATTTCAATGGAATGATAAGCAATTTTATATAGGTCATGGAGATGGGTTAGGCCCCGGCGATCATGGCTATAAGATACTAAAAAAGATTTTTAGAAACCCCATTTGCCAATGGCTTTTTGGTGCAATACATCCTGATTGGGGTATAGCACTTGCCAATTTTTTCAGCAGAAAGAGTAGGGCAAAAACAGGGGCTACAGACGCAATATTTTTAGGAGAGGATAAAGAGTGGTTAGTCATTTACTGTAAAGAAAAATTAAAACAAAAAAAAATTGACTACTTTGTTTTTGGTCATAGGCACTTGCCAATGGATATCAAATTAAATGAATACAGCCATTATATAAATCTTGGAGATTGGATAAATCATTTTACATATGCTGTATTTGACGGCCACCAATTAAGTTTGCAGCAATGGCAGCATTAACAGGCAAATATGATAACTATACAAAGGCATTAAAAAGAGCTTGTCGTTATCTATTTGTCTATAGCTTCTTCATTATTACAATTACAATCAGTTCTTGCAATGCCTTATTTGGGGCTACCTTCCACTATACTGATACCGCAAACCCTGTGAAATCTTGCATACCGGGACAGTATAAAAATTTCTTTGCAGATGCATTGGGCAACTTGTATTTACAATTGCCAAATAATGGTATCAAAAAATTTGATAACAATGGAGATAGTGTTGGTCTCTTTAATGATGTTCGACGATACGGCAACCTTGAAAGTATGGATGTAAGTAATCCATTAAAAGTGATTTTATTCTATAGAGATTTTGCCGCAATTGCTGTATTGGATCGGTTCTTAAATTTACGCAACACTATTGATTTAAGACAATCCGGTGTGTTGCAACCCGCAGCTGTAGCACAAAGCTATGATAATAATTATTGGGTTTTTGATGCTATTGAATATAAACTAAAAAAGATAGATGATATGGGCGGCATTGCCTTTTCAACCGCCGATTTTCGATTGCTTTTTAATGAAATTTTTTTGCCACAAGTTATCATAGATGACAATGCAAAACTTTACCTCTACGATATCAATTATGGTTGGATGATCTTTGATTATTATGGTGGGTTTCTGCAAAAAGTGCCTGCTGCCGGTTGGGCAGATGTACAGGTATTACCGAATAAACTTTGTGGTAGAAAGGATGCATATTGGATGGAATATGCTTATAATACATTTACTGAAAATAAACTCCCTTTGCCAATGGTTATAAGTGCATCTTCAAAATTATTTATCTCAATATCCGATTATATTACTTTGGAAGGAGATGGCATTTGCCGATATCCAATAATGAATTATAAAAGCAATGAATGATTTCTTAACTCGATTAATATTTAATAATACAATAGGAAATTATCTCTTAGTGATAGCCATTATTGTGGCAGCTTTTTTTATACGAAATTTTTTGTCAAAATACCTTGCAGCTTTTATTCTGAGATTCTTTTCAAAAGACACTTTTTTTAAGAAGCAAAATTTTTTTGAATATATCATTGAACCATTAGGTCTTTTTATTTTCCTGCTTACGGTCATCATTGCATTGGGAAAATTAAATATGCCGACAGCATGGGATGTAAAAATATATACCGGCATTACGCTGCACAAAGTTTTAGAAGGTGTGGCCAGCACAGCGCTCATCATTTTATTGACAAGACTTTGCATAAGGCTTATGTTATTTGTAGCATTGCTATTAGAAGACAAAGCCAATGCCACTACCGATAAAACAGACAATCAATTGGTCATTTTTTTTCGTGATTTTTTTAAAGTGGTCCTCAACATTATTGGTGCGCTGCTCATTCTTCGATTTGTGTTTAATTATGATATTAGCAAGTTAGTAACTGGGCTGAGTATTGTAGGTGCTGCACTGGCTCTTGCCACTAAAGAAAGTCTTGAAAACTTGATTGCTTCTTTCATCATTTTTTTTGATAAACCATTTACAGTAGGGGATTTTGTAAAAGTGCAATCCTTTAATGGTACTGTTGAAAAAATTGGTTTAAGAAGTACTAGAATCCGCACAGATCATAAAACATATATTACTGTACCCAACAAGCAAATGGTAGATACCATCCTAGATAATATAACATTACGCACACAGCGTAGGGGCGAAGTATTGCTGGAGATAGATTTGCAAACCAATACCAATAATCTATCACAACTCATTGATGGTATAAAATTATTACTTCAGAAAAATTCAGCAGAAAACAGTACAGTATATTTAAGTAATACAGGAAAAAATGCACACGTTATTACCATTGAATATTTTTTTAGTATGGAGGAAACATTGGAAGTGTTTATTCAAAGAAAAGAGGTGATCAACCTTCAAATTATCAATCTGATGCAGGAGCGAAAAATAAAATTTGCCGCAGGCACAAATGCCATTTTAATTAGAGATGATACAAGTGATCGTACTTAAATCATGATGTAGTTATTTGATACTGCAACTTTGCCAATTTTGTATTCAGTATTGCTTAACCCCAGATATAGTGGTTGACTTTGAAATGAAAAGTTGGGAGGCTATATTGATGAGTATTTGAAGTAAGTTTTTTGGTTAAGAAATAATTAAAAAGTCAAAAATTGTTTACACATCATTTCAAAAAATAGAAATAGGTTGGATAAATAATGATATAAGTGACTTTATAACCAAGTTGAAATGTAAAATTTTTGGATGGTTCTCTCATGCCAAATTAAATTAGCCAATGCATTGTAAAAAAATGCGAGGTATATATCTACTATTTAAAAGGGTCGGAAAACTTTTCATCGGTAATCACTTCGTTATCGGAGAGTGTATTTATAAAAGCTATAAATGCCTGTACATTTGGTGGTGCTACAGTATGTGCAGGTATGGGATTGAGGCCACTAGTAATTGGTCTGTTTAGCATGTTGTCAAGATTTGTAACACTGCCGTTATGAAACAAGGATTTTCTTAAAGATATATTTCTGAGTGATGGAGATTTAAACCTTTTTTCATTATTTATACCTGTATCGTTTGGGTCTAAAAGTGCAAAGGGGCCTTGTGGATTTGATGTAAGAAACATGGGTGGTGTATGGCAGCCTGCACAGGATATACCACCATTTGGAGGAAGGTTTAAAAACAATCGTTCTCCTTGTGCTTCGTCCGGAGAAAAGTTGTCAAGCCCGGCTTTTACCCTGTCATACCGACTATTAAATGTTACGATAGAACGCACAAATTGTGAGAGTGCTCTTGAAATTAATTTGGTATCAATCACTTTTGACCCAAAAGCATTTTCAAATAAGGGTGCATAATATGGTTGAGATTGTACCCTTACAACCAACTCTTGTAATGAAAGACCCATCTCCACTTCATTTTGTATGGGCAGAAGCACTTGCTCCTCTAGGGTTGGAGCTCTTTCATCCCAAAACATTTTGCCGGAGGCATAAAAGCGAATGTTCAATAATGGCATGGAATGTCTGCTGGTAAGCTTCCCGTCAAAACCTATACTCAATATTTCATCATCTGCAAAAGAAGCTGCCTGACTATGGCAGGAAGCACAATTAAAAGTTTTATTTAGCGATAAATTTTTGTCATAAAATAATACTCGACCTAGTGTGGCTCCGGCATTCGTAATTGCATTGTCCGATGGTGTATTATCTGTAAGATTTAATGCATTTAGAATATGTACAGGCCAGTTGGTAGATGCATAATCATAACTATTATCGGGTAAATTCAGATAATCTTCTAATGGATCTTGCGCTGCAAAATCTTCTTCATTTTTATTGCAGGAAATAATAAATAAACCAAGAACAATCAGCAGGGTGTAAAAATGTTTAGGATTCATAAATGTTTTTTTACCGCTGCAAGAGTTGAACTTTTGCATGGACTATGGATGAAAAATAAAGTTTAACACATGAACTATTTTGTTAAATCCAGATGACGCAGTTCGCTTTGTAATGAAATGTTGAAAAGCTGTATAGATGACTCTTTGAGCCTAATTTTTGGAGGATGAAATAGAGAATTAATTAAAAAGTCAAAAATTGTTCTCCACCTCATCATCTGGGTTAAAGCGGGTGTGTATTATTATTTACTGCTACGAAGAATGAATCCAAAAGTAATATTATTTACCTCTACGAAGAATGAATCCAAAAGTAATATTATTTACCTCTACGCAGAATGAATCCAAAAGTAATATTATTTACCTCTACGCAGAATGAATCCAAACGTAATTTTATTTACTGCTACGCAGAATGTATCAAAGAAATATTTCATATTGCAGGCATGAAAAAATTGGCAGTAATACCTGCACGATATGCTGCCACCAGATTCCCCGGCAAGCTGATGCAATTGATTGATAATAGACCGGTTATTCTACACACTTGGTTAAATACCTGTCTTACGGGTTTGTTTGACGAAGTACTAGTAGCAACAGATCATCCGCTGATTGAAAATTTAATAACAGCACAGGGTGGTAAAGCTGTTATGACTTCTTCACTCCATGCTAGTGGGAGCGATAGAATAGCCGAAGCCATAGAATATATTGATGCAGATATAATAGTAAATGTGCAGGGTGACGAACCATTTGTCAATAAGAATAATCTATCCCTTTTATTAGCTCCTTTTGAGCAGGATAAAAACAAGGAAATAAAAGTATCCAGCCTCATGCATCTCATAGATGATGAAAGCTCCATAATGAATCCAAATCATGTAAAAGTGGTAACAGATAAAAATGATTTTGCCCTATACTTTAGCAGAGCTGCCATTCCACATATAAGAGACAGTGCCGTAGTCAAATATTATAAACATATTGGCATGTATGCATACCGAAAAGATACACTTATGGCTTTTACTACATGGCCGGTGGGGTTGCTAGAAAATGCTGAAAAACTAGAACAACTTCGCTACCTTGAAAATGGTATAAGAATAAAAATGATGCTTACCAATGAGTCAACAATTGGTATTGACACCCCAGAAGATTTAGAAGAGGCAAGAGCAATGTTTCAACACAAGCAATGAACAAAGAATCAATTACAATATCAAGCATACAAACCTCATTATACTGGGAAGATAAAGTGCTAAATCTGGCGATGCTAGCAGGTAAGATATCACTGTGTCCAGAAACTGATATTATCGTACTTCCCGAAATGTTTTCTACAGGTTTTAGTATGCAGCCAGAGAAGTTTGCAGAATCCCTAGCAGGTCATACCATTCAATGGCTACAAGCACAGGCAAAGCAAAAAAAATCAATCATTACAGGTAGTATTATCATTGAAGATAATGGCAATTATTATAATCGCATGATTTGGATGGAGCCCACAGGTCAATTTTCATTTTATGATAAACGCCATCTTTTTGCTTATGCTGGAGAAGATGAACACTATAGTAGTGGCAAAGAAAGAAAAATAGTGACCTATTGTGGTTGGAATATCAATTTACAAGTATGTTATGACCTGCGTTTTCCAGTATGGGCAAGACAGACCACTCAACATGAAAACACACCTGAATATGACCTCATTATTTATATTGCCAACTGGCCTGAAAGGCGTAGCAATGCATGGAAAATATTACTTCAGGCAAGAGCAATAGAAAATCAGGCTTTTGTAATTGGTGTAAATCGTACAGGTACGGATGGTAACAATATTTATCATAGTGGAAATAGTATGTGCATTCACCCTACAGGCCTTATACTTGCTCATTATGCGGATGATGAAAAAATATTTACAACCACATTAAGTAAGCAACCACTTTTAGATACAAGAACAAAATTTCCTTTTTATAAAGATAGTGATAAATTTAGTTTGGAGTAATATTTTGTAATTCACGAATAGTATCTTTGAAAATCAAATTTAATTTTTATTTATCATTTTTATAATAGCATTTTATCCACGATGCAGCATGTCTTCTAAACCATTATTTTCTTTTGCCGATGTTTATAGCTAATAGTTTGTTGAGGCAAAATATGGTAATATTTTGTTTGGTAACTAGTACCTATTTCGTATATGTAAAGTAAAAATAAAAGGCAAATTTTTAAAAGTGTAATTTATAAGTAAATACGAATTGGCCCCCAAAAAAATGCCTCCCATAGTTATAATGCTTTGAGAGGCGTATATCTTAAAAATGATTTTAGTGTGACATATATATTTAGCCCTAGTTCTAATGAGTCTATAATAAAATTAAACCATCATTAAACTATTTGCAGAATATAATTAGGTTAGGTTTAATTAGACTTCACCCACCATATCTTCAGGTTTTACCCAAGCATCAAATTCTTCCGATGTTACATAGCCAAGCTGCACAGCCATTGCTTTTAGTGTTGTTCCCTCTTTATGCGCTTTCTGTGCAATTTCTGCTGCTTTATAATAACCAATTTTAGTGTTTAATGCTGTTACAAGCATGAGTGAATTGTCCACATGTTTTTTGATATTGGCTTCAATGGGTTCAATACCTATTGCACATTTTTCATTAAAACTATTACAACCATCGGCTATTAGGCGAGCACTATGTAAAAAATTATAAATCATTACAGGTTTAAAAACATTTAACTCAAAATGACCCGTAGCACCGCCAATATTTATGGCTACGTCATTCCCCATTACCTGTGCTGCTATCATAGTAAGTGCTTCACATTGGGTAGGATTAACCTTGCCTGGCATTATAGAAGATCCAGGTTCGTTATCCGGTATAAATATTTCACCAATACCACTGCGTGGGCCGCTACTCAGCATACGGATATCATTGGCAATTTTCATAAGACTTACCGCAACAGTTTTCAAAGCACCATGTGCTTCTACAATGGCATCATGCGCAGCCAAAGCTTCAAATTTATTTTCGGCGGTTACAAATGGTAAACCCGTAACTATCGCAATGTGATGGGCTACATTTTCTGCATAGTTGGGAGGAGTGTTGATACCTGTGCCAACTGCCGTACCACCTAGTGCCAATTCACTTAAGTGTTCCAGCGTATTTTTAATGGCTTTTATACCATGATGTAATTGCGAAGCATAACCACTAAACTCTTGGCCCAAGGTAAGTGGTGTAGCATCCATAAAATGGGTACGTCCTATTTTTACTATATGCTTAAATGCAACACTCTTTGCATGAAGAGTGGCATGAAGGCTTTCCAAAGCAGGTAGGGTTTGTTCAACTAATATTTTATAAGCAGCAATATGCATAGCTGTTGGAAAAGTATCATTTGATGATTGAGATTTATTTACATCATCATTGGGATGCAGGTATTTTGATTCATCTGCCAGGTTGCCACCATTCAGCACATGGCCTCTGTAAGCAACCACTTCATTTACATTCATATTACTCTGTGTACCACTTCCGGTTTGCCATACTACTAAAGGAAAATAAGCATCTAATGATCCGGTCAGTATTTCATCGCACACCCTGCCTATCATTTCACATTTATCTGATGGAAGTACACCTGCTTCCATATTGGTAATGGCAGCAGCTTTTTTAAGATAAGCAAATGCCTTGATGATTTCTTTGGGCATTCGGTTGATGTCCTGTGCAATTTTAAAATTTTCAATGCTACGCTGTGTTTGAGCGCCATAATAGGCACCAGCAGGCACTTGCACTTTGCCCATTGTATCTTTTTCTATTCTATACTCCATACCGCCAAATTTTTTAGATGGCAAAGGTAGGGGATGACGCAGGTGCAATGGTTTTATAAATATAGGAATGACCCTATTTAATCCAAAAAATAGTAAGGAAGAAATGTGCCTACAACTCTTTAAGGTTTACGATATTCAATAACCACTTTAGCATTCTTGTCGTTATCCGCTGAAAGAAAAACTTCATAACGTTTACCACCTGTGGTTATCACCATGAGTGCTGTATTTGGGGGCGTGGTGCCAAGATTATTTGCCACTAATACAAATTCATGTATTGTGTTGGATGCATCCGCCTTTACAGGCAGGGAAATGGCTTTAGTTGTAAGTCTTTTCCTGTTTGCAATAATGCTGTTGTTATGATACACTGTTACGGTGTCTCCATCTATTTCACCATTATCATAAATTTCAACCAAAATATCTGGATTTGTTGTGATGATGGTTTTAGCTAGATTATTTGTTCTTGTTTTGAAAATGGCAGGTGGTGGAGGCAATACCTTTTTTAGTGGAGGTGTTGGTTCAATTTTATATTCACTTTGTGAAATGGTATCTACCGATTTAGGGATAGGATTTGTTTTTTGTTGTTGCTGAGGTGGGGTTACTTTTTTTTGTACCACAGGTGGAGGAGTGGACTTTTTTTGTGTAGAGCCATTGGTGGGCGGTACTACCTTTTTTTGTACAGGAGGTAAAGGAGTTACTTTTTTTTGTGGGGAGCTGGTTGGTGGTTTAATTGTTGGTTTCTTGATGAGAAAATCTTCTTTTTTAAAATCAGATTCTATTACTTTTTCAAGATAGACTGTGCCACTACCACAATCTGTTTTTGTTTTAGTATTCACACTTGTAAATGTGCCGGATAATATTTCTAGTTTTCCAGATTTACTGTACTCCAAATTGCAGGTCATTGCACAAGGTTCACTTTTGTCTTCGATTCTTAATTCAATGAGATTCAGTTCCTTTATCAAAACATTTTTATTGTCTTTGAAATAAATGCCCTGCATATTTGCTTTCCCATAAAATACTGTGGTGCGATAGCTGTATGTAACCCCTTTAATAGAGTTATTTGACAAATGATTGATTTGTACTTCATACTTATATTGTTGTCTATAAAAACCATAGCCTGAGTAGAAAGTTCCTCTCCACACCCCGGTTAGTTGCTGGGCAGACAAAGTCAACCCAGATATCATCAGACAAATAAGTAGAAATATTTTTTTCATTCAGGTCCAAAAATAAACCTCTGCTTTATTTTTGTTATAACTCTTAAAGTATTTTAACAAGATTGTGTTTATTAAAGCATTTCGTCAAGTGCTATTGTGGGATATATCTTTTTTGTTTTGGGGTCAAATAGATGTAGCTCATCAAAATAGAATTTCGGTCTCTCATACAATAATTGAATAGCTTTTAAATGTGGCATTGCTTTATATAAATTGCCGTATTTCTCTTTCAATATTTTTGATACTTGTGGGGCATATTTAGGACTCATATAAGGAAACACATGATGCTCTATATGATAGCTAAAATTGAGGTGCCAAAAATTCCAGAATGAATTTGTTCTTACACTTAGTGTGTTTACAAGCGGGTCATTTACAAACTCTGTCAATGGATTTAGAAAATGATTGGTAGCAATATAACTCATGGTAACAAAGTTTGCAACTGCTATTGGGATAATAAGCAAGAGCAATATACCCCATGAATGTAAAATTAATGCGGCTACAAGCCATGTGCTGTGAATGAAAAGAAAATAGAATCGACACAAAAAACGCTCCCTTTTTTTAGGTAGAATTCCTTTGCCTAACCAACAGATGTAAAAGCTATAAAAGGAAAAAAACCAAAATAAAAATGTATAGCTAACAGGATGGTGGCTTCCGGGTAAAAGCGGTTGTAGCATACGTACTACCTTATTTCGCCATTTTGTTTTGCCCCAGCAATCTGGGTCCTTTACAGAATTTTGAGTATTTTGATGATGCATGCGATTATGTGCATGTATCCAAGATATTGGATGCATGCCCCAAGGAGCATAGCAGAAGAAAGTAAAAAATAAAATCCTTTTTTTATCCTTTAAAACAGCCCCATGGGTTAACTCATGCCCCAAGAAAAATAAACAACCCATGCTATGCCCCATTTTGACTGAGCATAAAATGTTGAGGTATATACTATCTATTTGTACAATTTAATCAAAGGGCTTTGAGGGAATTTTTCCAGTTAGTGAAAAATATTTTTATACAGGAGAATTACTACCGTATTTTAAAATGGTACCAGCCAATTTAAAAGAGTTCCAATACCTTGGTATATACAATTTTGGATTTTGAATACAGCGCATCAGCCAACCAAGATATAATTTGTCCACCCAATGTGGAATATTTGCCTGTTGCCCCGTAAGAAATGCAATGGCCGCCCCTGTACAAATGATGGCTGGTGAATAGCTGAGATTATTTTTAAGCCAGGCACCAAGTTTCTCCTGGGTACCTCCACCAATATTTATTAAAACATATTCCGGCTTTTGCGCTTCAATAATTTGTAGTAATGCGGCATCCACCACATCATTTTTATTATACATTGGTGCCAAATAAGATTGATCTTTACTTATGCAAAAACCATTACTATTCAAATAGTTGATATTTGCCTGTTCTTCTTTAGGAGTAGGGTTTACCAAAAGTATTTTTTTGGAACTACAAACCGTTCTATCTTCAAAAAAAACGCGTAAAAATTCTAGACCACTTATACGGATGATGCGTGGTTTTTTAAAAAGATTCCACAATAAAGCCATATATCCACTGTCTGCAATTACAATATCGGCAGTCTTAAGTGCATCATAATATTTGTTATCTGATTGAATATTTACTAAAGCAGGAGCAGCTGGCACCACAAGCAATCCGCCGCTTTTACTAAGTAGGTTTACCACGTTTTGAGGCGGTTCATTAATAAATGAAATGCCAAGTATTTTTATTGTTGATATCATATTATAAAATAGGTGCAAAAATAAAAAAAAGCAGGTAAACTATTTTGGTTTACCTGCTACAGAAAATATTTTTATAGATTTATCGAACAATAAGCATCGTAGATTGACTTATTGTAATATTATCTGCTATCAATTTACAATAATAAGGACCGGTAGCCCAGTTACTTCCATTTATAAGTATGGTTTGTTTGCCAATTGTCAAAACAAACTGTTGCATAATTCTACCTGCACTGTTTGAAATAACAAGCACTGCTGATTTTACAGCGGTAGGTACAGAGATATTTACTACAGTTTCTTTGCTAAATGGATTGGGCATATTTTGTAATAATCCTGTGTTACTATTTATGCTTGTGTTTGATTGGCCTGCAAAATTGCTTTCTAATCCATCAACTTTTTGTTGTAATGCATTGATAGTTTGCTGCTGTTCTTGAATCGCCTTTACTAATAAAGGAATCATTTCAGTATAATTCAATGCCTTGAATTCAATGCTTTCTGAAGGCATTGGCTTGCCCGCTGCTTCATAATTCGTGGCCTCTTTAGCAATTACAGGATTATTCTTTGTTTCGAAATAAGAATCTTTTACCAGACTGGGTAGCAATTTTTCTACATCCTGCGCCAGAAAGCCAATTCGGTCTCCTTTTGGTAAATCCATTAAAGCATAATTTCCTTCTTGTTTGTATTCATAGATTTTCGGTTTAAGTTGTTGTATAATTTGAAGTGCATTTGGCAGATCACGAATGTTTTTTTTCAAATTTGCATCACTGCTTTGATATAATCCAGTAGTGAAAACACTGCCATTAAAATATCCTGCATAATCACCTACACCTCCTCCACCATCAGCAAATATGCCATGGTTATTTTCTGATGAAGTATAAATTCCGGAAGCTTGTCCTGTACTGGCAAATGCTGCCATAGCGTATCCATTACCAATTGTATTGGCCTGTATGGTATATGAACTACTGGTGGGGTCTGTTTTTTCTGCAAACATGGCAGCACCCAGTCCTGTTTTCTCTAAGTAGATGGAAGGTAGTAAGGCTTCATGATTCTGCACAACTATACCTCCATAAACATCGTCTGCGGATACATTTAAGAGATAGTTTGCATCATCAGTACTTCCAATACCCACATGTGCGGATGTGCCGTTGACATACAATGTTGGACTAAATACATTTCTACCTGCCCATATATTGCCTCCCCAATAATTCAAATATAAAGTGGAAGCGGCTCCATTATTTCTAGCTTGTAACTCATTGTTATCCAACGATAAATTTGATCCTCCTACATCACCAGAAATAATGTACCCGGCAGATGTAAGGGATGTAGTGGCAGTGCCAATTATGTGAAATTTTGAAGTCGGATTTGTAAGCCCTAAGCCTAAATTTCCAGCAGAATTGAAACGCATCCGCTCAATATTATTGGTTCTGAAAACAAGACCTTTGTTATCTGTAGTACCAAGAAAATTGCTTACAACATTTGTACCTGCATTGCCCGTTAGTGACCATTGTGCCTTTGACAGAAGGGGGAATAATAAAAGACTAATGGCCAGTAGATTTTGAAACTTTCTCATTTTAATTTTATTTTTTGTGAATAATAAAAACAGCATTCAGTTGATTGATTAGGTTTTTTAAAACCATCAAGGTGAGTGATTTGTAATAAGCATAGTTCTTTTTTAAAGATAAATAAAGTAATATGCTAAACTTAGCCTAACCTATTAAGGCCGCCCATAGAGTGTATTTTGACCAGATGATGCAGTTTTTTATTACAAAGCCGAAACGCAGCATACTTATACATATAAGCACAATTTTTTACTTATAAATAGTTTACTATTTCATCCCCCAAAAATTTACCTCAAACAATTATCAAATTTACCTTTCAACTCTTCAAAACAAACTCAACTTCATCATATGGGTTGAGTTGATATAACAAAAATAAGCCGTACAAATCTTGTACGGCTTTAAAATGAGTAAGCGGTAATTTTATTATTAAGCGGCTTTTTTATTTGGCTAAAATGCTCAGATTTATTGTAACAAAATCGCTCATAACGGCACTGTTGCCACCTATTCCATAATCCCTTCTATTTATCTTAAAACTACTTTTAAATAAAATACCACCGTTAGAAGATTCAGCAGTAAAAGGGAAGCTTATATCTTTTGTAATATTTTTTATAGTAAACTTTCCCGTAGCCTGAAAGGAACCGGGAGCACTACCTGCGGTAATTTTCGAAGAAGTAAATGAGATACGTGGATATTTAGCTACATCAAAATATTCCTCCTTACGCAAATGAGTATCTCTCATTTTAATACCTGTATTGATAGAATTAGCATCTGCACTTATGTTTATTGATGAGGCCCCTGGATTGGCTGCATCAAAATTTATTTTACCCTGTAAGCCTTTGAAACTGCCATCTACATTTGTTCCAAAATTCTTTATGACAAATTTTATGGATGAACCTGTATCAGAGGGTGTAAGTTCTTTAACTGTTGAAAATGAAAATAAAACCGAAGCGATTAAAAAATAAATAATTGTTTTTTTCATAGAAATAATTTTTCCTTGATTATATAATAATTGTACTAATGCCATGCCTAATATTTTCGAAATCAAAAATGATATGTTAAACCTGCATATACCATTGATGCTTTATTTCTAAAACGATCATTGTCTTCAGGAATAGTTTGTAAAGGAATATCAGATTTTAATTCGGTAAATAAATATTGGTATCCTGCATAAAATCCAAGATTGCTTTTCAGTTTGTATTGTAAATAAAAATGAGAATTGAGTGATCCTATATCATTGTTGCCAACTAACAGCACATTAAAATTCGCAGCTTTAGCATTAGTTGATGTATTGCCGCCAATTGCATTTGTACTTCCTCCAAAACCAAGACCTATCACATCAATATTAAATCCCGCTTGTAGTCTGCTACTAAAATTGTATCCTAGATTGACAATTGCGTTTAATGAATTAGTTTGAGGCTTTGCGGCAATTATTGTATCAGTAGAAGCTTCCTCATTAGCCAGATTTGCTGGAGCACTCAAATAATCAATGGTTTTTCCAAAGTAACTTGTAAACCTTACGCCTGTACCAATAAAGAATTTCTTTTTATCCCCTAAATTCCAATTGTGAATATATGCCCCTGAAATGCTAGTCTGTGAACTTCCAAAACCTGCTCCTAAGTTTACATATTGGTCTCTCTTAGCAAGAGTTTGGTCCTGGGCTGTAGCTTGTATTGCTGATAATACAAATAAAACGATAATGTATTTTCTCATCTTTTTTTTTGCTAAATTAGGTGTGGCAGGTACTCAACAAATGTCAGCGATATGACAATCATACGATTAGATCAAATATTAACAAAACGATACAAATAGTTTAATGCTGTTTTGTCACTTAGCTGACATTCATTTTTCATTGGCATAAATTATTTTTGGCGCCTATGTTAAGGTGTTTATCTATTTATTTGATTGTATCTCTTTTTATAGTATTGAAGCCTACTTATGCTCAATATAATTATATGAATTATATGAGGGTGTCCGATCAAAAAAAATTACTCATAGCATCTATAAGCATCTCTGGCAATAAAAAAACAAATAATGAATACATATTGCGTGAGCTTCCATTTCAGCCTGAGGATTCAATTCTGCTAATAGATTTTGAATCTGTAATTGACTTGGCAAAAAAACAAATCATCAATACCGGTTTATTTTTAAATGTAGATTTTGTCACTAAAATCAAAGAGGATAGTCTTGATGTTGAAATTATCGTGAAAGAGCGTAACTATTTTTTCCCATCACTGGTATTTGAACTTGCAGATGATGATTTTGATATTTGGTGGCATGAGCAAATGCATGATCCGGAACGAATTAATTATGGCGCTGCTATTTCATGGAGAAATTTGACCGGATATAATGATCATATTGTTGCTTCATTTTCCTCGGGATTTAGGAAGGAATTTCTGATAGCCTATTCACATCCTGCAATTGATAGAAAGCAAAGGTTAGGCTTGTCTGTAAGCTACAGCCAGCAATCAAATCGAGAAATAGCCTATGGTGTTATGCATAATCAATATTCCATTTTGAAGGATGATGAATTTATAAGTACAAAACGCAACCTCAAGATTGCTGTTTCCTACAGAAAATCTTTATTTACTAAGCACACATTTGGCATATCAATAAATAGACTACAAGTAGCAGATACCATATTAAACTTAAATCCAATTTACTTGCCAAGTACCTCAGATAAGGCAGGCTATATTGAAACATCCTACAAATTTAATTATTTGAATGTTGACAATCGTGCTTATCCTTTAAAAGGGTCTGCATTAAATTTTCAAATTGCAAAAGCTGGAATTTTTAAATCAGACAATATTAAAATGGCATCAGCCAATATTGATATACATTATTATTCATCAATAATTAACCATAAACTATTTAGCAGTAGTAGCATAGAAGCGTATCTTTCGGGTGGGGCACAACTCCCTTTTGCCAAGCACGCTGAAGTAGGAAAACAGACAAACCTAATTAGGGGATATCAATATTACAATTTACTGGGCACAGGTATTCTTCTCATTAAACAAGAAATAAAATGTAGGGTGATAAGCAAGTCAATTAGTATTAATTTTCTGCCCGAAAAATTTAGAACAGTAAATCTACAATTTTATCCAAAAATTTTTGCAGATGCTGGAGTTATACAAAATAAAATGCCTGAGACAAACTTTTTGTTAAATAAATGGCTATTCTCTTTTGGTACAGGCATTGACCTGGTATCTTATTATGACTCCGTATTAAGTGCTGAATTTGTAGCTGGTCCATATATAAAACCCGGTTTTTATTTAAGATGGCAGATTAGATCTTTTTAAAAGCAAATTGTTAAAGATGCTCAAAATGTAAAAGATGTCATTTAGCTGACAGATAAGATTAAATATCGGAAATAGTTTTACAAAAATTAAATCACGATGCGAAACATAATATTTCTTTTTCTTGCTGTAATGATTGTTTCCTGTAGCAAAAAAACTGCAGATACACCTTTGGCTACTGTGGCTGAGGAATTGGACATATTGGAAACAAGTGTTGCCCTAAAAGTTGGCGAATCTTATTCGTTCACTTTAACATACTATAACGATATGGGCCTAGAAGCTACTTTACCGGGCTCTGTTTTATGGGAAAGCAGTAATACATCCGTTGCTACCGTTAATTCTGTTGGAGTTGTAACTTCACTCACAGCAGGCATCACAAGCTTGTATGTTAAATATAATGATGCTGTAGATTCAGTATTGGTAAATGTTGTAGGAGATGATTTAAGTGTAGCTTCTATTACCATTAATCCAAATCCCGGCAGTGCTCTCATTGGTCAGACGATTGCCTTTAGTGCTATTGCAAAAAATATAAGTGGAGAGATTATTCCTGACATTAGTTTTTCTTGGAGTATTTCAGAACCAACTATTGCCAGCATAAACGAAAATGGTGAGGCCGTTGCTAAAACCTATGGCACTACAACAGTAATGGCTATGACAGATGGTGTGAGCAGTGCACCTGTTGAATTACAGGTAATTAGAGCAGGAAATTTTACGGGTATGTCCAGTAAAGGTACTGCCACACTTCTCGTTACCGGGGGTAATTTAAAACTTGAAACAAGTAGTGATTTTAGCGTTTCCGCTGCTCCTCCAGATTTGAGAATTTATTTAACAAATAACAAATCAAATATCAATGGTGGAGTAGAGGTAGCATCACTCATTCAACGCTCAGGTGCACAAAGTTGGAATGTAATTTCTGGTGTGGATATAGCAGATTTTCGTTATGTCTTGGTTTGGTGCAAACAATTTGGGGGATCCTATGGTGTGGCAGATTTAGGAGAATGATTTGTTAAACAATCTTTTATTTCGTCTTTGTTTTATTAGTTTTGAAAAAAAATTAATGGATTCTGCGGATAAAATGCTTCTCATAAGGAACTGTAATATTTTCAGATTACTTTCACAGGAAGAAATAAATGAGTTAGATGTGTTGCATGGATTTTTAGAAGCTAAGCGTAATGACTATATTTATTTTGAAGCGCAATATCACAACAGAATTTACTTTATCAAAAAAGGCTTCATAAAATTAGGCTATATAGGTCAGGATGGTAGGGAGCATGTCAAAGAAATAATTTCAAAAGGAGACTTTTTTGGTCAATTTACTCTAGAGAAAAAAGATATGCTTGGTGAATTTGCTAAAGCCTATAAAGATAATGTCAGTCTTTGTGCGTTTCGAATAGAAGATTTCGAAAAAATTCTTATTAGAAAACCAGACTTAGCCATTACGTATAGTAAATTTATTGCTGAGCGTTTACGTAAATTTGAAAACAGATCTATAAATATTTTACACAAAGATGTAAAAACGAGATTGTTGTCTTTTCTTGGCCAATTGATATTGATAGAAAATAGAAATCAAGATTCAACAGAAATTGATAATTATTTAACCCACGACGACATAGCACATCTTATTGGAAGCAGCAGACAAACGGTAACCACACTCTTTAAGGAGCTAGAAGAAGATGCTGTTTTGAGTTATAACCGAAATACAATTACTGTAAAGAATATACCCTTCGTACTGTCGAATATATAGAATCAACCTATTAGGTAAGATTTTCAATAATTCCCGCAACACCTTGACCGCCACCCACACAGGCAGACACCATTGAATACTTTTTATTCAGCCTTTTCATATCATTCAATACTTGTATAGTGAGTTTACAACCTGTACAACCTAACGGATGACCAAGAGCAATGGCACCGCCGTTAATGTTTACTATCTCAGGATTTAGATTCAACTCCCTAATTACAGCCAATGATTGAGATGCAAATGCTTCATTTAATTCTATTAAATCAATTTGATTGATTGAAAAATTAGCCTGCTTGAGCACTTTTGGAATAGCTGCAATGGGGCCAATACCCATAAGACGAGGATCTACACCCGCAACAGCACAATTTACCAATCTACCAATTGGTTTAAGACCCAAACTGTTCATTAATTTTTCACTCATTACAATTACAAATGCAGCACCATCACTTGTTTGAGAGGAATTGCCAGCAGTTACAGAACCCCCAGTTGCAAATGCAGGTTTTAGTTTTGCCAGTGCTTCCGTAGTTGTACTTGCCCTTACTCCATCATCAGTGTCTATTACAAAGGATCTAGTTTTTCTTTTTAGTTTTTCATCTAAATAAATCTCTTCCACATTTATAGGCAATATGCCAGATTTGAAAAAGCCATTCTCAATAGCAGCTTTTGCTTTTTGATGTGAATGAAAAGCGAACATATCCTGATCCTCTCTGGAAACGGAATAGTCCTTGGCTACTGCTTCCGCAGTTAGCCCCATGCCTAGATAATAATCTGGTGCATCCGAAGCTATGCTGTATGCAGGTACTGTTTTCCATCCTACTGTAGGTACCATACTCATACTCTCCACTCCACCTGCTATAATGCAGTCAGCCATTCCACTTCTTATTTTTGCTGTCGCAATTGCTATGGTTTCTAATCCGCTCGCACAGTATCTATTCACCGTTTCTCCTGGTGCATCAACTCCAATACTTCTGGCTGCAATGATTCTCCCTACTTGCAATCCCTGTTCAGCTTCAGGCACAGCATTCCCAACTATCACATCATCCACTAAATGCTTTTCCAATTGGGGAACTGATGCCATTAGCCCCTTGATTACTTCAACTGCAAGGTCATCAGGACGGGTAAACCGAAAGCCGCCTCTTTTACTTTTTGTGACTGCTGAACGATACCCGGCAACTATATATGCTTCATTCATAAATAAAATTGAGGTACAAAGTTACAAAAAAAGTTGTTTAAACAACCATTTGAGAATTAGAAAACCCATAAACTCATCTGTTAATGTACAAGTATTTCAATAATCCCATACTTTTGCCAAAATTTTTTTAAAAACTGTCTTCAAATGATCTGTTATCTGATAAAAAATTAAAGTGTATTTTATATCATTTAGCAAATATCAATTTGTATACAATAATGCTTACTATATAATTTTGAAGTAAACCTTTTAGTTAAAAATATGAAATATACTATACTTGCTATCTTTTTGTTGGTAGCGAATGTTTCAAATGCTCAATTCTCAATACATGCATATGGTGGGCCAAATCTTACAGATATTAGCGTAAGAAAGACTGAACAAAAAAATATAAGTTATCAAACAAATGCCGGTTGGCAAGTAGGTACTGGGGTTGAATTTCAGACCTCACCCTATATTGGTTTATTTGTTCATCTGGGAACTTCTTTTGTCCATCGTTCCTTTTTTAAAGATTCCATCGTTACCGATGACTCTACAATTAGTTATTCAATAAGGCCAAATTTTATTGGAATTCCATTTGGAGCGGGATATAAATTTCCTCTAAAGAACAATAGATTAGTTTTGAAAGTATATGCTGGATTGAATATCCAACTCGGCATTAGTGGGCAAGAATACAAATACAAATACTATTATTTTGATCCAAATATTGACCCAAATGCTACCGATGAACTTCAAAAGGATTTAATCGGAGTGAGAAATTTAAAATTTGGCGATAAAAGCAAGAAGGAATTCTCATTTGATTATGCATCTACAAACTGGCAATTCCTAGTAGGTACAGGCTTAATGTTAGACAATAAATATGAGCTTATGCTGACCTATAATAAAGGGTTAACGAATATTTTGCCAGGCCGTAGAGTTACTCCAGAAATACAGCATTTTAATTTGATTAATTTAAACTTCAAGTATAATTTCCCCACTTCAATATGGGATCCTAAAAAGAAATAATTTTAGATCAAAACACCAGGAAGTAACCCCGATTCGGGGTTTTTCCGTTTTTATAACCACCTGAAAAGCAAATAATCAAGATATTTTTTAAAAAATTTGAATTTCATTTGTGCTGAATACTACTATCCACTATCTTTGCGCTCCCCAAACAAAAATTTGGGTTTGATATATGTCGCAGCGAATCAGAATAAAATTACATTCTTACGATCACAATCTTGTTGATAAATCAGCAGAAAAAATTGTAAAAACTGTAAGGGGAACAGGAGCGGTTGTAACAGGTCCAATTCCTTTACCTACCCGTAAACGTATTTTCACAGTTTTACGTTCACCACACGTAAATAAGAAAAGCAGAGAGCAATTTCAGCTTTGCACACACAAAAGATTATTGGATATATATACAACTTCAAGTCGTACAGTAGATGCACTAAGTAAATTAGACTTACCAAGTGGTGTTGAGGTTGAAATCAAAGCTTGATAAGATTTTAATAACTATCTTTTTTCATATTACATCTCTCAATTTGCTTACGCAAAAAAAAGAGCTCTGTCAAAATTAAAATAAACTGCTTTTAGCAGAAAAAATATAAACAAGCCCTTCGAGGTTTGTTTACTACCGGTACTTCTGAAGCCATAGGCGCACAATAGTGTAAAAGGAAAAGGTCGGTGGCAAACAAGGATTGAATTCCGGTTTTCTTTCACCGGTATGTCCTAATAACCTTGCGGGGGCACAAACCGCAAAATAGATGAAAGGAATTATTGGAAAAAAAATCGGGATGACCAGCATCTTCTCAACCGATGGAAAACAGCTTAGCTGTACAATCATTGAAGCTGGTCCTTGTGTAGTAACGCAAGTAAAAACAAAAGACACAGACGGCTACGATGCCCTTCAATTAGGCTATGGAGATAAGAATGAGAAACATTCCGTAAAAGCAGAAATTAACCACTACTCCAAAGCTCAAACTGCACCAAAAAGGTTCGTAAAAGAATTCCGCAATTATTATCAAGAGAAAAATTTAGGCGATACTATTTCAGTTGAAATATTTACCGAAGGCGAACAAATTGAAGTAGTTGGCCACACAAAAGGTAAAGGTTTTCAAGGCGTTGTTAAACGTCATGGTTTTTCCGGTGTCGGTCAGCAAAGTCATGGTCAGCATGACCGTCAACGTGCCCCGGGTTCTATTGGTAACTCTTCCGATGCCAGCCGTGTAATGAAAGGAATGAGAATGGCAGGTCGTATGGGCAATCAACGCATCAAAATCAAAGGGCTAAAAGTTGTAAAGATTTTCGCAGAAAAAAATTATATACTTGTGAGTGGTTCTATACCTGGTCACATTGGTTCCATAATTTATTTACAGAATTAATTTAAAGCAGTTTCCACATGCAAGCAGAAGTTTTAAATATACAAGGCAATCAAACAGGTAGGAGCGTAGAGCTTCCTGATGATATTTTCGGAATAGAACCCAATGATCATGTAATGTACTTGGCAGTTAAACAATATTTAGCTGCAAACAGACAAGGTACACATAAGGTAAAAACACGTGCCGAGGTACAAGGTGCAAGTCGAAAACTTCACCGCCAGAAGGGTACCGGTGGTTCCAGAAAAGGAAATATTCGTAACCCTCTATATAAAGGTGGTGGTACCATTTTTGGGCCAAAACCACATGGTTATGATTTCAAATTAAACAGAAGAGTAAAAGACCTAGCAAAAATTAGTGCGCTTAGTTATAAGGCTAAAGACAATGCCATCATCATCCTTGAAGACATTGAAATGAGTGCCCCAAAAACAAAGCAAATGTCTGAAACCTTCAAAAACCTGAAGTTGGCTGATAAGAAAACATTATTTATTACACCAGATACTTTGGAGAACAATTACTTATACCTAAGCACAAGAAATATGCAAAAGGTAGAAAGTACGGTTATCACAGACATGAATACTTACGATATCATGCATGCAGATGTACTAGTAATAACAGAGAATGCCATCAAAATATTTTCTGAAGCAAGCGAATAATTTTCAATAAGCGAAATAACTCATTAAGTAATGAAACAAATAGATATACTGATAAAGCCAATCCTTACTGAAAAAGCAAATATTCAGCAGGAAAAATTGCGCACTTATGCTTTTAAAGTGAATCGCAAAGCCAATAGACTCGAAATTAAAAAAGCAATTGAAAGTTTCTATGGTGTATCAGTTACGAATGTAAATACCATTACCGTACCAGGTAAAGCTAAAAATAAGTTTACAAAGTCAGGATTTATATCTGGTGTAAAACCATCTTATAAGAAAGCTTTGGTAACAATAGCGGATGGTGAATCAATAGACCTGTATGCAAACATATAGTGCATCCTAAATTAGGACTGGAAGTATATACAGGAAATTAAAAAAAATTAAAAAAGACAAATGGCACTAAGAAAATTTAAACCAATTACAGCCGGAAGCCGCTGGAGAATTGGAAATGCCTATGCTGAAATAACCACTAATAAACCAGAGAAAAGTTTATTAGAACCTCAACATAGCACTGCCGGAAGAAATGCACAAGGACGCCGCAGCATGCGCTATAAAGGTGGTGGTCATAAAAAGCATTACAGAATAATTGATTTTAAAAGAGATAAAAAAGATATTGAAGCTAAAGTACTTACAATAGAGTACGATCCAAATCGCTCCGCGTTCATAGCACTTGTTCAATATACTGATGGTGAAAAGAGATACATCCTAGCTCCACAAGGTATACAAGTTGGCGGTACTGTAATATCAGGAAATGCTGTTGCACCTGAACTTGGTAATGCACTTCAAATGAAAAATATGCCTCTCGGTACTATGATTCATAATATTGAAATGCAACCGGGACAGGGTGGAAAATTAGTAAGAAGTGCAGGTTCATCTGCCCAGCTTACGAACAAAGAAGAAAAATATGCAATTTTAAAGATGCCTTCTGGCGAGTTGCGTAAAATTCTAGTCAATTGTTTTGCCACTGTAGGTGTGGTTAGCAATAGCGATCATAATCTAGAAACAAGAGGCAAAGCAGGTGCCAATCGTTGGAGAGGTATTCGTCCACGTACACGAGGTGTAGCCATGAACCCTGTAGATCACCCAATGGGTGGTGGAGAAGGAAAAGCAAGTGGTGGTCATCCACGAAGTCGTACAGGTAAATACGCAAAAGGCGAAAAAACGCGTACTCGTGGCAAAGGCAGCGATAAGTTGATTATTCAGCGTCGCAATGGTAAAAAATTAGCTGTATAAAATTATTGAATCAATAAAGATAATACCAAATGGGTCGTTCAATTAAAAAAGGTCCTTATGTTGATCACAATCTTGAAGGAAAAGTATTGGGAATTAACGAAGGAACTAATAAAAAATCTGTAATCAAAACATGGAGCCGTCGTTCCACTATTACACCAGATTTTGTGGGTCACACTTTTGCTGTGCATAATGGCAATAAATTTATTCCTGTGTATGTAACAGAGTTTATGGTAGGTCACAAATTAGGTGAATTTGCCCCTACCAGAAATTTTAGAGGTCATTCAGGTCAGAAAAAATAATAACAGAAACGGGAATTAAATTCCGATAAAAGTTTAAGATATAATGGAAGCAATTGCAAAATTAAGAAACTATCCAACGGGTCCTCGGAAAATGCGCTTGTTGGCTGATGTAATCAGAGGCATGAAGGTAGAAAAAGCCCTTGCTATTTTAGAACATCATCCACAGCATAATGCCCAACCTTTGTCAAAGTTGTTACGCAGTGCTATCAACAACTGGGAGCAATCAAACAGTGGTGTAGCAGCAGCTGACGCAAACTTGATAGTTAAAACAATCTTTGTAGATGGTGCACGTACTGTAAAACGTATGCGTCCAGCTCCTCAAGGTCGTGGTTATAGAGTGCGCAAACGCAGCAATCATGTAACCATTATAGTAGATAATAACTAATTTTATAAAGTAATAACGAAATATCCTTTATGGGTCAAAAAGCAAATCCAATTGGCAACCGGTTAGGTATCATCCGTGGATGGGACAGTAACTGGTATGGTAATAAAAAAGATTTTGCCGTAAAGCTGATTGAAGACAACAAAATCAGAGATTACCTAAATGCTCGTATCAACAAAGGCGGCATCAGCAAAATCGTAATAGAGCGTACGCTGGGTAAATTGATTGTTACAATTCACACTTCTAAGCCTGGTATCATCATTGGTAAAGGTGGTGGTGAAGTGGATCGTATAAAAGAAGAATTGAAGAAATTGACCGGTAAGGAAGATGTTCAAATCAATATTCTTGAAATCAGAAGACCAGAATTAGATGCCACTATTGTAGGTGATACTATCGCACGTCAGATCGAAAATCGTATCAATTACAAAAGAGCTATCAAGATGGCCATTGCATCTGCACTTCGTATGGGCGCAGAGGGTATAAAAATAAAAGCAAGTGGTCGCTTAGGTGGTGCAGAAATTGCACGTAGCGAGGAAATCAAGCAAGGTCGTGTTCCATTGCATACTCTTCGTATGGACATTGATTATGCAAATGTATTCGCACTCACTGTATATGGAAAAATTGGTCTCAAAGTTTGGATATGTAAAGGAGAGGTTTTAGGAAAACGTGACCTCAATCCAAATTTCATTGGTGGCGCTAAGGAAGGCGGCGCTCCTGAAAGAAGAGAAAGACCGGAAGGAAGAGACCGTGATCGTGAAAGAGGTGGAGACAGAAGAGGAGGCAGAAGAGGATAATCCTTTTCTACCAAATATTGTAAAAAAGATTAGTAATTCTAGCAAATAAAGAAAGATGTTACAGCCAAAAAGGACCAAGCACCGTAAAGCTCAGAAAGGCCGCATTAGAAAAGTAGCTAAAAGAGGAACAACTATTGCTTTCGGTTCTTACGCACTAAAAGCACAAGAGCCCATCTGGCTAAACAATCGCCAGATTGAAGCGGCTCGTCAAGCCATGACTCGTGCTATGAAAAGAGAAGGTAATGTATGGATACGCATATTTCCTGATAAACCTATTACCCGTAAACCGGCAGAGGTGAGAATGGGTAAGGGTAAAGGTAATCCGGAATTTTGGGCAGCAGTAGTAGAACCGGGTCGCATCCTGTTTGAATGTGATGGGGTTAGTCTTGAAACTGCTAAACACGCAATGGGACTAGCTGCGCAAAAGTTGCCAATAGAAACAAAATTTATAATCCGCAGGGACCTTCAGGGTAAATAATTATAAAAGTATTTTATGTCAAAGAAATTTGAATTTAATAAAAGTCTTAAAGATCTCAACGAGCAAGATCTTACTGCACGCATTGCAGAAGATAAATTAAGACTTAAAAAATTAGAGTTTGCACATGCTATTTCTCCATTAGAGAATCCAATGAGCATTCGGGATTTAAGAAGAGAAGTTGCACGTTTGCAAACAGTATTAATTGCTCGTAAAGCCGTAAAATAAAAATGACCGGTACCGGTTATCCGTTACCATAAATTGTATAGAATGATCGAAAGAAATTTGCGCAAAACAAGAACTGGTGTAGTACACAGCAGTAAAATGGACAAAACCATCACTGTTGCTGTAGAGCGTAAGGTTAAACACCCTCTCTATGGTAAGTTCCTCAAAAAAACTACACGCTTTCATGCACATGATGAGAAAAATGAATGTGGAGTGGGAGACATTGTAAAAATCATGGAAACCAGACCCCTCAGTAAAACTAAACGTTGGAGATTGGTTGAAATAGTAGAAAAAGCGAAATAAATTTTTTAACGGCAAAGCATGAGCTTCAAGCCAAAAGTCAATAACAATGATTCAGCAAGAGAGTAGGTTAAATGTAGCAGATAATAGTGGCGCTAAGGAAGTACTCTGTATTAAAGTACTTGGAAACAGCGGACAAGACTATGCCAGAATAGGAGACAAAATCGTTGTTACTGTTAAGGACGCCATACCTGCCGGAGGTATTAAAAAAGGTACAGTTTCTAAAGCAGTAATAGTACGTACTACCAATAAACTCCGTCGCAAAGATGGTTCATATATACGCTTTGATGATAATGCAGTAGTATTACTCAACAATTCGGACGAACCACGTGGTACCCGCATTTTCGGGCCAGTAGCACGTGAACTTCGTGATAAAGGTTACATGAAAATTATTTCATTGGCACCAGAAGTATTATAAGGAAGTTTTAACTGGAAAATTAATCATTACCAGTTCTATATATTAAACTTAATGATCAAGCTAAAACCTACAGGAATTAGCTAAAAGTTGAAAAAAATGAAGACAAGATTTAAACCGAAGTACAATATCAAAAAGGGCGATTTAGTAATCGTTATCAGTGGCGATTCTAAACCTCGTAAGAATGATAGCGGTAAAATTGAGTATAAACCACGTGAAGTTAAGAAGGTAATAACCGAGAATGGACGTGTAATTGTGGATGGTGTAAATATTGTAACAAAACACACGAAGCCTACAGCACGTAATACGCAAGGTGGTATTATAAAAGTGGAAGCTCCTATTGATATCAGTAATGTAATGCTATGGGATGCAAAAGCAGGTGCGCCAGTAAAAATAAAGCGTACTCGTACAGAAGGTAAATTGGTTCGTGTATCAAAAAAATCAGGGGAGGAAATTAAATAATGAGCACACAAAAATATACGCCAAGGTTGGCCACAAAGTATAAGCAGGATGTAGTGCCGGCGCTTGTAAAAAAGTTTGGGTACAAAACAGTAATGCAGACCCCAAAACTTGAAAAAATCTGTTTGAACAGAGGTGTAAATGGAGCTGTTAATGATAAGAAATTAGTAGATATAGCTGTGGATGAATTAACACTCATTACTGGTCAGAAAGCTGTACCTACAATGAGTAAAAAAGATATATCAAACTTTAAGCTGCGTAAGGGTGTACCCATTGGTGCAAGAGTAACGTTGAGAGGAGAAAAAATGTATGAATTTCTCGATCGCTTTATTGCTGTTGCTTTACCACGAGTACGTGACTTTAAAGGTGTAAGTGATAAGTCATTTGATGGCCGTGGTAACTATACTTTAGGTATCACTGAGCAAATCATTTTTCCTGAAATTGATATTGATAAGGTAAACCGTATAACAGGCCTTGACATTACATTCGTAACTTCAGCGGCCAATAACCAAGAAGCCTATGAATTACTCAAAGAACTGGGAATGCCTTTCCGTAAATAAATTAGCCAAACATAAATAGTCAAAAAAGAATATGGCAAAAAAATCAATAGAAGCCAGGCAGCGTAAAAGAGAAGCAATGGTTGCTCATTTTGAAGAAAAAAGAGCTGCATTAAAAGCTGCAGGCGATTATGCCGCATTAGACCAAATGCCACGCAATGGAAGCGCTGTTCGCCTAAAAAATAGGTGCCAACTTACCGGACGTCCAAAAGGTTACATGCGTTTCTTTGGAATGAGTCGTGTAATATTCAGGGATATGGCGCTTAATGGTAAAATTCCCGGAGTAAAGAAGGCAAGCTGGTAATATCCGGTTTGTAAGTAAATAAAATTTTGAATTGAATAAATACAAATAGTATGGTAACTGATCCTATAGCAGATTTTCTGACACGTATCCGTAATGCCCAGATGGCCGGACACAGAATTGTGGAAATTCCTGCCTCTAATTTGAAAAAAAGGATGACAGAAATTCTGTATGACCAGGGATATATTCTCAAATACAAATTTGAAGATGACACCAAACAAGGTGTTATTAAAATTGCTTTGAAATATGATCCACAAACAAAGGTACCTGCCATTAGAAGTATGGAGCGGGTAAGCCGTCCAGGTTTAAGGCAGTATGCAAGCCCAACAGAATTTAAGCGAGTAATTAATGGCCTTGGTATTGCAATCATTAGCACCTCAAAGGGTGTAATGACTGATAAGCAAGCAAAACAGCAAAACGTAGGCGGGGAAGTACTTTGCTACATAAGTTAATCATTCGGTATTGAAAATTAAGCCGCTGCCGTGGCTGAACACAAAACCAATTTAAGTATCAAATAAAAAATCGGCAATGTCTCGTATAGGAAAAAAACCGGTCATTATAGAAAAAGGAGTTACCGTATCAGTTGGAAGCGATAACGTAATTTCTGTAAAAGGACCAAAAGGAGAATTAAAGCAGGCTATTAATCGTGATATCTCTATTGCGGTTGAAGATGGTCAATTAGTAGCTACAAGACCCACAGATCAAATAAGACATAAAGCTATGCATGGTTTATATCGTGCACTAATAGCAAATATGGTTACAGGTGTTACTGTAGGTTATAAAAAGGAAATGGAACTTGTGGGTGTGGGTTATAAAGCAGTAAATCAGGGCAATGTTCTTGACTTAGCTTTAGGATATTCTCACAACATCGTTTTTGAAATTCCGAAGGAAATAACAGTTTCCACACTTACTGAAAAAGGTCAAAACCCAAAAATTATTTTAGAGGGTATAGACAAACAATTGATTGGTCAGGTAGCAGCCAAGTTGCGCAGTCTGCGTAAGCCAGAACCATACAAAGGAAAAGGTGTGAAATTTGCCGGTGAAGTGCTTCGTAGAAAAGCAGGAAAGGCAGCAGGTAAATAAAAAATGATTACGAGGCTTTATTGCTTCGATTAAAAAATAATTCATTCATTCCGGTATAACCGGCCAAGAAAGAAAACATGGACTCAAAAGTTATCAGGAGGCAAAAAATACGTTTTCGTATTCGCAAACATGCTGTAGGTACAGCATTAAAACCACGGATATCCGTATTTCGTAGTAATACAGATATCTATGCTCAGATTATTGATGATGCTGCAGGTCAAACATTAGCATCGGCTTCATCAAAAGACAAAAGCATAGCTGCTCAAAAAGCGCCAAAAGCCGATATCGCTAAATTAGTAGGTGGATCACTTGCTCAAAAAGCAGTTGACCTTGGCATTAAGGATGTAATTTTTGATAGAGGTGGATATCTATATCACGGTCGTGTGAAAGCCCTAGCAGAGGGAGCAAGAGAAGGTGGTCTGCAGTTTTAATTTCAAATAACATTTATACAGTTATAATATGTCGAAAGTTAATACAACAAACGTAAGAGCCGGTGGAGACATCGAACTAAAAGATAAGGTAGTTGCTATCAACAGGGTAGTAAAAACAACCAAAGGTGGACGTACATTCAGTTTCTCCGCATTAGTTGTTGTTGGCAATGAAAATGGTGTAGTAGGTCAGGGTATGGGAAAAGCTAAAGAAGTGCAGGAAGCCATTACAAAAGGAATTGAAGATGCTAAAAAGAATTTAGTAAAAGTTCCTATCATGCATGGCACAATACCACATGATCAGCTGGCTAAAGCTGGTGCAGCAAAAGTTTTGGTAAAACCCGCAGCACATGGTACAGGTGTAATTGCTGGAGGTAGCATGCGTGCCGTTTTGGAGAGCGCAGGTGTTACTGATGTGTTGGCAAAAAGTTTAGGTTCTGCCAATCCACACAATGTGGTAAAGGCAACAATCAAAGCACTTACACTCCTAAGAGAACCAGTACAAGTAGCTAAAAACAGAACAGTAAAACTTACAAAAGTTTTCAACGGTTAATATTTCAATAACAATATACACTGCATCAAAATGAGTAAGGTAAAAGTAACATTGGTAAAAAGCCCTATTGATAGGCCTGAACGCCAGAAACTTACCCTAAAAGCATTGGGCCTCAATAAAATGAATAATTCAAAAGAAATTGAAGCTACAGATGCTATTAAAGGTATGATTCGCAAAGTGAATCACCTAGTTAAAGTAGAAGAACTGGGTTAATAGAAAATTAAAAAGCGAGGGGAGATGCCCCGAAAGTAAAAATCAAACAAATGAAACTACATAATTTAACACCAGCTTCAGGTAGTACACACAAAGAGAAGCGTTTAGGTCGTGGTGAGGCCAGTGGTAAGGGTGGCACATCTACTAAAGGTAATAAGGGCGGACAAAGCCGTGCCGGTTATAAAAGCAAAATGGCACACGAAGGTGGTCAAATGCCTATTCAACGTAGAATTCCAAAACGTGGATTTAAAAATAATAACCGTGTATCTTATAAAGTGTTTAACCTCGGACAAGTAGATGCGCTTTGCGAAAAATATGATTTCAAAGAGTTTAATCCGGAAAATCTGTATATCAATAGTTTAATAAGCCGTACAGACTTAGTAAAAATACTAGCAAACGGAGAACTTAAAGGAACATACAATTTCAAAGTAAATGCCGCCAGCGAAAAGGCAAAAGCACAAATTGAAGCCTCAGGTGGTACACTTGAAATAGTAGATTAAAAAATAATATTTGCAAGCGCACCAAATGGATGCGCTTAATCGTTTTAGCAGCAAGACGCCTAAATAAAGGATTCCAGTGAAAAAATTAATTCAAACATTTAAGAATATATGGAGCATCGATGAACTACGCTCCAAAATAATAGTAACCTTTACTTTTATTTTAATATATCGTATTGGTGCACATGTGGTACTTCCCGGTATTGATCCCAACTTACTGGATGAAGCTGCCAAAAGCACAAGCAGTAACGGATTACTTGGTTTATTCGATGCATTTGCAGGTGGTGCCTTTTCTCAAGCATCCATTTTTGCTTTGGGCGTAATGCCATACATATCTGCATCCATTTTTATGCAATTGGCCACCATTCTCATTCCGCAGGTACAAAAAATTCAGAAAGATGGGGAAAGTGGTAGAAAGAAAATTACCCAAATGACAAGGTACCTCACAGTAATTGTAACAGCATTGCAAGGCAGCGCTTATGTACAATACTTGAGTACACCCACTTATGCTCCTGCAATGATTGAGGCTTATCAGCCTTATTTCTTTGCCTCCACCTTAATTATCCTTACCGCAGGTACTCTGTTTGTCATGTGGTTGGGAGAAAAAATCCAGGATAAGGGTTTAGGTAATGGTACCTCCATCATCATCATGATTGGTATTCTAGGTAGATTCCCCACATCTATAGCACAAGAATTTACCAGCAAGCAACAAAAAGGCGGTGGCGGCTTATTAATATTCCTGATAGAAACAGCTATTCTTGTTGCCATCATCATGGGTTTAATCATCCTGATACAAGGCGTAAGAAGAGTACCTATCAATTACGCAAAACAAATAGCAGGTAATCGTCAGTTTAGTGGAGCAAGACAATTCTTGCCATTAAAAGTAAATAGTGCTGGTGTAATGCCAATCATCTTTGCTCAGGCAATCATGTTTTTACCTACTTTATTTTCATTTACTAACTTAGACAGTGCTCAGGGTATTGTAAAAATATTTAGTGATCAAAGCAATCCTTGGTACATGCTGATTTATGCAGTTATGGTTATTGGGTTTACCTTCCTTTACACCGCTTTGATTTTTAATCCAAAGGAAATGAGCGAAAACCTAAAACGCAATAATGGTTTTATACCCGGTGTAAAACCCGGACAGCCTACTGCTGATTATATTGGGGCAATTATGGATCGAATTACCCTGCCTGGTGCTGTTTTTCTTGCATTTGTAGGTATCCTCCCTGGCTTTGCACAATTGCTGGGTGTAACACAAGGATTTAGTACATTTTTTGGTGGTACTTCATTGCTGATTATGGTTGGTGTTGTTTTAGATACACTTCAGCAAGTAGAAACACACCTTCTCATGAGGCAGTACGATGGTTTAATGAAGGGTGGCAGAGTACAAGGTCGTCAGACTACAAGTTCAGCATCCTATTAAATTCCTAAATATTATTGCACCAAATTTGTAATAGACTAATTTAAAAAGTTTCGACAAATACAATACAGTTTTTTAATTTTTTTGAACCTGATATAATGTCAGGTTCTTTTCTTTTAGATTGGTCAAAATTTATGAATCTATATTGAACACAGATGATTCAGTTGAATGTATTGCAAATCCGCCATATTGCCTACCTAGGCATTTGATAACAATTTTTGACTACTATAAATTGCTCACTATTATTTCATCGAAAAATAGACTTCAAAACCTTTCTATATTTCCTTTCATATTTTAAAAATAAAGACAACCCTATCATCTGGGTTTGAAATTTTCTTTCTGTTGAAATAATACCATATCCAATTACATTATAGTCCAATCTAAATCAACAAAAATATAGT
>CAXYYO010000005.1:0-113502 GCA_964293305.1 uncultured bacterium | reverse complement strand
CAACTATATTTTTGTTGATTTAGATTGGACTATAATGTAATTGGATATGGTATAAATTTTCTTCCCAGCAATGTCTCACTTTGCGGACATTGCGTATTGTCTTGATAATGCCTAAAGTAGGTTTTTGGATTAATGGAAATGCTACCTCAACAGAAGAACAGAAATTTCATTTATATTTGTAAGTCAAAATAAGTTCTTTGAATTAACCAACCATCTTGGTAATGTATTAGAAACAATAACAGATAAAAAAATACCTGTTATTATAGGTAGTAGTATCAGCTACTATACTGCAGATGTAGTGAGTGCAAATGATTACTATCCTTTTGCCCTGGCATTGCCGGGGAAGAGTTATTCGAGTGGAAATGACTCTTATCGTTATGGATTTAACACACAAGAACGTTCAACTGAAATAAATAAGAACAGTTACACTGCCGAATTTTGGCAATATGATGCAAGAATTGGAAGACGATGGAACATAGACCCTAAGCCTACGATTGGAATAAGTGATTATGCTGCCTTTGCAAATAATCCAATATGGTATAACGATGAAAAGGGAGATACAATTTTTAGACCTTCGTGGATGGCTCATACATTTGAAGACCCTCTTAAAATGCAACTCTATAAAACCCCATTGGGAAAACAACTTCTTGACGAGTATTCAAAATCTTCTAAAGAAAATATATACTTCTATGCTTTTGATTTAGATAAAAGCAGCAAAAATTTTAAAGACGATAATCAAGCCATTCTGAATACTGCAACAGTATTGACTGTAAAAAATAATGTTAGCAGTACAGGTGAGCTTGTTATTAATAATTGGGATGCCAAAGAAAGGGAAGGCGGAGAGCAACAATTAAAATATCTAAATGCCAGCGGTTTTAATTTTAATACGAGTGCCACCATTAGTATCAATGGATTAAACACTACAGACAACCAGCATTTGGGCTATGATAAATATGATTTAGCTTATTCGATGTACCATGAAATATATGCATACGTTAAAGTAGCTAAAACAGTTCAGGGAGGAGGTGCACAACATGCTGCATTTGGCAATTATTATTATACTGCTGGTATGGGTCTGTATGATAGTGACATTGTTGGAGGTACACTAATGGTGCAAGGTTCTGAATCCTGGAAAGTATTTAAAAAAAATTTTGGATTTGAAAATAAAGAACGGAGGCGACACCAAGCAAAACCAATCTGATTTAAAAACAATGAATCAGGCAGATGCAGCAGCAGCAAAAGCAGCGGCAGATGCGACAAAGAAAAAAAGTAAAAAAGGATAACACTTATGAAGTATTTTATTTTTCCAATGCTATTTATTTTTCTTTTTTCTTGTAATGAGGTAAAGAGAGATTTTTTTCAGAATTTGAAAGCCGAGAATATTTTTTTGGATACTTTTTCATTGTCCAATTTAAAGGGGGTTGTCTTATCTTCGAAACCAACGATAAGGCAAGGGAAAAATTATTACGCCTTTAATGTTTCCGAAAATAGTATTCATGCCAATGGTTCATTTTGTAGGGTTAAGGACAAACTATTTTTTTTACCCAATGAGGCTGATACAGAAATACTTTTTCTTGATTTACGATGGAATACATCATCTTCTATTGCCCCTCAATCACTAACAACAAAAAACCAAAGCTTTTATAGCCTTGAATGGTTGGGTCTAAGTTATAATGCTGTTTTAAGAGATAGTGTTTATACTGTCAAAATAAATAGTAGTAATATTTTTAGTCGCCCAGAGGATTTACTTTTTGAGGTAAGCAAAAAATTTGAACTTATATCAATTGAACAAATTAACTGTAAGCATGATACACTCACGATAAATTTTTTCCAAAAGAAGAAGTGTATTTTAAGCATATAAATAAGTCTGCGGTCTGTTTATAGAAATGAATTACTGCTAAGAAGCCGTTGAGCAATCAGCGGCTTTTTATTATGCCCTTCGCCTCCCTTCGCCTCCCTTCGGTCGGCTTGGTGGTTTGCAAGCCAAGAAAATATTTTTTTATGCACAATTTTTTTGCCGGATAAAAATTTATATACATGCTAAATTGGCTGTAATCCTTTGTGGATAAGGTTTTCATAAGTTGTAATGGTTGAGCATATTCATCTTCAAAAAATATACGGCGGTGGTAGCAAGGGTATGCTCACCACTAACTCCGTAGCTCTGGGTTTATTTAATTCAGTACTTTCTCTCAAAATAAGGGTCATCCCTTCTTCGCTAATGCCATTGACTAAATGCCACCAATTCTGTTGAACTACAGGGCACTGATGGCTGGTAAAATTGTGTTCCTCCTACATTCTGATAATACACATTCTCTGCCCATTTTTTTACTATAAATTTTGGAAAAACTATCTTCAAAAACTTGCCAATTAATACGATTGGCTAAAATATATAAAGGATGTTTTTGGTTTAACTGGTCACTTAAACTATTAAACATACCCATCTGGTTGCTGTGTTTTTGATTACCTAACAGATTATGCAACTTACAGCTTAGTAGTAAAAATTACACTTTTCTGGCAATTATATTAAGCAAAAATTGACCTTATTTATTGGTATTATAGCAAAAATTGGCTTTTAATGGAGGACTAAATACTTGAGTAGCTCCCCCATTCACTATTTTGATTTTGGTAATAAAACCGAACTCTTAGCTTTGCGAAAATTTTTTATTTAATGGAAATTGCTGAATTAGAAAAAATTGCTTCACAGGTTAGAAGGGATATAGTAAGAATGGTACATGCTGTGCAAAGTGGCCATCCAGGTGGTTCATTAGGTTGTACAGATTATTTAACTGCATTGTATTTCCACATAATGAAGCACAATCCATCTGCCTTTTCTATGGATGGCACCAGCGAAGATTTATTTTTTCTAAGTAATGGACATATATCACCAGTATTTTATGCTGTGCTTGCTCGAAGTGGTTATTTTGAAGTATCTGAATTGGCTACTTTTCGCAAACTCAATTCACGCTTACAAGGGCACCCTACTACGCATGAGCATTTGCCTGGGGTACGCATAGCCAGTGGATCTCTTGGTCAGGGTATGAGTGTGGCCATTGGGGCAGCCCTTACAAAAAAATTGAATAATGATGATCGTATAGTTTACTCCCTTCATGGTGATGGGGAGCTTCAGGAAGGACAGATATGGGAAGCCGTACTAAGTGCAGCACACCATAAAGTGGACAACTATATAGCCACTGTAGATTGGAATGGACAGCAAATTGACGGGCCTACGAATAAAGTAATGAACCTCGGCAATTTAGAAGAAAAATTTTCTGTATTTGGCTGGCTTACGCTCACCTGCAATGGAAATAATATGGGAGAAATGGTAGCTACATTGGAAAAGGCTAAATCAATGACTGGTCAGGGAAAGCCCATCATGATATTAATGAAAACAGAAATGGGAAAAGGCATCGACTTTATGGAAGGCAGCCACGAATGGCATGGTATAGCACCAAACGATGCACAATTAGCCAGCGCACTACAACAGGTGGCCGAAACCATGGGAGATTATTAGCAGATCAAACCATTCATATCAACTTTATCATTTTTTAAATAAAAAATAGCACTGTTTTGTAGCAGTGCTATATACATTTGCATTATGAAAGTTATTTTATATGGCTTACTGATTTATTTTCTGTATAAACTCATCTTTGATTTTATCATACCCGTTTCTAAAACTACAAAGGAGGTAAGAGCAAAAATTAAAAATATGCAGGAGCAGACCCAACAGCCACCTACTACTAACACTACACAAAAGACTACTGATCCTGGTGGGGACTATATTGATTATGAGGAAGTGAAATAAAAATTCCTTTTTTACACTTTTGTTATAAAGACTTACTATTGTTGTTATAGATTGGGTCTATAAAGTAATATCCAACCTATACAGTAAATTATGGATAGAAAAATTAAGCGTGTCATTTGTATTTTTTACCTCTTTATAATTCATCAAAATGTATATGCACAAATTGACCCGTCTACTATTGATATTGTAAGAGATTCTTTTGGCGTGCCGCATATATATGCACCAACCGATGCAGCCGTATCTTATGGTCTTGCTTATGCCTATTGTGAAGATGATTTCAACAGTATCCAAGAAGTTTTTTTGCCCGCAAAAAATTTAATGGGTGGGGTAAAAGGTAAGGAAGGAGCGGCGGGTGATTATGCTTTTGCACTCTTTCGCTGTATGGAAATTACGGAAGAAAGATGGCATACCCTAACACCTCAATTTCTTAAAGTAGCGGAAGGCTATGTGCAGGGTGTAAATGACTATGCTGCAAAGCATCCCAAAGAAGTATTGCATAAAGATTTGTTTCCAGCTACAGTAAAAGAGTATATAGCATCTTCCGTATTGGCACTTACAATATTTAATGGAGCTGCAGAACCCCTTACCAAAATTTTTAACAACAACGTAACTCCGGCACCAGGTTTTAATGATGACAAAGGCAGCAATTCTATTGCCATACATGGCAGCAAAAGTACATCCGGCGAAGCCATGCTACTTGTAAATGCCCACCAGCCCAATACCGGTTCGCAGGCTTTTTATGAAGCGCATATTTGTAGTGAAGAAGGACTGAATGTATTAGGAGGATTACTGGCAGGTGGGCCGGTAATCTTACATGGTGTAAATGAACATTTGGGCTGGGCTCATACTGTAAATTATTGCGATAGAACAGATATTTTTCAACTCCGTATCAATCCAAGTAATGAAGATCAATATTGGTATAACGGTGCATGGAAAGATTTTGAAATTAAAAAAATAAAACTCCATGTAAAAGGTGTTCCTATTGCAATTACAAAAAAAATATACTGGAGTGTATATGGTGCTACTATGAAAAATAAGCAAGGTTGCTTTTCAATCAGGCTGGGTGCTAATCAGGTAATTGGTGCTTTGCAGCAATGGTACTATATGAATAAAGCAGAAAACTTTGCTTCATTTTACAAGGCATTACAGATGCAGGAGCTCAGCATGTTTAACATCATGTATGCAGATAATAGGGATACTATATTTTATATCAACAATGCATTGATGCCTGTGCGTAATAAAAATTTTGATTGGAAGAAAACTTTGCCTGGCACTTCAGATTCTACATTATGGACCAGTTTTAGAGCATTGGAGCAATTACCACAATATATCAACCCTTCTTCGGGTTTTTTATTTAATACAAACCACGCTTCATTTTATGCTACAGATGCCACAGATAATTTATCTGCCAAAAATTATCCTGTAACTGATGGATGGGAAAACTGGCATAATAACAGAAGTAAAAGGCTTTTGGAACTTATGCCAAAAGACAAAATAAGTTTTGACAATCTGAAGCAAATAAAATTTGATAAAGCACTGCCTGCTACACTTCAATACTTCATAAAAACGGATACCTTATTTATGCTGGACGAAGCAAAATATATTGCGCTGGGCGCAATGATTACCACATTAAAAACATGGGATAAAAATACTGGAGTAGAAAGCAAAGGGGCCGCTATTTTTATGATGCTTTCCAATTATTTTCTGTCTCAATCACGTAGTAAATTTGACGAGTATACGCTTACTGAATCTGCCTGTGTGGAGGGTTTAAAATATGTGCAAGATTACTTCATGAAAAATTTTGGTACAACAAATATTACATTGGGAGAAGTGCAAAAATTAGTGCGGGGGACTGAGGCTTTTCCACTTGGTGGCATTAGGGATGTGCTATCGCCACAGTGGAACGAACCTTATAAAAATGGCATGCTAAAATCTGTGGGTGGCGATGGATATATTATGTTTATTCGCTTTGCGAAAAATGGACTGCCGCAAATAGAAACTGTAAATATGTATGGCACATCATCTCATACTGAAAGCAAACATTTTGATGACCAAGTACCTCTGTATCTTGCTCAGAAAACAAAACCTATGTCTTTGGATAAAAAATGGGTGTATGCACACAGTGAAAGGGTTTATCATCCCGGAGAATAATCCCTTTTTTTATTGTGCGGCCTTACTTTAAGATGATAAATATGGAGTATATCCCTTTGGTTATTTATACATCATGAGATCTGCTAAAACTATTGCTGTTACAGCCTCAAGCACTACCGGAACCCGAAGTGCTATACATAAATCGTGTCGCCCTTTAATACTAAAAGATTCTACCTGACCTGTTTCAATATTCAGACTATTTTGTTCCTTTGGTGTACTACTTGTAGGCTTTATGGCAACTTTAAAAAGTATATCATTCCCATTTGTGATGCCGCCTATTATACCTCCTGCATGATTTGTGGCAGTATTACCATCCACATCAATAATGGCATCGTTATGATCTGACCCATACATTTTTGCGGCAGCAAAACCAGCCCCAAATTCTATTCCTTTTACAGCAGGAATACTAAATACAGCATGCGCAAGCATTGATTCAACACTATTAAAAAAAGGTTCGCCTAAACCATGAGGCATATTGCTCACTTTACAGGATACAATACCACCAATACTGTCTTTTGCATCTATTGCTTTTTGTAAGCCGATATTTATATCTTTTTCGCCACCTATTTCATCAATAACAGATTCAACAAGCATGGGTGTAATTATTTTTTTTGCTAAAACCCCAGCCGCTACTAAGCATACTGTAAGCCTACCGCTAAAGTGTCCACCACCACGATAATCTTCAAATCCCTTGAATTTTTCATGTGCTACAAAATCTGCATGTCCGGGTCTTGGTATTGCACGTAGTTTTTCATAATCTGAGCTACGTGTGTTATTATTTTCAAAGATGATAGTTAGTGGTGCCCCAGTGGTAAAGCCATTGAAAACGCCTGTTTGAAAAATAGGCATATCTGATTCCTGACGTGGCGTTGTGCCTTTCTGCATGCCACCTTTGCGGCGGTTAATATCTACCATAAAATCATCTGCTTGTAGTGCAATGCCGGGAGGTACTCCATCTATCAAAATACCTACCGCAGGGCCATGCGATTCCCCAAAAATATGCACCCTGAAATTCGTTCCTAATGTATTCATGTAAAAAATATTAAACCAATTTTGCAATTGCTACAGTACAAATGTATAGGTACAATTGATGCGTTTTCGTTTTCACATTTTTCATACTACCAATATGCTCCAATCAAACTATTGTAAGCAATGATGATAATATCCTTTCCTATATTTATTATTGCAAAAAAGTAGGATGCCAAAAAAAATATTGCGTTTCATTTTGTTGCTATTGGCCGGAGCACTGGCCTATGGAATATATTATTGCTGGACTTCATTTCCCATTCTTACAGGCTATAGTGCCAAGCTGATGTGTAGTGGCCTATTTGTATCGCAGCGTACGGAAGATGATATATCGTCAAAAGATTTATCTGAAAAACTTATGCAACTTGCCACTTGCAAAGTGGATTATACAGATTCCAGTGTAACGGCGTCTGTATGGGGCATGGCAAAACAAAAAGCTATCTATAGAAAAGGATTGGGTGCCACACTCGTTAGTGAATACAGTGAAGCTGAAATTAGAAATCAGACCTTTACAATACCTGTATCATCTCCTATCAATACGGATACAATTCCCTGGCCGTTAGGTAATCTTGTTTCTGACAGTGTAGTAGCTGGTGTGAATTATGATGTAGTGGGAAATATTTGTATGGGCGTAATGCAGGAAACATGGGAAAATACTCCTTCAAATACTTATGCATTGATGGTTGTTTATAAGAACCAAATTATAGCTGAAAAATATGCAAATGGTATTGATATAAATACAAAACTTTTGGGCTGGAGCATGGCTAAAAGTATTACTGCTACCCTGATTGGCATTATGACAAAAGCAAATGAATTGAATGTACAATCACCCGTAGGGTTTAAAGAATGGGCTAATGATGAAAGGAGAAATATAACCATTGAAAATCTTTTACATCAAAGTAGTGGGCTTGATTTTTTAGAAGATTATGCCAAGTCTAGTAGCGTTACGAATATGTTATTCCGCAAAGCGGATATGGGTGCTTATACTGCTACTCATTTGCTGAAATATAAACCCGGTAGCTTTTTTAGCTATACCAGTGGAAATACCAATATGCTTTGTAGGTTGATGAGGCAAAAGAAAGGTGATGATTGGTTTGCCTTTCCCTATCAGGCATTATTCCACAAAATAGGTATGTATTATACCCTGTTAGAACCTGATGCTGCGGGTACTTATGTGGGTAGTTCTTATGTGTATGCAAGTGCAAGAGACTATGCCCGGTTTGGTTTATTATATTGTAATAATGGATATGCAGGAGGGCAACAAATTTTGCCGGAAGGTTGGCTATCTGCTGTATCAAGACCTGCACCATCAGACCCACAGAAACATTATGGTTATCAGTTTTGGTTGAATGGTTATACTGATACTTCCTGTACAAAAAGAATTTATCAGGAAGCACCGCCGGATTTGATTTGTGCTGATGGCTATAAAGGTCAACGTATTATCATTATCCCATCTCAACAGCTCGTTGTGGTAAGACTTGGAGGAAATAGTTGGGATGAGCACAAATTTTTACAACAACTTTTTCCAGCACTGGGTATTAAATCCTAAAGCATGTTTTATTCAGTTGATACACCTATAAATTTATATGGTTTTGCATTGGATGAATACCTTAAGAAAGGATGGTATAGAATGGGACAAACTATTTTTACCACCGGTTATGTGGAGCATGCTGGGGATTTTTTTCCTGTACACTGGATTCGCTATAATCTAAAAAAATTTCACCGCACAAAAAAGCAGGAACAAATAGCTAAAAGAAATCAAGGATTTACTACACATGTAGCACCATTAATGCTTACCGCCACATTAGAAAATCTTTATACAAAATATAGGAATTATATACGTTTTGACGCTGCCCCCTCAGTAAAAGATAATTTAATGTCTATGAGTATTAATGATGATTATATAAATATTTATGATAGTTGGTTAATGGAATTAAGACATGATAACTTACTGATAGCTGCGGGTGTGTTTGATAAAGGGTTAGAAAGTTTTGCCGGTATCAAAACATTTTATGACCCGGATTATGCAAAGTATAGTCCAGGCAAATATTTACTACTCTGCAAAATTGAATATGCCATAGCAGAAGGTGCCGCCTATTTTTATCCAGGCTATATTGCTGAAGTATATACAAAGTTTCATTATAAAATGGAAGCGGCTCCCACTGCATTGGAAATATATAATCCACAAAAAAATAGTTGGCACCCATTTTTAATGCAGGATTTTATTGATTGGTATGAGGGAAAGAATGGAGAATGATTATAACCTAATTCTAGTTCTGTCTTAGAATATGATTGTCAGTAATTTTTTCAATTATGTAATGAGCCATAGCAGCTGATAGACTGATGGTCAAAATCTTGATTATACTTACCTAAATAATTGTAATGATTTGCTTTATACGCTGGTTTTGGCTATGTGTATAAATGTTGGCTCTTGTAAAAATTTAGGGTTTTCAAATATAAACATTAAGATTAGTCTAAAGGCTAATTAAAAATCATAGTAACTGTCCATCAATAAAGTTCAAAAAAATAAAGCAGAAGCCCAATTAAATTACCAATTGTCAAAATGCGTATAAATAATATAAACTGCTTATTAACTTCCTAAATCATTGTCTTTGGAATAATTACTCAGTCTAGTGTATATGAGTTTTGGCTAATATAAATGAATGGTAAAAGTTTTGCAATTGTGCCACCAGTGTATGTAATTTTTGCTTACAATTTCTGATTTGATCAAAGTCTAAAAAAAGTACTTGACCATTTCGATTGTATCCATAATTTAATGGCTTCATCAAAAAAGGTTGAGACTTCATTATGCTTTCCCGCATCACCCAAAAAACCAAACAATTTTCTATCCTTTTTTACCTTTTTTAGCTATAAAATATAGGGGTATGCCGAGCAGTGTAATGCCCAAACCCCAACCTGCATAGTCTGGTTTTGCTATAATGAGGCTTATACAAAATATGCCTGCAAGTATCAGATAAATTATAGGTAGTACAGGATAGCCAAATGCTTTGTAGGGCCGCTCAGCATCAGGCATTTTTTTGCGGAGTATGAATATGCCAATAATGGTAAGAATGTAAAAGATAACGACCACAAATGCCACCATATCCAGTAGATCTCCATACTTACCACTGAGGCATAGTAGGGCTGCTACAGCACACTGTATCCACAGGCCAAAAGAGGGTACAGATTTACTATTGAGCTGTGCAGTTCGTTTAAAAAATAACCCATCCTGCGCCATAGTATAATAAACCCTGGCACCAGCCAGTATTAAACCATTATTACATCCAAATGTGGATACCATAAGAAGTACGGCTATTATAAATGTGCCACTAGCACCAAAAATGACGGTGGATGCAGATACGGCCACCCGATTTTCCGGCGCAAATGCAATATCGTGCAGGGGTAGTACTGCCAAATACATCAGATTACAGGATATATAAATAATGCTTACGATAAGGGTGCCCAAAAAAAGGCTAAGCCCAATATTCTTTTTTGGATTTTTTATTTCCCCTGCTATAAAAGTTACATTATTCCAGCTATCGCTGCTAAATATGGAGCCCACCAAAGCAGATGCAAGTACCCCAGCCATTCCAATACCACTTATAAGATTCCAACTATCTGTGTCCGGGCCTCCAGTGCGGCTGCTGTGCTGTTGCATTTGCCAAGCATTACTCCAGTTGGCATGCCAAATGTCAGCATCTGCGGCTAGCAAAAATCCAAACACTATCAATCCAAATGTGGCTATAAGTTTTGTTGTTGTAAATACATTTTGTATTATCTGCCCACCTTTTATACCTCTTGTATTAGAGTAGGTAAGCAAAACTATGAGCAGTATAGCTACAATTTGTGCAGCACTTATTGAAAAATTTCCTACCGAAAAAAGAATATTTTTTTCGCTGAGCGTTGGAAAAAGATATGCAGCAAATTTGCTAAATGCTACACCTACTGCTGCAATGGTGCCCGTTTGAATTACTGAAAAAAAACTCCATCCATACATAAACCCAATCAATGGGTTATAAGCTTCCCGTAGATACACATACTGCCCACCCGCTTTGGGAAACATACTACTTAACTCACCATAGCTTAGTGCTGCTGTTATGGTCATAAAGCCTGTAATAACCCAAGCAGCTATCAGCCACCCCGCACCGCCCACATCTTTGAGCATATCTGCACTTACAATAAAAATGCCACTGCCAATCATACTACCACTTACTATCATTGTAGCATCCCACAGGCCTAAGGATGGTTTAAAATCAGTGTTTGTATTGCTCATCTATATCGTTTGGCGGGAAAGATAGTAGAATGTATGCTTAGGGGGTTATTCAATATGGGTTGGAGTTGGTAGGAATTTTTTTGTCTGCCCATCGGCAAATGAGGAAAAGGCAGTTCTCTTATGCACCTGCTTCTGTCAGAAAAGTCAAAGCCTTCAATTTTCCGGCATCTTTTGAACTCAGAATTTGCAGTTGACTTTGTCGTGAATTTCGCTTTGCTTTATTTGGATCGAAAAGCCTAGAGCCACTACGCAGGAGTGGAGAGGACTTGTGGTGTAAAGCCTGCCAGTAGAGACACGTACAAAAATACTTTAAAAAACTCTTTCAATGAATGGTGGGAATGGCTGAGGATATTGCGGCAAAGTTGTTTCCGAAAAAAATGTATATGTTTTATTCAATGCTCACTTAGTAATCTATTATTGGTTAATGACTTTTATACTAAAACATATCTTTACCGCTTTACAAGTGAATGCAATGCAAATAGCAATTATAAATGGGCCAAACCTTAATTTATTGGGTACTAGAGAACAGGATGTGTATGGGAATCAGAGTTTTGAAGAATATTTAGTTTATTTAAAAGGGAAATATCCTGATGTGGACATAAGTTATTTTCAGCATAATGTGGAAGGAGAAATAGTGAACGAGATACAACGGGCAGGTGCAGTGCTGCAGGGCATTATTCTTAATCCTGCTGCTTATACGCACACCTCTGTGGCCATTGGAGATGCTATTGCTGCTATAAAAATACCTGTGGTGGAAGTGCATATTAGTAATGTGCATGATAGGGAAGATTTCAGAAAAATAAATTATGTATCTGCAAAGGTCAAGGGTAGCATATTCGGCTTAGGTCTGCATGGATATGAATTGGCACTTATTCATTTATTATCCCTTCCGCAATAACCCATTCCTGTTTTCGTTTTATTGTAGAATAGATGTTGAATAGATATATATATATATTCATGATATTGTTTGCGCTAAATGCAACTGAAAAGCTTGCTGCGCAATGCAAATCATATAGATTATCTTCAAATAACGATACGATAAACTGTACGGATACTTCAAATGTAAAACAAGGAGTATGGGTGAATACTGTTGCTGCCTTGAGAGGTGAACCTGCATATACCGAACAAGGAACTTATGGTAATGGATTAAAAGAAGGCACTTGGTATAGGTTTAATGATATGGAGGATGTAATGGCGGTAGAAAATTATCGGTTTGGGTATAAAAATGGTAATTGTACCTACTACAATCTTTTTGGCATATTAAGACAGGAAAGCTGGAAAGCCATTGATCCAAAAAATCCTTACGACACCATAAAAGTGTATGACCTTGATGATGCGGCAAAATACAGATGGCAGGTGGTGCGTGTGGATGCTACAACTGTGAAACATGGCACTTGGCTCTACTACGATCCCCAAAGAAATAGCATAATCAGAACTGAAGAATACGTGCTAGATGCTTTGGTTACAAAGCCCAAAAAGACTCTAATTATAGACAATAATGGTTTAAATGGAAATAGACCAGATTCACTTAATGCTGCTCAAAATAAACCTCCTGAAGTATTGGAATTCGAAAGACTTAAAGGCCGAAAGAAAAAGATAATTCTTAGAGATGGGGCTACAGGAATTAATTAAAACCCAAATCTATTCAATCATAATTTTTTTTTTGGTATTGCCTTAAAATGTAAATGTTCACTTTATGGGGTAGTGCCATAATTTTATTTTCGCTTTTTTGCGGAAACTCAGCAAGCTTAGAGTATCATTTTTATAGAAAAAACTTTTTAAAATTGATTTATAAGTTAGCTGTTTAAGATGACGTCATTTCGTCTATTCACATTTCGCACCATATATTCGCCACCTTTAGAAAATGAGTAGTACAGTTTGTCTTGATTTTGGGAATACCCGTTTAAAAGCAGGTATTGTAATAGATGGTAATTGCGTAGAAGAGTATTTTCTTGATGATGCTCCCATCTCCCAACTATCCGAAATCTTGATTGCACATGAGCCAACTTATAGCATTTTGAGTTCTGTAATTAATGAAATGCCCGAAGTGGAATCACTATTGCGAGCACATACAATTTTTCATAAGCTATCTCATACCAGCAAACTCCCATTTACAACTCCAGCCGCAAAGCCGGAAACAATTGGGCCGGATAGGCTTGCGCTTTGTGCAGCAGCCGTGCAGATATTTCCGAATCAGCATAATTTAGTAATAGCAATGGGCAGTTGCATTACCTATAATTATATTAACAATGCACATGAATTTTTGGGCGGAAGTATTTCCCCTGGTATGGAAATGAGATTTAAATCCATGCACCAGTTTACTGCAAAGCTACCGGAAGTAAAACTAGGCACACTTACTCCACTTATAGGATATGATACAAGAACTAATTTACAAAGTGGAGTTTTGTTTGGAACTGCTTATGAAATAGACGGTTTCATTGATGCTTACAAAAAACGATATTCAAATTTTAACACTCTTTTCACCGGAGGAGCTGCTCGGCATTTGGCTCCGCATATCAAAAACAAGATATTTGCCGACCGATTTTTAATTTATAAAGGCCTTTATGCAATCTGTAAAGCGAATCTCTAGATATTTTTTTATATGCTGCGGCATTCTTCCTACACTGTTATCAGCACAGGAAAATGCGCCATTCACACGTTATGGTTTGGGGGATGTATTTCCAAGTGAAAATATAATTAGCCGTGCTATGGGTGGCGTAGCCGCCGGTTATATTGGTGGTGCAGGGCTCAATACAGTTAATCCTGCCAGCTATGGCAGTCTTAATGTAACCACTTATGATTTGGGTATAAGCATTGATGCCAGAAGCCTAATCAGCAACCTGCCACCAGATAAATATCGAAGTGTAAATTTTGCTCCTTCCTATATACAACTTGGGTTCCCTCTAGATCGTAAACGGCATGTAGGCATGGTCTTTGGCCTTAGGCCCGCCAATCGTATCAACTATAGCGTGGCAGAAAATGTATTTCAGGTAGATTCTTTACAAAATATTTATGATGGAGATGGAGGACTATATCAAGTGTATGCAGGCCTAGGAAAAAGATGGAAATACGTTTCTCTTGGAGTAAATGGAGGATTTCAATGGGGCAGCAAGAATATTGGCACTAAAAAAATATTTACAAGTGATAGTATCATTTATAACAGGAGTAATTCAATAGATACCACCCGTTTTTGGGGGCTGTTTGTTAATCCGGGTATAGCGGTTACTATACCATTAAATGAGGTAAAAGCATCAGATAAAACAGAAGCTTCTAAAACCTTTATTACACTTGGAGCATCGGGTACTTTAAAGTCCACTTTAAAAGCAAATACCACCAGTAGGATTTACACCTACAGCAATGGGGTAAATGGGGAAATTATTCCTATTGACACTATAAAAAATGTTTTGAATCAAACCGGTGAAATTGATTTGCCACTAAGTTATAGAGCTGGCTTTGCTATTGAAAAAACTATTTCAGACAGATATACCCGCTGGCGTTTGGGTGTAGATTATAATGCAGCACGCTGGTCTGATTATCGGTTTTTTGATCAAACAGATCAAGTGAATGATGCATGGACAATCAGGGTTGGTGGAGAATATACACCCAATTTATTATCATCTCGTTCTGCATGGCAGCGCACTACTTACAGAGCAGGTTTCTATACAGGAAAAGATTATTTGAATGCCGATGGCAATGGATACAATGTATGGGCCATAACCACAGGCTTTGGATTTTTCATACGCAAATATGATAGAGATGTAAATAAAGTTGCCCTCATCAATACTGCTATTGAATATGGAAAGCGTGGGTCCAAAGTAAATAATATTACAGAAAACTTTTTTAAGTTGTCAGTAGGTATTACACTCACAGATTATTGGTTTTTCAAGAGAAAATTTGAATAGGAATATTAATATAACTACACTTTTTAAAACGGCTGCTATCTGCGGCTGTTTTTGTGTTTTTTCCTGTAAAAATGATTATAATGAAGTACTGAAGCTAGCCACAAAACCTATAGCTAAGGATGAAGTGGTAGATGTACAAAGTTATCTTAGCCAAGGTGGTGCCATAAAAGCTAAGCTCACCAGCCCACTCATGATTACCACATATGATGATACCACAAGAATTGAATTTCCTAAAACCCTTCGGGTAGATTTTTTTAATGATACTTCAAAAGTAGAAAGCAAACTCTTTGCAAAATATGGGCGCTACTACCAGAATGAGCGCTTGGTATTTCTAAAAGACAGTGTAATCATTTATAATATCAAAGGAGACACACTGCGCACTACTGAGCTTTGGTGGGATCAGAATAAAGAACTGATATACACAGATAAACCCATAAAACTCAGAAGACCCAATGAAAAAATAGACGGATCAGCACTTACAGCAAATCAAAATTTTACACAGTGGACTATCAAAAATGCTACAGGACCCATCAATGTACCCGATAGTATGATGCCTTCACTATAAATGCAATTCAAATGTCATCTTACCGTACCATTATCTCAGTTAAGAATTTGAAAAAAAACTATGGCAGTTTTGAGGCGGTTAAAGGAATAAGTTTTGATGTGTATGAAGGTGAGATATTTGGACTGCTAGGCCCAAATGGTGCCGGTAAGAGTACCACATTAGAAATAATTGAAACCCTTAGAAATAAAACGAGTGGCAGCATATCTATTGATGGTATAGATATAGATAAAGCACCACATGATATAAAGAAAATGATTGGGGTGCAGTTACAAACAAGTGGCTTTTATCCGGGGTTAAATTTGATAGAACTAATTCATCTTTTTGCAGGGTTGTATGGTCAAGCGGTAGATGCAAATGAACTACTGGCATCGGTACAACTGACAGATAAAGCAAAGAATAAAGTAAAGGAATTGAGTGGTGGTCAAAAGCAGCGATTCTCCATTGCCACTACACTTATCAACGCACCTAAAATTATTTTTTTAGACGAACCCACTACCGGCCTAGATCCTCAAGCACGGCGAAATTTGTGGGATCTTATACGCCAAATAAGGTCGAATGGCACAACGGTAATCATCACCACCCACTATATGGATGAAGCAGAAATACTCTGCGATCGTGTAGCCATAATGGATAATGGAAATATCATTGCCATAGCCGCACCAGATAAATTGATTGATGATTTAGTAGCAACTGGTTTTGAAAAACCCAAAGAAGTAAAACAGGCAAATCTTGAAGATGTTTTCTTGCACCTTACAGGAAAATTATTAAGAGAGGATTAATTGCCCCTACGTATAAAACTTGCAATACAATGGGCTTTAGTTATTTTTTTTAAATACAGATTGGAGCCATTTGTAATCAGCAACACGCCATTTGAAAAATTCTGAAAATGGCATATTGAAATACTTATTAAATTGAAAAATAGAGTATGCTAGATTGGTCATATAACTAACGCTACTTACTATAGCAGCTGCTATAATACCATATTTCGGTACAAATAAATAATCGCCTAAAACCATAATAATCAATGCCAGTGCAGCACCTTGCATATTAACCTGCACCTTACCATGTCCTGAAAAATAGGCAGACAACATTGCCAATATAGAAATGGATAAAATGCCCGGCGTTAAAAATAACATTGGCCATTGCATAGCATTAAAAGTTTCTCCAAAAATTGATGTAAACAATATATCACCAAACAGAAAAACTAAGGCAAATAATAATAGATATGCCTGTGAAAATAGTCGGGTAAGAATCATAATTTGCTGGCCAATAGCATTTATCATTTTTCCTCCGGCCGTCTGCGGAAACACAACACTAGCAATGATTTGAGGTAGCACAAGCATCATCTGCCCCAGCTTTGATACCTGAATATAATTACCTAAATCTGCATCAGTACACACAGGGCTTGCATTTACAAATAAATAGTCTATTCGATATACTAAAAAGAAAAGTACATTGCCCGCTAGGGCTGTAAAAGCATATTTAAAAAATGATTTAATTTCTTTTTTCTCAGACCTTTTTCCCCAAGATTCTTTTCTGCTTGTGTAAGCAAATGCGCCAATAACTACTAACCCCGAAAGTAAAAAACCGCTAAAATAAGTATAGGTTACCCAATTGATTTCAGATGCCTGTGCGCCACTATTTTTTGAAGGAATAACACAAACCAACATAAAATTTACCATGGCCAGCAGCAGGTTGGGCAGCATATAATTTTCACGAGTATAAAAAAGAGCTGTAGTAAAATTCATAAGTATCATACCCGTTACAAAACAGAACCCAAATATGGCATAAGGTATTGCAAGCGCATCAGACAATTGATGGTCCAATACAAAGAAAAATTGCACTAAAAAAAACATAATGATGCCGGCAATAAAACTCCAGCAAAATGTAATCAACATCAAATGCTTTCGGGATATTTTTCCAGATGAAGCAAAGTACATCATACCGGCTTCCATACCCATGGTAAGGATAACCTGGATAAAAGAAAATAGGATTGTGATGAAATATAAATTGCCCGTAGGGCCTGCCTGTAAATAACGACTTAAAAATACATTAACCAGCAGGAGGGAAAAAAAGTAAAACCCACGCCAAATGGCACCCTGAGCAATTAATTTTTTAAAATCCATAAGGCCTGCTTAAGGCAGACTATTGATGATCGTATTAAATTCCTGTGCTTGTAGAGATGCGCCGCCCACCAAGCCACCATCCACATCCGGCTGGCTAAAAATTTCAGATGCATTACTTCCCTTCACACTACCACCATATAAGATACTAATATTATTTGCCACAGCATCGCCATATTTTTCTGCAAGTGTTTTCCTCAAATGTGCGTGCATTTCTTGTGCTTGCAGACTGGTGGCTGTTTTGCCGGTACCTATTGCCCATATTGGTTCGTAGGCAATAATTATTTTTTGTACTTCTTCTTCAGATAAATGAAACAAAGATTCCTCTAATTGCTTACTTACAAAATCATTCTGAGTACCTGCTTCTCTTATATGAAGAGATTCTCCACAACAAAATATTGGGGTCAATTTTGCAGCTAGACAGCTATTGATTTTTTCTGCAAGAAACTGATTGTTCTCACTAAAATATTCTCTCCTTTCGCTATGGCCAATAACCACATGACCAATGCTCATGCTGGCTAGCATATCTACAGAAACTTCCCCAGTATATGCGCCGCTATTTTTATTATAACAATTTTGCGCAGCAATAAAAAACCGGCTTTTCCCATGTATTTTTTCTACTGCCATTTGTAGATAAGGAAAAGGAACCGCAAGTATCACTTCTTGGTGTGTGGCTAAGTTAGAATGTAGGGCTAATAATTCATCCATCAACGCAACACCTTGTTGATAAGTAAGATTCATTTTCCAGTTTGCAGCAGCAATTTTCGTTCGCATATCGTTTTTTTTCGCTGTGCAATATGCAACTAAATTATCATAACATCATGTAGCAACAAGATATGGCTATCAATATAGAATTTAAAAAAGGATATACCCCTTCGGGGAATGACTGCGAAGGAATTAATAATTGTGTGTGAGCGCATCAGTAATTGCTTTTATAACCAGCAAACCCATGTAGTAGTCAAGCAATTTAATGATCCCAAAAGGAACTTAGAACTGATAGTCTTGTTTTTCCCAAAGACTTTACTAGTTTTGCTGCGTAACTTATTAACAGGCTCAATGCGTGTACTTCAACTAAAACTCAAGTGGGGTTCTAAGGTTTTTATCCCCAAACTAATCTGTAAGGCTATATTTATTGGTCTTTTCATCACTTTTCCTATAAATTTATTATTGTCACAAATACCAGTGTATGTGCAGGGCAAACAATATATTTCTGACTCTTATATGGAAGGTATAGATATTTATACTACACCAAATGGCACAGTTTTCAACACTGGAAACTTTTCTGGTAGCGTTGATTTCAATCCTGATATTGTAGGCGCTGAGTTAAAAACATCTTTAGGTTATAGCGATATTTATCTGACAAAAACAAATGCTGATGGTAGTTTAGACTGGGTAAAAAATTTTGGTGGTCAATCAAATGATATCGTTAAAGCTATGTTCGTTTCAGACGATTACATCTATTTAGTAGGGGTATTTTCTGACACAGCTGATGTTAACCCATCGGAAGATGTTTACAATCTTGTTTCAAATGGTAAAGAAGATGGTTTTATTTTGAAACTCAGTTATCAGGGTACCCTTCTATCTGCTTCAAGATTAGGAGGATCCGAGAATGATGCTATCTATTCCATAATGGCTGATTCAGTTGATAATATTTTTGTATCGGGCTATTTTTCAAATTCAACAGATTTTGATCTTTTGCAGTCTGGTCAGGCACGTACTGCTATTGGACTGAAAGATATGTTTATAGCAAAATATCAGTCTACAGGGCAGCTGGAATATGCTACAACAATTGGTTCTGTAGGTAATGAATCCTTAAAATCCACATATCTTAAAGAAGACGGTAGTATATATGTCAGTGGCATATTCAACAAACAAATGGCGGTAACTACACAATCTGGTTTAACAGTACTAGATACCAAGGGTTCCACTGATGTATTAATGGCTCATATTGGCACAACGGGTGAAATAAACTGGATCAAAAGTTATGGTGGTAAGAAGAGTGATGAAGTTAGCTCAATAATAGGACTAAACGATGTTATTTACCTTTCTGGTTCTTTTAGTGATTCGGTAAATTTTAGTGATGAGTTAAATCCAGTCATTAAAGTTTCGCAGGGCGCTTCCGATACATATCTTTTGCAATTGGATACAAATGGGATTTTTAAAAAAGTAATAACAGGAGGGAGCGTATTAACGGATAAAACAACAGATTTAATTTTTGATGGGAATAAAGGATTGATAACGACAGGTTATTTTCAGGATTTATATACGCTCAATACTTTAGCATCTACAATTACTTTAGCATCCAAAGGTCTGATTGATCCCTTTCAATTATTGTTTGATACCACATTAAATTTTATTGGTGGTGGTAGTTCTGGAAGTGCCAGCAATGATTTTTACAATCAAATATATATTGATAATTACCATCAATTATTTGTAACCGGTGTTACTGGTTCATACTTTGATCGGGATCTTACTTTAGCAGAAAATAATATTTCTGGTACCAGCACTTTCAATATAATTAACACACAATATAAAAATTGTATTCCTTCATCAAAACCTACTATAGTTGGGCCTTCATATAGTGTATGTCCTGTAGAACAATTTACCCTTAATTTGGTCAATGATAATTTAAACGATGCCCTTTATTGGAGATGGTCTAAAGGCAGTTGTAATGGCACTGTTATTGGCACTGGCGATTCACTTGTATTGCAACAGAATGTTACAACAACCTATTTTGTAAATGGCGCAGGCGGCTGTGTATCAAATGCTTTGTGTGATTCATTTATTGTAACTTCAACTGGTTGTTTTAAAGTAAGTGGAGAGGCAAATAAAATTGACTGTTTTGGCGGTAATACAATCCTGAAAGCAATACCCAAAAACGGAGTTGCACCCTTTTTGTTTAGTTTAGATAATATCAATTTTTCAAGCGATTCGTCTTTCACTGTTCAGGCAGGCACATATACAATCTATAGTCGGGATGCGGTAGGTAGAATGGTAAGATCCTCACCAATAAATATTAGCCAACCACAGCAATTGGGTATAGCCGGAGTTTGTTATAGTCCTGTTGAAAAGTATTTGGGAGTGCTTGCATTCGGTGGTACTAAACCCTATCAATTTTCCAGAAATAGTATAGATTATTATAATGGCATACAAAGAGGCAAAACTGCATACGTATTTTCACCTGTAAGGTCTGGTATTTACACTATAACAGTAAGGGATAGCAGGAATTGTGAAGTTGTATTAGAAATTAATACTGATACATTGCCTATTTGTCCAGAAGCATTATTATCAACAAATTTGACGGATACAAAGGATAAAAAAAGTGCATTGAGCACTAAACAATTTTCAACACTAAGCCCTAATCCATTTAGAGATTATTTTGAAATTTTTATGACTGGAGGAAATTTGAAAATTATATCTGCTATAGATGCTCAGGGTAATTTAATCTACCTAGAAAAAACTAAAGATAATAAAATAAAAATGGGCTCTGGTTGGGCAGCGGGATTTTACATTATAAGAATCATTGAAAACAATCAAATACACCAACATAAAGTAATAAAACTTTAAGTAAACTATTGACTTAAAAGCATCAAAACATTTATGAAAAAAATTAATTTACTTCCTATTATATCAATCTTGATTGTTTGTGGCTTGTTTGCATTTACAAATAACGATAATAATAAAATATTCCGTAATACTACCTTAAATCAACGCCCAAATATCATCATTTTTATGGCAGATGATTTTGGTTATGATTTGCCATCATATACAGGCAATGAATCTTTCGAAACCCCTTATTTAGATTTCATGGCGGCCAATGGCATGCAGTTTACAAATTGCTACAGTCATCCGGATGGATATCCATCTCGATTGGCCCTGCAAACTGGAAAATATAATCATAGTAATTATACTTTTTGGGGCAAGCTACCCTATGGTGAAAAAACATTAGGAAATTTATTGCAGGATGCCGGATATGCCACCATGTACTTAGGCAGATGGAGCTTTGATGGCGGTGATACAATGATAGGTAAAGCTGGTTTTGAAGATTATTTAGTCAATATTCCATTTGCAAATAATGAAGAGGTTGATGATATTTATCGCCACTTGTATAAAGATCCTTGGCTGTATCATAATGGATTTGTGGACACCCTCAAATACAAAGGACTTTATTCCGAAGACTTATACTTTGAAAAGTTTGAAAAGTTTGTAGATAGCAGTGGCCAAAAACCATTCTTTATTATGTATGCAAATAACTTACCAAGAGAGCCTTTAGTGCCAAGCCCCCTACATCCGGATTTCGAAAGTTTTGATGTAGATACGACAAGTGATTCAAAAAATGAGATCTACTTTCCTTCTATGATTACCTATTTAGACAATACAGTTGGTAAAGTAATTCATAAATTGGAAGAAGAAGGTATTGCTGAAAATACGATTATTATATTTTTGGGTGATAATGCAACTGATAGAAGCCGAAGTTTTGTATATAAAGGCAACACTACAAATGGAAAGAAAAATCAAACCTATAAATTAGGTATTCAGGCACCACTCACCATCTATTGGCCTGGTACAATTAAGCAAAATGGTATTTGCAAAGAGCTCATTAGCTATACTGACTTTGTACCTACGATATCAGAAATTGTTGGCCTGCCCATTCCTCCATCTTATGGTACCATCCATGGTAATAGTTTTTTTCACAACTTGTTTAATATTAGTGGAACAAATAGAGAATGGAATTATATTTATTGGGACAATAGTCCTAATGATACCAAACAGCCAATTCGCTTTATACATGATACCTATTACAAACTTTACAAAGACACTTTTGGTGTAAAAACTTTTTATAAAATTGATACAGACCGTAAGGAAGCCACACCACTTTTGTCTGAAAATTTAACTCCCGAAGAAATAGTGAAATATAATCGTTTTGAATTTGTTATTGATTCCTTATGGGCTACAAGATATCAGTAAAAATTTCGCCCTTTCTGTAGCTGACCTTTTAACAATATATTTTTTGAAGTATTCAACGGCTTTCCCATACTTTCACATCGCCAATAAATAAATCTTCAAACAATTATTTCTTTTAAAAGTATGGATTCACATCATTGCTTGCCGATAATGAGCAATCGGGTTTTCGTGTTTGCAATTTTCGTTTTAATACTGTCTGCTTCCTGCAATCAGCAACAAAAACCGGTATCAGTTGATCCGGCATTTAGTCAGTATATTGAATCTTATACAACAGGGGTTGTATCAAAAAAGAATACCATCAGTATTCGGCTGGCAAATGATGTATCCATTACACATGCAGCCAATGAAGCTATTGATGAAAAAATTGTACAAATTTCTCCTGGAGTAAAGGGAAAAGCGTACTGGACAGATGCACGTACTATTGAATTTAAACCCGATGCGGACTTACAACCGGAGCAACTTTATACCATCAATTTTGCATTGGGAAGCATTATGTCTGTGCCTGCTAAATTCAAAGATTTTATCTTTAATATCTTAGTAGTTACCCCTTCATTTGAAGTGTCCGACTATGGTTTGCGAAGTCTAGGAAAGGATAAGATGAGTTTAAAAGGAACCATCACCACAGCAGATGTGGAGCCGGGTGAATTAGTAGAAAAAATACTTAAAGCGTCTGTAGGCACAGCAAATTTAAGTATTGCTTGGCAGCACAATGAATCAGCTAAAACACATGATTTCACCCTGCAACAAATACCTCGTTCCACAGGAAATAGTAAGCTTAGCCTTGTTTGGGATGGCACACCACTCAATAGTAAATTAAAAAATAAAAAAGAGATAGACATACCCGCACAGGGTGCATTTACTGTGCTACAAACAACGGCCATACAGGAGGATGAGCAATATGTATCAGTATTATTTAGTGATCCGATAGCAACGGGCCAAATGTTGGAAGGCCTCTTTACCATCAGCGATAATGAAAGCCCCACATATACCATCCTAGGCAGTGAAGTAAAACTATATGGCACACAAGTATTAGATGGAAACTATACAGTAATGGTAAATGCCGGCATACAAAATCAATGGGGGGATAAATTGGCAAAATCTTATACCACCAATCTTTCCTTTGAAAACAAACTTCCCTCCGTAAGTATCGAAGGTAGTGGGAGTATTTTACCGGGTGGCAATAGTAACCTGCTCCTTCCATTCGATGCCATCAATCTTAAAGCTGTGGATGTAACCATCATCCGTATTTATGAAAATAATGTGGCCAGGTTTCTACAAGACAATGAGTTTGATGGTGATGAAAGTTTACGCCGTGTGGGCAAGCCATTAATTACTGCCACTGTAAGACTAGACGACGATAAAACATTAAACCTCCACCACCACAACCGATTTTCCTTAAGCCTAGATAAATACATAAGACCGGAGCCCGGCGCTTTGTACAGAGTTACCATTGGATTTCGGCCTCAGTATGCAGTATATACTTGCACTTCAATGGATAAAAGTGATTATTATGATTATGAATATGAAGAAGCATCCTACGATGCAGGGCCTGATGAAGACGATGAATTTTGGGATAGATACGATGATTATTATCCTTATGGCTACAGTTGGGACAATAGAGATAACCCCTGCAATGAGGCATACTACAACAAAGAACGATTTGAAAGTAGAAATATCCTCGCCACAAATATGGCATTAACAGCAAAACTGGGTACATCAAAAAATCTTTTTGTTGTGGTTAATGATATCATCACCACAGAGCCGGTTGGAAGTGTACAGTTTGAAGTTTTGGATTATCAACAGCAGATAGTAGGAAAAGGAAATAGCAACAGTGATGGTATAGCTATGATTGATATAAAACGAAAACCATTTCTGCTTATAGCAAAAAAAGGCAATGAAAGAAGTTATTTAAAACTCTCAGACAATGAATCATTACCACTCAGTCATTTTGATACAGATGGAGAAGCTGTAAAGTATGGCATAAAAGGTTTTATTTTTGGAGAGCGTGGAGTATGGCGGCCCGGAGACAGTCTTTTTTTAAGTTGCATTATCAATGATAAAAATAACCCATTACCAAAGGATCATCCTATTGAGCTAGACTTGATAAATCCCACAGGCCAACTCTATAAACATATCGTACAGAGCAAATCAGATAATGGATTTCAAGTATTTCGTACAGTAGTAGATGCTGATGCCCCTACGGGGAATTGGGAATGCAAAGTAAAAGCCGGTGGTGCTACATTTAGAAAGACCATTAAGATAGAAACCATTATGCCCAACCGGCTAAAAATTGATTTGAATTTTGGCGGTATAACTGCACTAGGCAAGGATGTAACAGCTACCGGAAACTTACAGGCACAATGGCTTTTTGGTGCGCCTGCACAAAATCTCAAAGCTCGCATAGATGCACAGTTGTATAAGATGAACACCACCTTCAAGGGGTTTGATGCTTATGAATTTGACAACCCTACTTCATCATTTACAGCACAATCCAAAACAATATTTGATGGCGCATTGAGCGCCGATGGAAAAGCTCCGGTATCTGCTTCATTCACCGCAGGTGAAGATGCCCCCGGTCAACTAATGGCCAATTTATTAGTAAAAGTGTTTGAACCGGGTGGAAGCTTCAGCATAGATAATCAATCCATGCCCTATCATCCTTTTAGCTCTTATGTAGGATTAAAAGTACCCGGCACAGCAAACAATTGGGGTTATCTCTCACTCAATCAGCCACAAAAATTTGATATCGTAAATGTAAATACCACAGGCGCACTCATCAGCTCAAACACTGTTGTAGTAGAACTCTATAAAATTCAATGGAGATGGTGGTGGGATAATAGCAATGATTATTTTGAGAACTTTACCCAAGATAATTATAATAAACTCATTTATAAAGACACCGTTACTACACAGGGCGGTAAGGCATCATTTGTGCATCGCTTTGCCAATGCAGGTTGGGGCCGATATTTGATGTTGGTAAAAGATACGCGTAGCCATCATACCACAGGCAGTACATTTTATATTGATGATGATAGCTGGCAGCAAAGAGGAAATGCAGACGATCCATCTGCACTTGCTATGCTTTCTATTGATAGTGATAAGGAGAAATATATTGTAGGCGAGGAAGTAAAACTGACGATACCAGGAAGTAAAGGCGGTAAGGCTTTGATAAGTATTGAAACAGGCAACAAAGTGCTTAAAACATTTTGGGTCAATACTACACAAGGTCAAACAAAGTTTGCCTTCAAAACTGAAAAAGAAATGAGCCCAAATATTTATGTAAATGTGAGCCTTATACAACCACATGCTCAAACTGTAAACGACTTGCCCATACGCATGTATGGCGTTGTTCCCATTATGGTAGAAGATAAGGATACCTGGCTAAAGCCGATGATAAAAATGCCCGATGAAATAAAACCCGAACAGAGCAATACCATAACAGTAAGTGAAGCGAATGGTAAAAAAATGAGTTATGTAATAGCGGTGGTAGATGAAGGCCTTTTGGATATTACAAAATTTAAAACACCAAGCCCTCATGATGCATTTTATGCCAAAGAAGCATTAGGTGTAAAAAGTTGGGATGTGTATGATGATGTAATTGGTGCATTTGGTGCACAAATAGATCGCATACTTACAATAGGTGGAGATGCTGAAGGCGACCTTGCCGCTAAAACAAGAAGAGCAAACAGATTCAAGCCTGTAGTACAATTCTTTGGCCCTTATCAAACGAGTGGTGGAAGTAAACAAACCACTTTTAAACTTCCCCCATATATGGGTAGTGTAAGAGTAATGGTAGTGGCAGCAGGAGATGCAGGATATGGGATGGCAGAAAAATCAGTGAAAGTAAAAAAGCCATTGATGCTTTTAACTACATTGCCCAGAGTACTGGGCCCGGCGGAAGAATTAAAAATTCCGGTTACTGTTTTTGTAACGGATAAAAACATAAAAAATGTATCGCTCACTATACAATCAAATAATTTATTGGAAGCTGTTGGCACACAGCAAGTGGCTGTTAATGGTAGTGGTGAGCAGCTGGTATATTTTAATGCAAAAGTAAAAAATAACACAGGTATTGGCACGGTAAAGATCAGTGCGCAAAGTGGTAAAGAACAAAGCATCAGTGAAACTGAAATAGAAATTCGCAATGCCAATCCATATCAAACACAAGTTATGGAAGCTGTGCTACAACCCGGACAAAGTTGGAGCAGTACCATTGCCATGCTCGGTGATGTAGGTAGCAGCAAAGCCACTGTAGAATTAAGTACAATACCTGCATTAAATCTGGAGAAAAGATTGAACTATCTGATACAGTATCCGCATGGCTGTGTGGAGCAGACAACATCGTCCGTATTTCCACAATTATACCTCAGCCAGATTATGGACATGAATGATGCACAGAAAAAACAAACTGATCTGTATATTAAAGCTGGCATACAAAGACTATTAAATTTTCAGCAGGCTGATGGAGGTTTTTCATACTGGCCAGGTGGTAATACCAGCGATGAGTGGGGCAGCTGCTATGCGGGTCATTTTCTTTTGAATGCATCGGCAAAGGGATATGCTGTTAGTAATAATTTATTACAGAGCTTTAAACTATATACCCGTACAAAAACATTGGCTTGGAATCAAACTGCCGCCCCTTGGTATGGCAGCGATTTAACACAGGCATACAGGCTCTATGTATTGGCATTGGGCAATGCTACTGAGCTGGGAGCCATGAATCGATTAAAGGAATATAAATTTTTGAGCAATGAAGCCAAGTGGATGCTTGCAGCTGCATATAGTATTGCAGGACAACAAAAAATTGGGTTATCACTAATCAGTGGTTTGCCAACAAATTTTGCTGAGCGAACTAGTGCAGGATTTACTTATGGCAGTAGCCTGCGGGACCTAGCCATTGAATTAGAAACCCTAAACAGGTTAGGTAGAAAAATGGAGGCTGCATCAGTTGTAAGAACCATTGCCGCACAAATGGGTCAGCAGAGTTGGTATAGTACACAAACTACTTCCTGGTGCTTATTGGCTGTTTCAAATTATTGTGGTAGTAATAAAGATGGGAAAAAGATATTGGTAAATGGTAAAGCAGGAGCTACTGATTTTAGTTTTCAAAGTAGTGCTGCCATCAATCAAATGCCGGTAGGTTGGCAAAAAGATAAGGCTACCGTTTCTCTTACAAACAAAGGAACCAATGTAGTATTTGTAAGAGTAATGAATGGTGGTAAGCCTATACAACCCTCGCCGGTACCTCCGGTAAATAATCCTGAAATTCTTTTATTGAATGTATCATTTATCAATAACACAGGTGCCGCTATTAAAATGGATAGCCTCAAACAGGGCACAGATTTTATAGCAAAAGTAACTTTAAAAAATCCCGGAAAAAGAGGGGCATATAACGAAATGGCACTCACACAAGTATTCCCATCAGGATGGGAAATATTAAATACAAGGTTATTGAATAGTGAAGGCGCATTTCAAAATGCTCCCGCCGATTATATGGACATAAGAGATGACAGGGTATATCATTACTTTGATATGAAAATGAACGAAACACTAACATACTATGTTCATTTGAATGCCGCCTATCCCGGTAAATACTATTGGCCAGGAGTTTATTGTGAAGCTATGTATGAAGGTGGTATCAACGCATCTATACCCGGCAAATGGGTAAAGGTGATAGAGTAATAAAAAATAGAATGTAATAAAATTTTTATACATAACCCAATCATTTTCGACAAAATGATTGGGTTATGTATTTGGCATATAAATCTTCATTTGTATGCTAAACTTTATTTGCTAAATTATAAAAACACTTTACGGAAATGAAAAATATTTCATTTAAATTTTTTTTAGTAGGATTTGTAAACTACCTTTAAAATACAAAGTAGAAGGAATTATAATATGAATATTTTTTTTAAACAGAAGTTGGCAATGCTTACTGCGGTGTATTGGTTGTTGCTTATTTATATGATAGCAGCATTGGTTTGGTGGTTTATTGCATTGGAATCGCAAAATCAAAAAGTGTATAGAGAGCATTTGAACCAACTGTCCATAACAGCAGAAGACTATCTTTCAAAAAAAGAAATTTTAACAGAAGCATCGGATAGAAAAAGTATGCAATATATTGGTGAAGGTGTTATATTCTTAATGGTGATATTGGTAGGGGCTGTGTTTGTATTTCGATCTGTAAGAAAGGAATTTAAGCTATCGCTACAGCAGCAAGATTTTATGATGGCCGTAACGCATGAATTAAAAACTCCGGTAGCAGCTATACAATTAAATGTACAAACCATACAAAAGAGAAAATTAGAACAAAAGAAGCAAGACCTCATGCTAGATGGTGTAGCCAAAGAATGTAATAGACTGAATATGCTTACACAAAATATTTTGCTTACTTCTCAATTTGAAAGTGGCGTTTACAATGGTACTAAACTACCAATAAACCTAGCTGAAATTGTAAAGCAATTGGTTGATGAATATTCACTAAGATACCCAGAAAGAAAACTATTATATGAAGAACCGAGCAAACCATTGTACATAAGAGGAGAAGCAAATATGATGCAAATGGCCATTAGTAATCTCATTGAAAATGCCTTGAAATATTCTGGATCAGATGCACCAGTTACCATAAAGCTCACTAAAGAAAAACAAGAAGTGTTATTGGTGGTAATGGATGAAGGCATTGGTTTGCCAATGGAAGAGAGAAAAGATATTTTTAAAAAATTTTATAGAAGTCAATCACACAATAACCTCAATGTAAAAGGCACAGGACTTGGGCTTTATTTATGTAAAAAAATCATTACTGACCACAAAGGCCATTTGAGTGTGTCTGACAATGTACCCTCCGGGTTAGTTTTTTCCATCACCCTGCCTTTGAACGAAAAATCTATAAACTAATTAAGCATATTTTTACACGATGAATAGTACCAGAGGAAATATACTTTTAACAGAGGATGAACCAACACTACATGAAACCATTAAGATGAATTTAGAAATGGAAGGATACTCTGTAACCTCGGCATTTAATGGTAGCCAAGCTATTGATGCCATAGCTGGTGAGCATTTCAATCTTCTTATTCTTGATATTATGCTCCCTGAAATGGATGGTTTGCTCATAACAGAAAGAATTCGCATACAAAACAATGATGTACCCATACTTATTGTAAGTGCAAGGGGTAGTAGTAGTGATAGAGTGATGGGTTTAAAAAAAGGAGCAGATGATTACCTTAGCAAGCCATTTAACTTGGAAGAGCTGCTGCTAAGAGTGGACAAACTCATTAATAAAAATAAATTACTACAACAGATAAAGCCTCCAATTGATGAATACCAATTTGGTGGCTGCAGCATAAATTTTAAAGCGCAAACTGCTATAAATGTACTTGGCAATCAAATAGAATTGAGTAAAAAAGAATCAATGCTTTTAAAACTGCTCCTTGAAAATAAAAATGAAGTGGTACCCCGTGAAAAAATTTTACAAGTAGTATGGGGCTATAATGTTTTTCCAAACACCCGCACCATTGACAATTTTATTTTAAACTTTAGAAAATATTTTGAAGCGGATAGCAGCCAGCCTCAGCATTTTCAAAGCGTACGAGGTGTAGGGTATAAATATGTAGAATAGCCCAAGCATTACTCCTCAAACTTCTTTCGCAAATAATATTACTTTCTACTATAGTTTGGTGCTTCTTTGGTTATTTCCACATCGTGAGCATGACTTTCCCGCATACCTGCATTTGTAATTTTTACAAAGTTCGCTGTTTGTTGTAGCAAGGGTATATCTGCGGCACCACAATAACCCATACCCGCTCTTAGACCACCTGTATATTGTGACACTACTTCGGATAACATTCCTTTATAAGCCACACGCCCTTCTATGCCCTCGGGTACTAATTTTTTAATATCATCTTCTACATCCTGAAAGTACCTGTCGCTGCTTCCTTCCTGCATGGCAGATATACTACCCATTCCCCTATATGCTTTAAACTTTCTTCCTTCAAACATTATCGTTTCTCCGGGGCTTTCTTCCACACCTGCAAACACACTACCCATCATTACACACTGCGCACCTGCTGCTATGGCTTTCACCATATCTCCAGTATAACGAATACCGCCATCAGCAATGAGTGGTACGCCAGATTTTTTCAAAGCATAAGCCGCCTGCATAATGGCTGTAAGCTGTGGCACACCTGCACCTGCCACTATTCTTGTAGTACAAATAGAGCCTGGGCCAATGCCAACCTTTACAGCATCTGCACCTGCCGCAGCCAAGGCTTTTGCTCCTGCTGCTGTGCCCACATTTCCAGCTATAACCTGTATGTTTTTGAACCTTTTTTTGAGGGCTTTTAGGGCCAATATTACTCCTTTACTATGGCCATGTGCACTATCTAAACTCACTACATCTACTCCTACATGAAGTAATGCCGCGGCACGCTCTTCAATATCTTTTGTAATACCCAGTGCTGCACCCACTAACAATCTGCCATAGCCATCCTTTACCGCATTTGGATTGTTTCTTACCTGCAGTATATCTCTATAGGTAATGAGGCCAGTTAGTTTTCCAGCTTTGCTTATTACGGGAAGCTTTTCAATTTTATGCTGGCGCAATATTTTTTCTGCTTGTGAAAAATTTGTGCCTTCCGGTGCTGTAACCAATCCTGTGCTGGTCATAACTGCTTTTACTGCTTTGCGTTTATCATCTTCAAAGCGTAAATCACGATTTGTAAGAATACCTACCAATTTCATGTCTGCATCAACAATTGGAATACCACCAATCTTATTTTCCTTCATCAGTTTTAATGCATCACCAATGGTAGCATCTTCATGCAGTGTAATGGGGTCTATGATTAACCCACTCTCACTCCTTTTTACTTTACGCACCTGCTCGGCTTGCTTTTCAATACTCATGTTTTTGTGTAAGATACCAATGCCTCCTTCTCTTGCAAGTGCAATGGCTAAAGCAGCTTCTGTAACTGTGTCCATAGCTGCTGAAAGCATTGGAATATTCAAACCGATTGCTTTAGTAAGCTGTGTACTAGTATTTACTTCTCTTGGTAAAACTTCGCTGTAAGCGGGTTGCAAAAGCACGTCATCAAATGTATATCCTTCGGGAAAGGTAAAAACGGGTGTTTTTGAATTGCTGATATTACTTGCCATGTGCAAAGATAATAGGCAAATTGAATTTGCAAAAACAGGGTTTAAAAAATATCTAGGATAGCCATAAAAATTTCAAACAATTTCAAAGACTCTAGTACTGCATTTTTTATAAAGATAGATTTGTAGCAATAAGCCGTGCAATGTATTCCCAACCCGGTTCCAACATCAAATCATGTGGCGCATCTGGTATAATATGGGGTGAGGTCTGATATGCTTTTGCAGTGGCTTTTATATCTTCCGGAGGGAAAAAAAAATCTGCTTCGCCTCCTATTACCATGATTGGGGTCTTAATTTTTTTAGGTTTTGGTAAATCTAAAAACAAACAATCTAGATAAGCACGATAAGATTCTTCTTGCAAATTTGCTACTACTTTTTTTACTTTATCCATACCTGTTTTTGGGGAAAACAAGTAGCGACTGGCCAAAATAGGATCTTTAAAAATTGGAGTAAGTGATCTCCGAAAATTGGCTTTGAAAAATGTTTTTGGGAATTGGTACAAGGTTTTTAAAGTAATCCTCCAAAGTCCATGTGGTGGTATGCTGCAAAGCAATACAGCTTTTTTTACTTTATCTTGATGTTTTGAAAGGTAATGCTGAATAATAAAGCCACCCATACTATGTCCTATAACATAAATTGGTGAGGGTAATTGCTCAATCACAGTAGCCACATCTGTTACATATTCCTTTATGCGTATGTTTTTACCATTTTCCAAATAAGCACTATTGCCATGATTTCTCACACTCATGGCATACACATTATAGCCTTGCTGTGCAAACCAAGGTGCAAAATTATCCTGCCACATCCAAGCTGCATGGGCTGCACCATGTAGGAGGAGTAATGACCCCCTGTCGGGGAATGTTCTGGCGGGTATATGTATTAATTCTAAATTTGATATGTCATGCATTTTGCTGGGAAGGGTTATTTATAGGGGTTTTCCTGATATAATCTTTTGGTAAATGTTGTAAGAGTCTTTTTCTGAATTTATGATAGTCAACAGTAATAGTATGGCGTGCTGTATTTATTTGTTTAAAATCTGGATGCAGCAATTCGTGCTGAATTTTATTTTTAATATCGGTGGGTCTTTTCCATAATCCTGCTATTGCTCTGGCCATTATTTTACTTTGTAATTCTGCACCCGGCCATATACATCCTAGCGGTTGAAATAAACCAATGAAGTAAAGTGTTGGAATGTCTGGATGCATCATTCTTAACCAAAGCGGCACTTCTCCTTGACTATAATCAATAAAATTTTTATCAAAAAATGGATGTGTTATAATATAGCCTGTGCAGGCCACAATTACATCATAATCCGCCCTGCTGCCATCTTTAAAAATTACAGTGTTGCCATCCAGTTTTTCTATATCCGGTCTTGGTTTAATTTTACCATGGCGTATGGTATAAAATAAATCTTCATTAATAGTGGGATGATGGCTACCCACCGGTCCATCCGGGTTTGGAAGCCCATACAAGGTATTGGCACCACTCCTTATTCTAAGTGAAAGTTTTACCATTTTTTGCCAGAGCCATCTTGGCATCCAATCCACTTTATGGCTAAATACATCTGCGGGTACGCCCATTAAAAATTTTGGTGCTATCCAATAACCTCTACGCCAACTAATATCAACAGATGCAGCCACTCTACTACTTTCTACCGCTACATCACAAGCACTATTACCTCCACCTATTACCAATACCTTTTTATGCTTAAAATCCAGAAATTTTTTGACATCATGCGAATGCATAAACCTGCCACTAAAATGCCCGGGGTATGATGGCATGCGTGGATTCCAATGGTGCCCATTACAAACTGCCAGTGCATCAAAAAAATGAGTTTGTACTATAGCCTCTTTTTCTGTAATAATTTCCCAACGATTATCAGGCAGGCATTTACAATGCAGCACTTTTGTATGGAAGGATATCTGCTGCTCCACGCCAAAGTGAGCAGCATAGTTTTTAAAATAGGTAGCTAAATGTTTATGGGATGGATAGTCAGGATAATCTTCCGGCATATGATAATCATCGTACTGGCTGAGTGTACGGGAGGAAATGATATGTGTGGTTTCAAACACACTGCTATGTCCGAGAGTTTCAGAAAAAATCCAATTACCACCTATTTCTCCAGCGGCTTCAAATACTGTAACCAATAAACCCTGATCTAATAAATTTTTTGCTGCTGTTATACCACAAGGTCCTGCACCAATTACACACACTGATTTAGGCATGGGGTAAAGATTGATATTTTTTTTGAAAAAAAGAAGAGATTTTTTTTTGATTAACTGATGGCTCACAAATGACTTTGTGCCTTAATAAAATATTGAATCAAATGACAAAAATCTTTGACTTATAAAAGAAGATTTTAGCTAGGTTATCAAATAATACCATCGTATTATACTCACAAAAAAAGCCCCTGATTTTAAAAAGGGGCTTGCGTATTTTATTGTATCAACTTATTTGCCAAATAAACCTTTGATGGAATCTAATAGACCACCAGATCCCTGTTGCTTTTCACCACCTCCTGTAAATTGATTTAATAACCCACCAATATCTAACCCACCTGTTTTGCCTCCTGATACTTTATTAAAAATATCCTGTAGGTCAAAGCTATTATCGTTGGGGTCATTGGTTTTATGTACTAATTGATTCATAACTATAGGTATGAGCATGGAAGCAATACCGCCTGCCTTACTTTCACCCAGTCCAAATTGACTCATCAATCCTTGCACTACATTCGATTGAATATTTTGAGTTATTGGATTTTGATGGGCCTGGCCACCTCCTTTAAATAGGCCAATCAAGCTCTCTACGCCCCCGCCCTGACCTCCAGCTATTGCTTTCTGTAGGCCTTCAAAAATAGAGTTCGAAGCAAAGTTTACGGCTTCATCATTTCTTTCATTTGGTATATCTGTATTGTTAATTATTGCATCACCAGCATGCTGCTTCACCAAGTCTAATAAATTGTTTAACATTATAAATTATATTTTTTGATTTTGTGAAAGTAATGGTATTTATTATACGTATTTATTTTTGATTCTATTTTTTCGCCCTACGGGCAATGATTTATAAGAAGTAACAATTGAAGTATCCTAATAGATTTTTACCGCTATTGCCTATATTGCCGCCCTAAATAATGGTAAGGTAAATATGATTATCAAAGGCTTAATGGCCCGTTTTATAATAAGTTTTTTCTTGATTTCAAGTTGTTTTTTTACGGCATGTATTGATACCCAAAAAATCACATTTTTTGAAAACCAACCTGATTCATCCTGGATGCAATTAAATACCATTGCATTACCAAATTCCATCATACAGCCTAACGATATGCTGGAGATAAGAATAGGTGGGGAGAGTGAACAAACCGTTCAATATATTACACAATATTTTGGCACACCTGCCGGTATTCCACTCGATTGTTTAGTAGATGCTTCGGGCCATATTGAATTGCCACGTCTGGGTAAGCTGTTCGTAAGCGGCATGAAGCGGGATAGTGCAGCTGAAATGATTAGAAGCCGCTACGCAGAGTTTTTAATAAATCCCGTAGTGTCCATGCGATACATGAATTTCAGATTCGCCGTATTTGGCGAAGTAAAAAACCCAGGTTATTTTACCATTCCCAATGAAAAAATTAATCTCTTTGAAGCCCTTTCTCAAGCAGGAGGTATTACACAGTATAGCCGCTTAGACAATATTAAATTGATAAAAGATGTAAATGGCAATCGCACCATCATTTCATTAAATTTTAATGATCAATCCATTTTAAATACACCCTATTTTTATTTAGATCGTTATGATATGTTATATGTAGCTCCTTCAGAAAATAAAGCAAATTCAGATAACCTTGCAAGGTCTCTCCCTATCATTACAGCTAGTATAAGTGTTTTGGCCATCATCATTTCATTATTCAGATAGCACTATGAGTTTCCCTTTAGGTCAAATAAATAATAATACCGATGGAGCTGCAGGCAAAAGCTTTGATATAAAAAAGTTTTTATTCCGCCTTTGGGATTTTGCACCTTGGATTATATTATCGTTACTATTATCGTACGGAGTAGCATTGCTAGTACTCCGCTATGCTAAACCCATACACTTAGTTACTTCCTATGTTTTAATAAAAGACAATGAAGAAAACAGTAGCAATTATAACATCCTCCGGGAAATGGGAGTAATGCAAAACAGCAAAGAAGTGCAAAACCAGATTGATATCATACAATCTTACACCATGATGCTTTCTGTAATAGATTCCCTAAATTTAGATATAGCTTTAATAGCAAAGGGTAAAATAGCTCAAACGGATTTGTATGGAAAAAACTCTCCGGTATCCATGCAGATAAAAAGAAGTACCGATTCAGTATTCACAGCTAAATCTTACCAGATAAAATTTGCCCCGGATAAATGTTCTATAGAAAAAGAGGGTCGTTTTTATAACTATGCTTATGGAGTACCCTTTGTTTTAAATACCATCGAAATTACAATAAACCCAATACCCGGACAGAAGTTTAGCGAGGAGGATTTGTATTTTATTTATTTTCATGACAGAGAGCAACTATCAAAAAGTTTACACAACACCATTCATGTTGCACAACTGCATGATATGGGAGGTATCATACAGGTTAATTATGCTGATGCTGTGCCTGAAAGAGGTGTAGATATTGTAAATACACTGATATCCACTTACAACGCTGCAGGGTTAAATGATAAAAATATTGTAACAGTAAAAACGGTAGATTTTTTAAAAGAGCGTATTGACACCATCAGTAGAGAACTTGATCAGCTTGAAATGCAGGCAGAGCTATACAAACAAAATAACAAGCTGACCAATGTGGGAGAGCTGGGAAACCTCTATTTAAACCAATCTGTAATGTATGATAAAGAGATTGCCATGGAAAGTGGTAATCTTCAAATTTTAAAAGGCATTGAAGACTATTTGAATACACCACAAGCAAGTAAAGAGATTGTGCCTTCTGTAAATGGACTTACAGAGCCCACCATGCTAGCACTTATAGATCAGTATAACAGACTTGTGTTGGAGTATCAAGAGCAGGCAGGTGTTAGTACTTCATCCGATCCTGTACTGCTACGCAGAAAAAAACAATTGGATGATCTGAGGATGAACATTGTTAGAAATATATCCAACATAAAGAAAGGATATGGTACTCGTATTGGCCAATTGCAATCTACAAAAAATGACTTTGATCATCTGCTATCAGGCCTGCCAGAAGCAGAAAGAATCTATACTAAACTGAAAAGACAAATAGGAGTTAAAGAGCAAATTTATTTATATCTCTTGCAGCGCAAGGAAGAAACTGATATGTCCTTGGCATCAAATATCAACGATACCCGTGTGGTAGATCCTGCCATTGATATGGGTGTTATTGAGCCAAATAAAAGCAAGATTATCAGTCTGGCTTTATCACTTGGTCTGGCAATTCCAATTATCATTCTTTTAATCATTGATTTTTTCAATAATAAAATATCTGAGCGAAGAGAAATAGAGGAAGGTACCACCACACCTATAGTGGGTGAATTATCATTTTTAGAACGTCTTGAGGAAAGGCTTATTACATTTAATAACAAAAGTCTTGTGGCTGAGCAGTTCCGAATGATTAGAACAAACTTGCGATATATAAATGTAGAACCAAGTGGTAATATTATTTTGGTTACTTCATTTATGAGTGGGGAAGGAAAGAGTTTTACTTCTATGAACCTTGCAGCAAGTTTTGCGGCAGCTGGCAGCAAAGTTTTGCTGCTAGAGTTAGACCTACGGAAACCGAAACTGGCAGAATATATGCATGAAAAGAAAAGCCATGGATTTAGTGATTTTATAGTGAATGCAATGCCTAAAGAACAAATCATTCACCATAATAAAGCGCAAAAATTTGATTATATAACTTCAGGTACTATACCACCAAACCCTTCAGAAATGCTCATGCATCCTAAAGTAAGTGGTTTGTTTGAAGCATTAAAAAAAGAATATGACTATATCATTGTGGATACAGCACCTGCCGGTATGGTAGCAGACACATTTATGCTCAACGACTATGCAGATTCTAGTATTTTTATATTGAGATATCAGTATTCATTTAAGAGCAGCATTGAGTATATAGAACGAATTAATAAAGAAAATAAACTAAAGCGTTTATGCATCATTGTAAATGGCATAAAGCGTAATAAAAAATTATATTATGGATATGGATATGGGTATAACGATATTATTTCAAAGCCATACGGTGAGGGATATATTGATTTTGAAAATGGTCAAAAGGAAAAGAAGTTTTCCATATTTCCTTCAAGGCTAAGAAAAAAATAGTCTAGTTATTCATACCGTAATTTATTACTTAAAGTTTTTTGGAAAGTAACCTTTTTGCAAAATCAGTCATCTAAAATAAACGTTTGAATCAAAAGGCATTAGTAAATATTAGCAATAAGCCATCATTCTTTCCCATAAAAGAAATATGGCAATACAAAGACCTGCTTTTTTTTATGGTATGGCGGGATATAACTGTGCTCTATAAGCAAACAATTCTTGGCTTTACTTGGGCCATTCTCAACCCACTTTTTCAAATTGTAATTTTTAGTGTTGTATTTGGTTATTTGGCAGGCATAAAGCCTGATGTAGCAGGTGTACCTTATTTTCTTTTTTCAGCTTTTGCTGTTATACCCTGGACTTATTTTTCAAATAGTTTGAGTACATCTGCCAACAGCCTTTTGTCATCAGGAGCACTCATTAATAAAGTATATTTTCCTAGAATTATTTTGGCACTTACACCTGTACTTTCTAAACTAACGGATTTTTTTATTTCATTGGTTATAGTACTTGTTTTGTTGCTTGTATATCAGATTAATCCAGGCATTCGTATGCTGCTTTTACCAATTCCTATTTTATTGGTTATCATTACCTCATTAGGTTTGGGTACACTACTCTCTACATTGGTTATACAGTTTAGGGATGTACGGTTTGCACTAAATTTTTTAATGCCATTGCTCATGTATGTAGCACCAGTGGCTTTTCCTGCTTCATTGGTAGCAGAAAAGTTGGGAGCTACTTGGTTTCGGGTTTATGCATTATACCCCATGGTAGGGGTTATAGAAAGTTTCAGAGCCTGCTTTATACCAGCCAAGGCATTTCCTTGGGAGTTGGTAGGCATCAGCTATCTGGGAGCGATTATTTTATTTTTTTCCGGTATTGCCTACTTTAAAAAAATGGAAAACTTTTTTGCAGATATAGCATAACAATACTCGTGAATAAACAACCTGTCATACGAATTAGTGATTTATCAAAAGCCTATACGATTGGTATGAAATACCAGTCCGATAAAACACTTGCTGAAGTCATAAAAAATATGTTTTCAAGACCTTTTGAAAACTATAAAAAAATAAAAAGTTTAAAAAATCCAAGTACACAGTACAGTGAAAATTTGATATGGGCTTTAAACGATATCAATTTGGAGTTATTTGCAGGAGATGTAATGGGCATTATTGGCAAAAATGGATCTGGAAAAAGTACATTGCTCAAGTTACTTTCCCGCATTACATATCCTACAAAAGGTAAGATAGAAATGGCTGGTCGTACTTCCAGTTTACTAGAAGTTGGTACTGGGTTTAATCCTGAACTCACTGGAAGAGAAAACATATTTCTTAATGGTACATTACTAGGTATGACCAGAAAAGAAGTAACCAAAAGATTTGATGAAATAGTTGATTTTAGTGGGGTTGAAAAATTTATAGATACACCAGTAAAAAGATATAGCAGTGGTATGAAAGTACGACTTGCATTTGCGGTGGCTGCACACCTTGAACCAGACATCCTCATCATTGATGAAGTACTGGCGGTAGGCGATGCAGAATTTCAAAAAAAATGTATTGGAAAAATGCAGCAAGTAGCAAATGAAACTGGCCGTACTGTTTTATTTGTAAGTCATGATATGCTTGCTGTGCAGCGTTTGTGTAATAGGTGTGTATTGTTGGACAAAGGATCGGTGCTAAAGAACGGTATCCCGAAAGATACTATTGACCATTATTTAAAATCAACTGTATCTATTCTTCAAAATCAACATCCGTATGAGCTGGATATAAAACGCATTAGAGGTAATGGTCATTTTAAAATCTTGAAGGTTGATTTAGAAGATGATCAATGCAATAATATTTCACATATACATACTGGCAATGGTTTTTGTATTGCATTGCAGTATGAAGTAAACGAAAAGGGCTGGAACCCTGTTGTCATTTTACATATAAGAAATCAGGTGCAGGATATCGTTTTTTCTTGTGTAAGTAGAACTTCATACGAAGGATTAATGCAATTGAATAGTAACGGCACAATAAGATGTATAATACCATCTTTGTCACTTGTGCCTGGCTCTTATACATTAGATTGTATATTAAAATATGAATCGGATGTTACGGATCATATTGAAGGTGCCCTATCTTTTGATGTAGAGCAAGGTGATTTTTATGGTACTGGCAAAATTGATGCATCGCCAAATGGATATATTTTTATGAAGCATCATTGGTTATTGGATTAAAGACATGCAGGAAAAAAAAAGAATATTAATACCTATAAATGGACAAGGTTCGGTGGTGCACCTTTTAAGAACAGGTATCGTAGCTGACATTGCAAAATATATGCAACCGGTACTTTTATTATACTGGCAGGATAAGGAGTTTGAGTCAGAACTACTCAAAAATGGGTACGAAGTTTTGTATCTTGAAAATCATGGATTTTCTCCTAACTATTATAGGTTATACGATAAGATTAATGCTTGGTATGAAATCAAACTCAATCCACATAAAAGCATACAAATCACATCCTCTTTGCACAAAAAATATAATACAAGGCATAGGAAAGTAAAGAGCAGATTAAAAGACTTGTTCTATAAAATATTGGCTTATACTGTTCCAGAAAAAAGTAAACAATGGATTGCCAATGAAGATAGGTTGATGAAAACTGAAAAGCCCTATTTGCATTATAAGCAATGGATGATTGAGCAAAAGATTGATGCCCTATATACTGTGGCTCCATTTTTACAGGAGATAAACCTTATGGGTCGTGTATTGAATGATTTAGGTAAACCCGCACTTGCTTCAATCCATTCCTTCGATAATGTAACAAAGCGTAAATGGCAACCATTTATTTTTGATCATTATTTCGTATGGAATAAATTCAATTTGCAGGAGTTAATATCAATTTATCCGGCACTAAAAAATACAACAGTAAGTATAACAGGAGCACCACAATTTGATTTTCATTTTAGGCCTGAATATATCCTGCCAAAGCAGGAATGGCTTAGTATGATGGGCCTGCCAAATGATAAGAAAATAATTTTATATGCAGGTGGTGCAGCAGTCCATTTTCCAGCTGAACCGCAGTATGCTGCCGCTTTATGCAGGGCTATTGAAAAGGGAAATATTGATAATAACACAGTCATATTATTAAGAAGTCACCCACTCTGCAATATTGAAAGATGGAAAGATTTTATTGGTTCATCCCCAGCTATATTTTACTATCAACCTACTCATGGAGTCAATAAAAATAATTATAGTAATGTATCTATAACTGATATCAAAATATTAGTATCTACCTTGTTTTATTGTGATGTGCATATAAGTCTTTGCTCTTCCATGACAATAGACGGAAGTATTTTTCAAAAGCCACAAATTGCACCCTATTATGATAATGTAAATAAGGCAGGTGAGCCTGCTTTGAAAGCAATTTATACACAAAAACATTTTGAATCAATTGTGGCATCAGGCGTATTGCAGTTTGCTGATTCTGAAGAAATGCTGGTGTCATTAGTCAACAAAAATTTAAATCATCCACAGCATATTTCCACCTGTAAAAAATGTGTAGAAGATATCATAACATTTACAGATGGAGAAAGCACCCAGCGTGTGGCAAAATCCTTAGCATCATTACTAACCAATGAAGATTCTACACGTCATTCATAATTACCATCCTGCTAAAGGAGGGCCACGGCAGGCTGAGGTTATTAATAGAGCTAGGGCATGTGATTGCCATATAGCCAATACAAATTTTGAAAGAGAAAATCTCATCCATAAATATGTGGTAAACCCTGCCAAAATTATTACGATAGGCATAGGTATTGAGCCAGCTCAATATTATTGTTCATCCGAATTTGAAATAAATAATACCGATGCACTGGCTGAAAAAATGGAAATGCTTATACAGAATACTCATCTTTGCAGACAGATGGGGGAGGCCGGGTTTTCAAAAATTAAAGTAAAGTATAATTGGCCAACAATTGTTGATCAATACAGGGATGCTTATAAAATTGGAATTGAAAACTTTAACCAAAACAGAAGAGTAAAAACAGGATTAAAAAAAATCATTTAACCTTAATTAAATCTATTTTGAAAATACTTTTTGTTGTAAAAAATTATTATCCATCTGTTGGGGGTACTCAGATATTCTTTCAGCAAATGGCAGAATATTTTGTACAGTATTTTAATCAAGAAGTACATGTTTATACTATTGATTCAATGTATGGTTCAGAAAAACTTAATTATAAAAAAGTGGGGCCTGCGTATGAAATAATAAATGGTGTACATATTCATAGATTTCCATATTGGCGATGGCAGCTAAAGCCTTTCATTTTTATAAGCAAGGCTTTGAAAAAACTACAACTCAAAGTGCCGGAGTTTATTACAGATGCTATTGTAGGTCCTCATTCGCCAAAAATGAAGAAAGCAATGATAGCAACGAATGCTGATATCATAGTTGCTTCATCTTCAAACTATCTGCACATGCGCTATCCACTTTGGCGTATAAAATCTGGAAATAGAAAGCCGTTTCTTTTTCAAGGGGCAATCCATTTTCATACAGATGAAAATAGAAAAGTATTTACATCAAAAACACTTCGTGCAATTGAATTGTGTGATGTGTACCTCGCAAATACCATTTATGAAAAGCAAATGCTAATGGCAAAAGGGATATGCGAAGAAAAAATTCAAGTACTGGGATGTGCTGTTGTTTGTAATGATTTTAACACTAATGATGATGCTTTTAAATCGAAAAATAATATTCCACCAGATGCATGCTTGGTGGGATATATTGGTAGAATAAGTCCTATGAAAAGCCTTGATATTCTTTTAGAGGCAATGAGAAAAGTATGGGAAATAAAAAAAGATATTTATCTTGTAATAGCAGGACACGATAATGATTATGCAAATGCTTTGCAATATCAAATCAGCCTTATGCCCAAATCAATATCAAGCCAGATTATTCTACTTACAAATCTGGATGAAAATGAAAAAAAAGCCTGTTTTCATGGTATAGATATTTTTGCTATGCCCTCAGCAAATGAATCTTTTGGCATCGTTTTCTTAGAAGCATGGGCTTGTAAGAAGCCCGTTATTGGAGCCGGTATAAAAGCCATTGCTTCTGTAATTAATGAAAATGAAGATGGCCTCTTGATGGTGCCCGGAAACTCGAAAAGCCTTGCTGAAAAAATTTTATTACTGGCTTGCAACCCACAAATGGCAAAGCGACTGGGGCACAATGGTTATAATAAAGTAATCAATCAATATGACATACATGCTGTGGCAAACAAATTTCACAACATTTGCACCAACCAAATAAAACAAAAATCATGTTTGTAGAAGAAGCCATTTGGATAGCTGAATGTTTGCAAAATTTATCCCTCACATCTAAAGACTGTATAGGCAATATTGGATCCTCCAATGATGTTTTTAGAAAACAAACTCAACCGCATATACATCATGAAATATTTGCGCCTTTACAAAGCAGGCAAATTTCGGTTGTACATATCGATCAAAAATTAGATGAAGGCATAGATGTGGTGGCCGATGTTACGCTTACAGCTGCTCAAGCTCAATTGGAAAATAAATTTTCCGTACTATTGTGTAATAATTTGCTGGAGCATGTTACAGATATAAATCTTGTATCAAATAATTTAATAAACTGGTGCAGAGAAGATGGATATTTACTAATTACGGTTCCATATAATTATCCTAGGCATGAAGATCCTATTGATAATATGTTTAGACCTTCACCTGCTGAAATTGCCGCTTTATTTGCCAATTTCAATATTAAAATAATAAAGCAAAAAGTGATAACCATCAATCGAATTGAAAACTATCCGATAAAAAAATCTGCCTATCCTTTTTGGGGGTATCGAAATCGAATAAAATATTTTTTTGGATTTAAGTACAAGGTGTCAGGCGTATTAATAAAATTGATGGGAAAGTAATGTGTGGACTAGCCGGTTGTTTTTCTTTTTCAGGGCATGTGCCAGATGAAAATTATTTTCAATGGTGCATACATTCTATGAAGCATAGAGGGCCTGATGATAGTGGGTTGTGGAGTAATAAGCGCAACTATCTGGCAGCCTTTGTACGGCTATCCATAAGAGATATTTCTTCACATGGGCATCAACCGATGTTTTCAGCTGATGGAAATTATTGTATCACATTCAATGGAGAAATATACAATACCAACCACATAAAAAATGCACTTAAACCCTTTTCAATTGCTTGGCAATCTTCCTCAGATACAGAAGTACTTTTATATGCAATCATACACTTTGGTATCAATGATGTGCTTGAACTGATAGATGGCATGTTTGCATTTGCCTATTATGATATAAAAAATGATGCTTTGATATTGGCCAGAGATAGAATGGGCATTAAGCCATTGTATATTGGAAAGAATAAAAATGGAGTGGTATATAGCTCCCAATATGATCATATCATCAACCATGTTTATTTTCGAAAAAATTCAATAAGCAGTATTGGATTGTGCCAATATCTTCAACTTGGTTATGTACCCCCCGGTTCAGGTATAATGGAAGAAACTTGGCTTGTACCGCAGGGCCATTATTATACAATTAAACAGCATCAGATTAATGCCCATCAATATTATGATTTTGCAAAAGAATCAATAGTGCATCCTCAAAGTAATTTGTCAGAAGCCTTAGTAAGTTCAGTTGAGTCACAATTAGTAAGTGATGTACCCGTAGGTTGCTTTTTATCAGGAGGTGTTGATAGCAGTTTGATAACATCGGTAGCTTCAAAAATCAATAGTTCTATTAATTGTTTTACAATTGGCAATCATGATAACAAGTTTGATGAATCTGAAAAAGCAGCAGCAGTTGCAAATACTGCCAAACTAAATCATCATATTGCTTACTTAGGTTTGGATAATGCCGTAGGGCTTATACAACAACATGTAGCTGCATTTAGTGAGCCTTTTGCTGATCATTCCAGTTTGCCATTATTGCATCTAGCATCGTTTACAAAACAAAAAGCCACTGTGGCCCTAAGTGGCGATGGGGCGGATGAATTATTTTGGGGATATAATCGCAGTTTAAAATTATTAGATACTTCAAAGTTATACAGCCATTTACATTTTCTGCGAAAACCACTAGCTAATCTCCATAAAATATATCATGCTAACGGGGTGATTGGAGCCGGGTATTGGAACCAAAATAATTTTGATATTTTATATTATCAACGCTTGTTTAATATTGGTTCTTATGAACTTGTACCTGAACTATTTTCAGAAAATCAAACATTGCCAACCAGTATTACTGCACTTTCAAAAGAATTGAAATCAAATACGGACACCCTTGTTTTAATGAATCATGCCAGGTATATTGAATTACAGTTTCATTTGCAAAGAATACTATTGAAAACAGATAGGGCTGCCATGTTTTCAGGACTAGAAGTACGTGTGCCATTTTTAAGTAATGCCATGTTGAAATATGCAGCATCTCTTACTTATAAAGATTGTATTCAAAAAAATAACGGAAAGCATAATTTAAAACAAATGCTTGCGGGTATAATGGGATCAGATTTTGCTTTTCAAAAAAAGCAAGGATTTGTTATTCCAATAGAGCAATGGATGAAGGGTCCATTGAAAAAGGATATTATTGAAAAATTATTTGATCTGCCAACAATATTAGACCATTACTTTGATAGGCAAAAGTTGCGTAACCATATAAATGAATATTTTAAAGAAAAAAATAATCATGGTTATTTTATTTGGACAATGTATGTTTTGGTATTATGGTATCATTTTCATGTAAATAAATTTGAAAAATAAGCATGCGCATTTTATTTATCACAAATAAATTTCCTTCTAAAAGTGAAACATTTATTGCTACTAAAATATTAGGATTAGCAGCCCGTGGTCATGAGGTAATGATTTGTTGTAGTGCTTTTAACCGGGAAGATCTATCAACGCCACTTTCAAATAATATCAGTATTCAAATCATCTGTAAAAAATCTTTATTAGAGTATGCTATACGGCATCCTATGCAAGCATGGCAGTATGTAAGAAAAACAACAAAGCTATCGGATAACTTTCTTATACATATTGCAAAAAAATTTAACCCTGATATCACCCATTTTGTGTTTTCCGGATTGGGTGTATTGTATTTGGAAGCAATAAAAAAATTGCCCGGTAAGATAGTGGTGAGTTGTAGAGGAAGTGGCGAAAAGCTAATGCCAATACTGCAAACTGATCGCTCAGAAAAAATGAAAACCCTTTTTGATCTTGTGCATGCTATCCATTGCGTGTCAGAGGACATGCGTCAAACAATACTTCCTTATTGTAAAAACCCCGCCAAAATATTTATTCAATATACTGGTATCAATACCGCTGTTTTTGTACCTGATAGAAAAGCAACAACCAATACTATTTTTACAATACTTACAGTGGGGCGTTTATCCTTACAAAAAGGTTATATAACTGGTATGCATATCATGTATAAATTGAAAAAAGCAGGGTATCATTTTAAATGGATTATTGTAGGTGATGGACCTCAAAAGTTGGAAGTGAAGTATCATAGTCATTTTATGGCACTGAATGATGTAATAGAATTTGTAGGGGCAAAAAATCAGCAAGAAATTATTGCATATTATAAAGTTGCAGATCTCTTTTTTTTGCCAAGCATATATGAGGGAGTGAGTAATGCAGCTATTGAAGCTATGTGTATGAAGCTGCCTGTGGTCTGCACAAAATCCGGAGGTATGCAGGAGGTAATTGTGGATGGCAAAAATGGCTTTGTATCTGAAGTGGGTGATGTTGACACCATGTATAATTGCATAATAAAAATTATGAGCGATGAACTATTGGGTAAGCAAATTGGTGAAAGTGCTTATCATTCTGTTGTTGATAAATTCACCACTGCAAATTATGTAAATGGCTTTGAAAAAAGCTATCAAGCATTAAACAAAAAAAATCGATAAACAGCCTCCTAATTTATCCAATAATGTTTCCATTTTTATTTATTAAATATGTAAAAGGATGCTGGCAGTTTACAAATACTCCCAATGTAGAAAATATAACTCCTTGCTGCGTTTTGATTGATGAGGAGCAGATAAGTGATCATCAATATAATACATTATCTGCTAGGCTTGCCGATGAAGCTTTTGTACAATGGAATAATGGTAATTTATTAGAGGTATCTGCCATAGAAAGAACATATCTTAAAAATTTAGCTTCGCCCAGTCTGCAGGATGAATACAGGTTTGTAAAAAAATATTGGGGAACGAAGTGGTGTATTTATATTTTTTCAATACGGATTTTTGGTTTTCATAATCCATTAAAAGAAGCAAAGGCATTTTTTCAAACATTTCATATCAATAAAATTGAATTAGGAACTAAGCTGTGTCCATACCATCAATTTGATCAAACTCCTGTTGATAGTAATAGATTGGTTAGCATTATCATACCAACACTTAATAGGTATGATTATTTAAAAGATACTTTAAATGATTTATGTCATCAAACATACCCCAATTTTGAAGTAATTATTATAGATCAATCCGATCATTTTGATGCAAATTTCTACAGTTCATTTCCGCTCAATATTGTGCTCAAAAAACAAGAAGAAAAACTACTGTGGACAGCAAGAAATTATGCCATCAATATATCTAAGGGTTCATTATTATTATTTTTTGATGATGATAGTAGGGTAGCTCCAGATTGGATTGAAATGCATATAAAAACGATAAATTATTTTTGTGCTGATGTATCTGCTGGTGTGTCACTTTCTACTGTAGGTGGAAAGATACCTGCCGATTACAATTATTTCAGATGGGCAGACCAGTTTGATAGTGGTAATGCAATGGTAAAAAGAAAAGTATTTGAAAAAACCGGATTATTTGATGAGCAGTTTAATCAAGGCCGACAGGGCGATGGCGAGTTTGGATATCGCTTATACCAATATGGATTAAGATCCATTTCAAATCCAAAAGCCTACCGAGTACATCTTAAAGCAGCCACGGGTGGATTGCGTGAATCTGTAGGTTGGGATGGCTGGCGGCCAAAATACTGGTGGCAACCTAAACCTGTGCCCAGTGTTTTATATGCCTACAAAAAATATTTCCCAAAATCGTTGTATAAAAATACTGTTTTTTTAAACTTACTCTTATCAAACATTTCTTATGCCATGAAGCGCAATAAGGTTATGCAATATTGTAGTATTTTATTATTTATACTCAGTTTCCCAATCACATGGCTTCGTTATAGAAAGAGTGAAAAGATTGCTGAAGAAATGTTATTAAATTTTCAAACAGGTAAGGCACCTGTAAAGCAGCTATTGCCACCTATCATTTCATGAAAGATAAAACACTAGCTATCATTTCAGATTGTTTGCATTATGAAGATGCAGATGGTGCGGTTGGTACAAAAGTCCATATTTTTTGTAGACAAATGCAAGCCTTAGGAAAACATTTTAAACAAGTAATATTGGTTTGTCCGGTTATAAAATCAAATGAACAATCCACCGTACTTTCTTATTATTCTGATGCTTTTGTTTTTATTAAAATGCCTGTAAGAGGAGGCCATAGTTTCAAGCATAAAATGCAATTACTCCTTACCATTCCTGTATGGATGAAAGCATTTCAAAAAGTAAAAGAAAAAGCAGATTATTTCTTTTTACGATTCCCAAATAATATCAGTATTCCAGGTTTGTATGCCTTCAGAAATCAAAGGAAATTTGCATTGTACACGGGCACCTGGCAAAATTATTTGCATGAACCCATCAGTTTTAGAATACAGAAATTATTGCTGAAGTATTTTTTCAAGGGCACAGTCTGGATTTATCATCATAAATCTCTGAAAAAATCAAAGTTTAAAAATACATATAGCCCATCATATAGTTTGGAAGAATGGAATTATGCATTGCATGCTTCTGAACAAAGACAGAAGCGTTGGCAATCGCAAAATTATGTACCTATATTTCTGTCAGTTGGTAGTTTACTCCCCATAAAAAATCATCTACTTACCTTAGAAGTGTTTAAGCAATTGAAAGAAAAAAACTTTGCTTGTAAACTGATCATTGCCGGGGATGGTAAGCTGAAATCACAGCTACAAGCATTCATAGCTGTACATCAATTATCAGCCACAATAATTTTAGCAGGACATTTGCCCACAGAAGATTTGAAAGAAATGTATTTGCAGTCAGACTTCATAATACAACTACCACAAGCAGAAGGATTTGGTAAAGTGCCTATGGAGGGTTTCTTTTATGGCCTTATTCCATTTATATCAAATACCGCCATGGCAGCAACTATCGTTGGAATGAATGACGAAAGAGGGTTTATTGTACAGTCAAATCTTGCAAACGAAATTGCTGATTTTATCCTCCAAAAAATTGGAGACAGGTATGCACTTGAGGCTAAAATGAGTAAGGCAAGACAGTTTGCTAAACAGTATACTTTGGAAAAATGGGCATATACAATAGTTGAAAGATTAAAAGGAGAAAATGTTTAAGAGCGAATACCAAATTTCCTTTCAAAGTCCTTTGCTACAGCATCTGCTTGCATTGCTCTCTGGTGTGGTTATTGGATTAGATCTTTTACCGGCACCACTCATTATGCTATTGGTTTTTGGTACGGCTTTACTTGTGCTCATTCATGGTTTTATAGGTAAAACGGAAACCGCTTTTGCTATGTTGCCATACCTATGTTATATTGAAGTGTATAGTAGAGATAAAATAATGGAAATACCCTATTTATTTTTGCCCTATTTTTTTACGCTCTATTTTGTAATGATGCTTATAAAGCAATGGCCAGTACTTCGGTTTCATAACAGGTCATTCTTCTTTTTATTTTTATTTGTGGTAGTAGAATTGGTCAATAGTTCAAGAAGTAAAGACCCTGAATATGCAAGATTTTTAGTAACCAATTCTGTAGCATTATTCTTCGTGGCTTTGTGGGCTAGTTGCAATGTATTATCAAATAAAGAAATAAATCGCTTATTGTATAATTTAAAGCTTGCTGGCATTTTTACATGTGGTATCATCCTGGTATCGCAGCTTACGCATGATATCAGTTATGGTACTTATTCCATGTCTGAAGCCATGAATGGATTGGCGCCAGTACAAATAAGTGCTTACCTAGGCTTTTGTTCCATTTTGTATTTTTTGTCCATTATGCAGCAGCAGGGAAGATTGATGTTTTTTATTAATACGGCATGTTTTTTCCTGTCCACTACTTTTCTTGCACTGAGTTTTTCCAGAGGTGGTCTTTATTTTCTATCAGCAGTTATGGGTTTGTACTTTTTGTTTAATTTTAGAAAAGTATCAAATATATATTTACTCTTTATTTTAGTGCCACTGGCATTTCTGGCTTATACTTTTACAATTGAAACTACAAATGGGATCATCCTCGAAAGGTATAACGATACAAACACATCCGGACGAAGTGTTTTAATAGATGCTGGTCTTTCTTTGTTTTCAATGAATCCATTGTTTGGTGTGGGCACAGCAAACTTTAATGATGCCATTTTTGAAAATAATCTCTACCATATCACTTCCGGCGCACACAATGAATTTATTCGTGTTATAGCGGAGCATGGATTATTTGGTGCTATACCATATTATTTTTTTTATTTATCGCTAGTAGCAGGATTATTAAAAAGAAAAAAATCCTGGTTTCAAATGGGTGTTTTTTTTATTGTATTATTTTTTCTAATCATCATACACAATGGGTTGAAAATTTCTATTCAACCCATTATTTTGCTTTTAATAATAGCTACTCCATATGAACTACAGCAAGTATTTTCAAATAAGCAATTACATAAAATACAAACATTAGAAGAAAACACGCTGGCATCTGTTTAACATGAAGAGAATACTAATTACAACGCTGAGTGTCTACGACAAGGATAGGAAAAGCTTTCCGGTAAATGTAGACCTTAACATTGCAAACCTGTTGCAAGCGCATGGTGTACCTACAATTGCCGTTTCTTTAAAACGAGGAAGGCTTTGGCATACGATATATTGCCTATTGAAAATGATAAAAGAAAGCAGTCAATATGATATCATTGTATTGCCATTATTTGGTACAAGAAATAGTGTGTTATGGTATCGTATTATCAGTTGGTTTGCTACTATCTTGAGAAAAAAAACCATCACTATTGTGCGTGGTGGCTCCATTGTAGATAGTATAAAGAAAAGCGGTAATCCATTTCTGCAAATTCTAGAGCAGGCTAATACAATTTTAACTCCATCGTCATTTTTTCAACATATATTCAAAGAAAGAAATTTTGAATCTACAGTGATGGAAAACCCTATTTCTTTGGGAAAATATACATTTCATCAAAAAAATAGCATACGACCAAGATTAATTTGGATGCGCACTTTTCATGATATCTATAATCCATTGATGGCCATAGATGTGGCCGCACAGTTAGTAAAAAAATATCCTGATTTTAAAATGATTATGGCGGGTGGAGATAAAGGTCTTTTGGATGCCTGTAAAAAAGCCGCCATCGAAAATGGACTTGGCAATTGTATATCATTTCCAGGCTATATTAGCCTACAGCAAAAAAACGAATTGGCAGTAGATTATGATATTTATATCTGTACCAATAAAGTTGATAATGCACCTTTTTCCTTTATCGAATTTATGGCAATGGGCGTGCCTATCGTATCGGTATCTGTTGGCGGTATTCCATATCTCATTTCACATCAGTCAAACGGGCTACTCTGCGCTGATAGTAGTGTAAATGAAATGGTCAATCAAATCAACTTACTCATTGAAAATCCTCCATTGGCATCAATGATTGCTGCCCAAGCATATCAATATGTACAAGGTTATGATGAAGCCATTGTAGCCGCAAAATGGAAAACACTTTTAAAAGAAATAAGAAAAAAATGATGATTCCTTTTTCTCCTCCATATATAGATGATGACACTATTTTGCAAGTAACAAACACGTTGCAAAGTGGTTGGATTACTACCGGGCCACGTGTTAAGGAATTAGAACAACAAGTAGCCTCTCTATGTGGTGTATCTCATTGTCTTGCTGTAAACTCGGCCACATCTGCTATGATGCTTGTACTACACTGGTATGGTGTAAGCCGTGGAGATGAAGTCATTATACCCGCATATACTTATTGCGCCACTGCGCTTGCTGTGATGCATATTGGAGCCACACCCGTTATGGTGGACATTCAACAAGATTTTACAATTGACCCATATAAAATTCAAGCTGCCATTACACCTAAAACAAAAGCAATAATTACTGTAGATTTTGCGGGGTGGCCCTGCGACTACGATGCTATAAACAAAATAGTAAAGCGTAAATCAATTCAAAAATTATTTATACCTAAAGGTACAAACCAGCAGCAGCTAGGAAGAATTTTGGTAATGAGTGATGCAGCACATGCCCTGGGGGCTATTTATAAAAACAAACCTGTTGGTCAGCATGCAGATATTACTGTATTCTCTTTACATGCAGTTAAAAATGTAACAACTGCTGAAGGTGGTGTAATCGGTATCAACCTGCCACCAACATTTTCTTCCCAACAAGTGTATGATACGTTGCGTTTATGGAGCCTTAATGGACAAACAAAAGATGCCTATCAAAAAACGCTACTGGGTGGCTGGCGATATGATATTGTATATCCCGGATTTAAAATGAATATGCCCGATGTGCTTGCTGCTATTGGCATTGCTCAATTAAACAAATACAGAGAAAATTTGCTACCCGCTAGAAAGCGGGTAATGGATATGTATAATACAATTTTTTCAACATACTCCTGGGCTATAGCACCACCATTTAAGAAGAATGGATGCAGCAGCTCTTACCACCTTTATCCCTTACAGATAAAAAATTGTTCAGAAAAACAAAGAGATAAAATTATTCATGAAATATCGAAAATGAAAGTAGGTGTAAATGTACATTTTGCGCCCCTGCCCCTGCTTACTGTGTTTAAAAATATGGGTTATAAAATGGCAGACTATCCTGCTGCCCTAAAAACCTATCAGCAAGAAATATCCTTACCAATATATCCACAGCTTACAAAGGAGGATTGTATGAAAGTGGCAAATGCTGTTATTCAATCTGTATCAAAAATTTTGAAAATTAAATGATGTTGATCAGGTTTTTTGATATTGTTTTTGCTTGTATTGGACTTGTTATTTTTAGTCCAATATTTATAATTATTGCTATTGCCATTAAAGTGGATACTGATGGGCCTGTTTTCTATAAACAAACACGTGTTGGTCGGTTTGGTAAAGCATTTTCGATTTATAAATTTAGGTCTATGTCTGTGGTACAAAATCAACAGCTGTTGATTACTACAAGCAATGATACTCGTATTACAAAAGCCGGTAAATGGCTGCGCAAATACAAATTGGATGAATTACCCCAACTGTATAATGTGCTCAAAGGTGAAATGAGTTTTGTGGGCCCACGGCCTGAGGTAAAAAAATATACCGATTTATATAAAGCCTCACAGCAAATTGTGCTATCAATAAGGCCAGGTATTACAGACTATGCTTCACTGGTGTACAAGCAGGAGCAGGAATTACTTTCAAATACAGAAGACCCGGAAAGAATGTATATTGAAACAATTTTACCTAGAAAAATTAGATTAAATAAGCTTTATCTGAACAAGATGGATGTCGGTAATTATTTTTCTATAATTTTACTTACAATTATTAATCGTACCCGATTTATAAATAGAAAGCGAAAAGGGCCTGCATCATAAATTGGTTGGGTAATTTTTATCAAAATTGCATTTTGAACGGAGTTAGAAAATTTCTTCTTAAGAACAGCATAACCCCCAAGTGGGTAATTTTTCTCATAGACCTATTGGTATGTGCACTTTGCTTTGTTTACTCAAATTATCTATTATCAGATTTTAAAATAGTTACCTTTTATCAACATGAGTTAGTGTATGGTGTACTTTTAATCACCATCACAAATAGTATTTTCTTCTTTACTTTCAAATCCTATGATGGCATTATACGCCTCTCTGAGTTTCAAGAATCTTTACGATCAGTAAGTGCTGTTTTTTGTACATTTTTTCTTTTATTTCTAATCAATATTGTTTTAAAAGTTTTAAACTTTAATTCATACATAGCCACATCATCACTAATAGTTTATTTTTTTACTAGCTCATTTGTAATTACCGGCTATCGTATTTTAGTACGTAAATTATATGCTGCAAGTGTAGAAGAAAATGAAATAATAGCTGTAGTAATATATGGCTGTGAGCACAATGGTTCCGTATTTAAACAATCATTAGATGGAGATATAACACACAAATACAAAGTGGTAGGCTTTGTAGATGATGATGAACGATATATTGGAAAATCTATTGATGGCACCACCATTTATTCCTATAAAAATTTATCCAACATTATTGATTTGTTTCAAGTGCAAATTTTATTCTTTGCACGTCCGGATGTAGGTATTAAAATTAAAAACAAAGTTGTAGATGATTGTTTGGAAAAAAGGGTAAAAGTAATGCATATCCCTCCTGCAAAGCAATGGAGGCCGGGCCATGTAGAAATCCATAAAATACAACCAATACAAATAGAAGAGCTATTAGGAAGACCTGCCATTGCTTTAAATAACGATTTCGCTCTTGGTACCATGCTCAAGGATTCAAAAATATTAATTACCGGGGCCGCTGGTTCCATTGGTAGTGAGCTAGCGCATCAAATAGCGGCATATCAACCCGCTTTATTGATTCTGTGCGATCAATCTGAAACTGCTCTTCATAACCTGGAGTATGCTTTAGAGGAAAAGTATCATGGTGCTGCTCCAGTTAAGTCGTATCTCTGCGATATAAAAGACTATCATGCAGTAGAACTGATGTTTGCTCAAAATAATCCTACCATCGTTTTTCATGCCGCTGCCTATAAGCATGTGCCTGTTATGGAAAACCATCCTTCTGAAGCCATTAGAAATAATGTATATGGAACCAAGGTAGTTGCAGATCTTGCCATTAAATATTCCGTAGATCGTTTTTTATTTATTTCAACAGACAAAGCTATAAACCCCACGAACATAATGGGTGCTTCCAAAAGAATAGCAGAAATGTATTGTCATATACAACAGGAAAAAGATTTTACCCCTTCGGGGAATGTGTTTGCAATAGATCCACAAAACAGTAAAACAAAATTTATCACCACCCGCTTTGGAAATGTATTAGCATCAAATGGTTCAGTTATTCCACGTTTTCATGAGCAAATAAAAAATGGAGGACCCGTTACAGTTACTCATCTGGATATCATAAGGTACTTTATGACCATACAGGAGGCCTGCTCCTTGGTGCTCGAAGCAGCAGCAATGGGTCGTGGAAGTGAGATATTTATTTTTGACATGGGCGATCCGGTTCGTATATACGATCTCGCCACTAAAATGATAAAACTTACCGGCCTAGAGCCAGGTCGTGATATTAAAATACAAATTACAGGACTGAGGCCGGGAGAAAAACTGTATGAGGAATTACTCAATAAAAATGAAGAAGTAATACCAACTCATCATGCAAAAATCTTAATAGCAAAAAATGCATCCTTTGATCATCATAAATTTAGTACCTCCATCGGCAGACTTTTATTATCTGCTGATGAATATGACGATAAGCAGGTAGTAATGATTATGAAGAGGATGGTTCCGGAATTTATCAGTAATAATTCTATATATTCACTTTTTGATAATGCCTCAACAAATGATGCAGATCAAAAACACCATTTGTTCAATTAGATTCTTACTGTACTTTTGCAATATGTTTTCTTTTTTTAAATCTTCGAAAGTAACACCCAACTTATCTTTTATAGGAGTGGATATGCACTCCCATCTATTGCCGGGCATTGATGATGGTTTGCAAAAACCTGAAGATACCATTAGCTTCATGGAGCAATTGCATGAAATGGGCTATAAAAAATTTATTTGCACCCCACATATCCTTTCTGATGTTCACCCCAATACGCCTGAAACTATTTTACCAAAACTTGACCTAATCAGACAAATGGTAAAAGACAAAGGACTCAATGTTCAAGTAGAAGCAGGGGCAGAGTATATGGTTGATATGGAAATGGAAGCATTGGTAACTAATAATAAAAAACTAATGACTTTTGGTGACAATTATATCCTCATTGAAATGTCTTATTTGGCGGCTTCGCCAAATATGGAGCAGGTTATTTTTGCCCTACGGATGAAGGGTTTAAAACCCATTCTGGCCCACCCGGAACGATATACTTTTCACCATCGCAACTTTGCCATATATGAGCGATACCAGGACCTGGGCTGTTTGCTTCAAGTTAACCTACTTTCATTACATGGTTATTATGGAGAGCCGATTAGAGAGATAGCAGAAAAGCTACTAGAAAAGAAAATGGTTTCACTTTTAGGTACAGACATGCATCATACTACGCATTTACAAGCACTAAAAGATCTTACTTCTAAAAAAAGTTTTTATAAAAAATTGGAAGGCCAAAACATCAGGAATAATGAACTCTTCGGATAAACTTATTGCTGCTGCAAATATTCTTGTAGCATTATAGCTGCAGCTATCATATCCTTATTTTCTTTTTTCTGTCTATCCTTCTTTTTCATACCCATCTGTATCATAGCTTGGGCTGCCATCTTTGAAGTATTTCTCTCATCTACTTTTTGTATAGGTATCGAAGGAAATTTTTTGGTAAGTTGTTTAATGGCGGCTTCTACCAAAGGTGTGGCATGCGTAGCTGTATCGTCCCAATTGAGCGGCTCCCCTATTAATATCAATTCAACATTTTCTTTTGCAAAATAATCCTGCAAAAAAGGAATGAAATCTTTGGTTGCAATTGTAGTTAAAGGGCTAGCAATAATTTGTAACGGATCCGTTACCGCAATACCGGTACGCTTTCCACCATAGTCTATACAAAGTATTCTTGCCATTTTAGAAATTTAATATCAATAAATCAGAAATGACACATATTGCAAATACAACACTGGCTATACCATTTGTAGTCATGAAAGCTAAGTTTACTTTACTTAAATCCTCTGGCTTTACAAGTCTGTGCTGATAAAAAAGCATAGCTCCAAATACTATAGCACCTATCCAATACAGCTCACCCATTGCTCCATAGGCGCCTGCACTTACAATACATGTAAAGCTGAACAAATGCAAAAACTCAGATACTTTCAATCCTTTTCCTACTCCCAGCTTGGCCGGTATGCTATAGAGATTATTTGTTTTGTCAAACTGCTCATCTTGCAATGCATAGATGATATCAAAACCACTCACCCAGCCTATAACGGCAAAAGAAAATAGTATTGGCAGCCAATCAAAGCTACCAGTTACAGCAATATAGGCTCCAATGGGTGCAAGAGACAAACCTAGACCTAGCACCATATGGCATAAAGCAGTAAATCTCTTTGTATAACTATAAAATAATACAACAAATAATGCCACCGGGGATAGCCATAAACAAAGAGAATTTATAAACCATGTGGCTATAATAAAAATGATGCATGATATCACTGTAAACCTCAATGCCCCAGATGCACTTATAATGCCTGCGGGAATTTCCCTAATAGCTGTACGTGGATTTTTTGCATCGAAATGACGGTCTAAATATCTGTTAAATGCCATTGCTGCACTGCGTGCAGCTACCATACAAATCAACACACATACAAACCTGATAATGATTTCATTTGTAGATGTGGGAAACAGATAGTGACTAAGTTTTTCAGTATCTGTTACTACATGATTTACTGAAAAATATCCTGTTAAGTTATTCCATTTTACAATGCCTAGTGTAAATCCAATTAAAGCAAAAGGCAGGGCAAAAATAGTATGCGAAAACTTGATGAGGGAAAGGTAATTTTTTATACCAGGCATGAGCAAAAATAAGTGATTCCCAGTATGTGCTTTATCACAGATTCCAAACTGCAATAACAGTTATCTTCCTTCAACGATTTATTTAACCAGGTAGATCCATTTGAGTTTATTATTAAAAATAAAAAACAATATAGATAAGTGTCTGAGGTTAATTGTAGAAAGCAGAAAAGTTAACAAACTAAAATTCAACAATTGTTTTCAAATGTATATGTACGAAGCGTTTTGGCTTTCTTATAAAATTCAACTGGATCATCTGGGTCTATGCTATCATCTGTTTGTTAGTATGTATGGTTATAGATTGTACTAAAAGCGAAAGCCCCCGCAGAAGCAGGGGCAGTCATTGTGCTATATTAAAAAAACTTATTAGCGAATTACATTAATTTTTGTACTAGCAAAAGTATTGCCATCCATAACTTTTACTACATAGTATCCTGCAGGAATATTAGTAACAATACGGTTTGTACCATTATTGTTTATTTTAGATGTATAAACAATATTACCAGTATTGATATCTGCAATTGTGATAGTTAATTGAGTTGATTTGAAGTTTTTAGTATTAACTGTAAACACACCACTGTTTGGATTAGGGCTTACACTTACTAAAACCTCAGGCTGAATAGAATTAGCTATAGCAGAAGGAGGAATAGGACCACAACCTGTACCTTGAGCGATAGAATAATCTAAATTTTTAGGATTCCACTGTACCCACCATGTTACACCGTTTCCTTTTGTCCAATCGTCAGTTCCTTTAGCACCCATTGCACCAACAAATTTTCCTGTTTTTTCGAAGAAAGCATCTGCTAACGCAGGATAGCTATAGTCATAACCTGTAGTCGCAGGAGAACCTAAAGTTTTATTTGGACGCATATCTGGTCCCTTTGTAGTTGTTTTTCTGTAAGGAAAACGAAGTAAAATTTGAGCATTACCTTGATAAAAACGGTTGTCAGCATTATCACGTAGTAACTGGATAACTGCACTGTCACCAGCAGGACCTGCAGTAGCTATTCTTTTAGTTCCCATTGCATATACGCCAAAAATATTACTTCTAATCATTGTGTCAGTAGTAACATTGGTAAATGTATTAGGAGCAATTTTACTATTAGCATCAATCGTGATTCCTGTTGGGAAACCCATTAATATTGAATTGTATAAATTCATGTGGCTATAACGACGAATTAAAGCACCATTACGGAATAATGAGTTTGTTGTAGTATCTCCACCCGCTGATACTGTTATGTTACTGAAAGTAGCCTTAGTCTGAGGTAAGTTTGTAGAAGCAGAAGCATCATTATCGCTTTCAAAACCTTGTGAACCTGAAACGTCAGCAATAGCTGGATCACGTAAAACAACACCATACTGTATCATACCACTGAATCCATTATCTGTATCGAAATCATCATCTAGTGTACTGTAAGTAACTAAATATTTTGCATTTACTGTACCACCAAACCATTCGAAAGCATCATCATTAGCAAAACTAATCATGATATGATCTAATGTAGTGCCACGACCAACACCACCCATAGTCAATGAATTTAATTCATTGTTTGGTGAAAGTGCCACACCAGCATATTCAATACGAACATAAGATAATGTGCCGCTGTTGTCATTATCGTCTGGAGTCAATCCGCCACCATACTCTGTATTGCTTGATGGTGCAATTCCTTCAATATTGGCAACACCACCTATTTGGTTAACAGTGGCTTTACCTAAAAGTACGATACCAGCCCAATCTCCACGAGCTTTTGTAGATAAACCAGAAGTAAATACAATCGGAGATTTTTCACATCCAATTGCTACTAATTTAGAACCCTTAGTTACGATAAGGCCACCTTTACTAAAGAGCACACCATCATAACCAAAAACAACTGTACCAGCTTCAACCGTTACAGTTGAATTATTGGTAACATAGATTAAATTTCCAAGTACATAGGTTGTGTCCTTGTCCCAGAAAGTGTTAGCAGTAATGTTTGATGTAATGTATTTTTTGGGATTTGCTGCAAATGCAGATGTGCCCAAAAAAACTAATGCAATCATCACTGATGCGATACGAAATTTTTTTGTAAACATATAAATGATTTTTGGCAAAATAAGCGTCAGTGAACGACTATAACTGCAACAAATTGTTATGAGATTATTATCAAAATATTACTAAAATGTTACTTAATTATTAAAACTTTTTTCTTCGAATTATTTTAAATAAAGTATAATCATTTTATGATTTAAAATGAATTTAACTATGTTTTTTTAAAAAATAATTGTGCCAACAATCAAATATAAACGAGACCCTTTTATGATTTTAAGCAACTTGAAAAAATGTTTAGCCAATATGTTTAGACAATAGCACGGGCAGGTAATTATATTTTAGAAAATCGAAAAATATTTGAAAAATATTAAAAGAATATTTAGCCAAGAATTTGAGTAAGATGGGTATGTTAAATGTGATTTAGGCCAAGTATACCCAAACTAAATATTTTCTTTTCTCTGTTAAGAAATAGCGTAACAGGGGTTTCAATTTTATCACCTATAGACCACTCTCTACCAAATTTATGAGAATGTAAAATTGATAAAAATTGAAATTTATCTTTTGCGTTAAAAGCACTTTTGCCAGTATCATCTTTTCCGTAAAATGTGTATAAAAGTGTAATTAATGCACGTAAATCTTTAATTTCAATTTTATCTATTTCATAATTCCTGAAATAGATATTTTTTTGACCAAATTCCAATATCTCAACTTCAATAATTTTAAATAAATTAAAAATAGGTGTTGTAAGTTTTTTTTGAAAAATATTGATTCTATTTACTTCTTCGTTTTTACCTGTATTTAGCTGGCTGAAATCATTGTGAGGTAAACTGTCTAAATTGATGTGAAAAAAATCTCGAATATCTCTTGTCATTTTATTCTTTTAGCAAAATTGAATGCGAGTTTGGGTAGGCTATAGTGTAAATACAAAAATGTAAAACGTACAATTGCTCTATATAACATTTTGCGTTTTGCAAAAAAAGCTGATTGCACAATTGAATTTAAGTATCAATATTATCTTTTTATTAATATTATTTGAAACTCCAGCTTTGATTGAATTTTTTTATGCTAATGTATTTACCCAAAAAAGGGCCAGCGAAAATGCTAGCCCAAGTAATATAATTGCAAATACTTCAAACTTATTATTGCTTTAATAATATTTTTTTAATTGTTCCTAAAGGTGTACTGAAAATAAAACTAAATAACCCACTCTTGAGTTCTGGTATATTTACTTGTATATAGTTAACGCCTTTTATTAAATTTGGTAATAATAAATGAGATACTAATTGGCCCTGTAAATCATATACATTCAGTTCTATTGTTGTAGCCTCATAAGAAAATATTTGTGTCTGTAATAAAGCGTTAAACGGGTTAGGATAAATGCTAATTAAGCGGAGATCTTTAGTATTACTTATTTTTTCTGCATTTACTTGTGCTGATATATTCGAGAATGCTTGAATAGGGCATTTTGGTGCAGGAACAGCAGGAGGAATTATACTACTAGTTTTTTTATTGTTAGTTTCAACTTTTCTGCTGGTACCTTGAACATAACCGGCTTTTGCAAAATATTCATTGGTATTTCTAGTTCGAATATTATTCATAAAATACCATTCCCCGGTAACTCTTTTGTCTGTTACATTTAATAATAAATAACCATGATTTTTGATGTCAGCATAGCGTACATGTGGATTAAGAACTTGTATAATTTCTTCCGCAATAGGTAAACTAAAGTTTTGAGAAGTTACACTTGTAGTTACAAATTCAACCGCAGCAGATCCCGTTTGGAAAAAGGGATTGTAATTCGCTTTCGGAATGTCATTGGCCCAAGCCGTATGAAAATCGCCAGTTAAGATAACTGCATTCTTAATATTTCTGTCAGTAAGGCCTTGTATGAGTCGGTCTCTTTCAGCCGGGTATCCATCCCACGAATCTGTATTTACCGGCACACCCAAAGCGGTTAATGGAGCCACCATTACCTGTTGGCATATAATATTCCATTTAGCTGTACTTGTACTTAACTCGTTAAGTAGCCAGTCCATCTGCTGCTGGCCAATTAAATACCTGTTTTCATTGTCTAATGCGGGGTCTAGTACGCTTACTTGTTGGGTGCGGGCAAAAATGCGGGTGTCTAAAAAAATGAATTTAATAAGATTGCCATAGTTTAAACTATGATAAATTTTGGAAAGGTTTGCGGTATCAATTGTACGTACAGGCAACCACTCCATCCATGCTTTTATGGCATTGTTTTTACGAGTTTGCCAACTACCCTCTTGGCCCGGTTGATGATTTTCAGCGCCATTCAAATAGGCATCATTAGCAAATTCATGATCATCCCATACAAACATCCAAGGATATTGTTGGTGGCATTCTGTAAGGTCATGATCTAAACGATATTGCGAATAGCGTGTACGATAATCTTGCAGTGTTACAATTTCATTTACTGGCTCATTTTTACGTCCTTCAATGCCAGACCCAAATTGACCGGTTTTGTATTCATAGATATAATCACCAAGACATATTACAGCTTCTACATCATTTCTATTTGTAATTCTGTTATATGCATTGAAATATCCATCTTCCCAATTGCTACAACTTACAGTTGCAAAACGACGAGTGGTTATGCCAGTAGCTGGTATGGTGTGTGTACGACCCCTCACAGAATATCTGCCATTCGTTTCAAAATCATAGTAGTAATAGGTATTTGGTCTTAAACCAATCACGTCAATTTTTACTGTATAATCGACTGATTCATTTGTAGTAATTGTACCCGTCTTCACTATCTGAGTCATGCCTGTATCCCTGCATACACGCCAACGTACATTAACTGGTGCGGATTGAATCGTTTCCGGTGTAACCCTTGTCCAAATAATAACACGATCCGTAAGCGGATCGCCTGAAGCTACGCCATGATAGAATGGGGCACCACATTCGTTCAAAGCTAAAACATTGTGTGTGGTATCCTGAGCTGAAAGTACATTGGAGGCAAAAAATGTACAAAGTAGAAATAAATATTTCATTAATTTTTTTTTACAAATTTACACCTCACACTAAAAGCATCTATTATCCTCAAATGAAGATTGTGTAAATTTTTAATACAATAGATACAAAGTTTTAAAGGGGGTTATTGATATAAACATAGCATTAGTAGGTCTTTTAATACAGTATACAATAATGAAAAGGAAATACATCGAAAGAGAATGAGGTGTCCAAACTTACCTGATATGGATATAAAAATTTCAGCAAAAAAAAGCAGGTCATTTGAATGGCCTGCTTCACATAAGTTTTAATTGTATTGTTTAAAACCGATAACTTACCGCTAAGGAAGCATTGAGACCAAAACTTTGTGACTGTATTGAAGGATCATAGCCTTTATTGAAAGTTCTATTATCATTCAAATCCCAAAACCAAAAATCATTGTTATGCAATATGTCACCCAGTGTAAATTCTACAAGTCCATTTTTCATAAAGGTTTTACTAATTTTAAAGTCAAGCAATGCATGTGGACGCTCCCATATAGCTGCATCTTGAATTCCACCTACGAATACAATTCTATCTCCAACTTGGTTATATAAAAGAGAAAAATTCAAACCACTATTTGAACTACTGTATTGTAAGGAAAGATTTACAATAAATGGTGACTGACCTTGTAGAGGCCTCGTTATAGAATCAAGGGCTAAGCCTACATTGCGAGTATCTACTCTACTGCGTATAAGAGATAAATTAGTATAGAAAAATAAGTTTTTGAATGTTTCGCCTAAGAAGTCAAAGTTTTTTCTAAACTCAAGTTCAACTCCATAATTATTTGCTTCGGGCACATTATACCAAGTGGCACTTCTGGTAAGTGTACCACTCTGTGTTAGCACCTGTTCTATGGCATCTTTGAAATTTTTATAGTATCCACTTACACTATAGTACTGTCCGTTATTGAAAAACTGTTCCCAACGTATTTCGTAGTTATTAATACTTGTCTGAGTAAGTGGTGAACCAAAAAATGTTGTATTTTGAAAGAAGTCATAAAAGAGTCCTGCAGATAATTCACGATACTGTGGCCTTACCACAGTTTGGCTGAAACTTAATCTTAGGTTGGCTTTTGGCAAAACATTATAAACTAAATTAGCAGATGGTAAGAAATTTAAAAATGAAGAGTCAACTGTAATGGGGAGGGAATTGCCATTAAAACTGTTTACAATATTGCGATAATCCTCCATACGTACACCCCAAGCAAGTCTGAGTTTTTCTGTTATTTTATTATCTAACATCAAATATGCTGTTGTATTGCGTATTGAACCATCATAAAAAAACCACTGTGGCTGATTAATATCATTTAAGATAAAACCAGTTTTGTTATTAAAATTTTCAGCATTAAAAATATTATCAATATCAAGGTAGAAAAGATTATTATTAAAATCACTATTGTTGGTCCTGCTAATTGTTTGATAGCGGCCATCCCTGAGTCTATTGTTGAAGTGGTGTCCAAAGCCAGCCTTTATTGTCTGTAAATTTTCAAAGAGTGTAAATTGTTTGCTAAGATCTATATTGATACCACGGTCAATGTCCGTAGTAATCCAATCAAACCTAACACCTCCTGCCAAAGTAGATGGTGCGGTAGAAGTTGATAGATATGCTTCAAAAGGAGACGAAGAATCTCTTGCAGCATAAACCATCTGACGGTAGTTGGGTACATTGCGTTTATAATCTGTATAGTAGCCTAACCAACGCATCCTAATTTTTGCTTTTGGAATAAAATGCTCCCCACCAAGTTGTGTATTATAAAATCTGTTATCCTGGAAGTAATGTGCATAACCTCTATATGGTGCCTCATAATCATATATAGCAGCACTAGTGCCATTTCTAATACTTGTCTGAGAATTTGAGGTAACAGTGTATAAATTATTAAAAAAGAATTTATGATTTGGGCTTATACGTAATGAAAAATTTGCTAAGCCGCTATTAAGGATATTTCTACTATACACACTATCTTGAAATAGACTCACAGGTGCATCAGTGGCATTGGAGTCAGGGGTATTTGGATCCCATGTATAAGAATTTACCTTGTTTGAAGAAAATCGAAAATTTTCAATATGACTGATTGAAAAAATACCTCCAATCCGTGGATAACCCTCATTAGCACTGAAATTAAAACCACCACTCAAACTATAGGAATTGTTTACAGGTGCAGTTCGAGATTCAACACCCCAGTTATTTCCCAAACTTTGTGCATATTTCTGCTTTTTTCCCTCTGAAAAACTATTGTAAACTTCACTAGAAGGAAATCCCTCATATATGCCTCTTGTGCCATTGTCTTGTCCTAGCAAATTCCGGCCTCCACCATCATTATAAGAAATATCGCCGGTACTAATAGTATTATAACCTAGACTTCCCTTAATACTAAAAAAACTCTTCCCTGGTATTTCTTTGAGATTTACTTGAATCAATCCTCCAGCAAAACTGCCAGGTAATTCAGGCAAAGCACTTTTTATTACTGTAATATTATCAACTATGTCAGAAGGAAAAATATCAAATGAAAATGTTTTACGATCTGGTTCTGTACTAGGTAAAAGTGCGCCATTTAAAAGGGCCTCATTATAGCGGTCATTCATGCCACGTACAACTACAAACTTATTATCCTGAATACTCGTACCGCTCACCCTTTTCAACACATCACCAACATTGCGGTCTGGAGATTTGCGGATTTGTTCAGCACTGATAATGTCTGAAACAACAGACGAATTGCGCCGCACATTGAGTGTGGAATTGAGTGTTTCTTTCCGTGCTTCCGACTTTACTACAACTGTTTCTAGATTATTTTTAGATGATAGTGCAAGATTTACATCAAAATTATTAACAGTGCCACCCTTTACTTCCACCCCGGCTATTTCTTTTAACTCATAACCTACGTAAGTTACTTGTAGTGTATAGATTCCTGGTGTTAGATTGTTAAATGTATAAGCACCGTCAAGATCACTGCTTGTTTTTTTGTTAAGATTACTTATGATTACTGTAGCCCCGGTCAATTTTTGGCCAGTTGAGGCGTCAGTAATTTTGCCTGTTAAGACACCACTTTGTGCTATCGATGCAATAGAACAAAACATAAGAAGAGGGAATAGAAAAATGAATTTTGCACTCATAAAAAAATTTGCCGCAAAGTTAAAATCGTGTATGCTATCTACTTTTTTTTAATGTTATGGAATAGTTAACTAAATGTTATGGAATAGTTAGTTAGCTAGTCCTAATACAGTTAATGCGAATTCACAATAAGATAATATTTTATGTACATTATTAGAGAATGTACTGCTCATCTTTGCATTCGAAATATCTTAAGAGCATTTTCATTTATTAGAAGAATTAAGTGTACTGTGTATTAAATCTTGGAAAATGCTTATTTATAAGAAATCGTGATTTTATTTGATTAGACATAATTAAATTTTTTATCTTCTATTATTTTCGAGGAATCAAAAATGTTATGTAAAATATTTATAAAAATAAATACATATAAATAATTCTATATGGATTACAAAATGATTTTTCTTACATATATCGTATTGGGCATTTTACTCTTACTTTTTGGTATCAAAATTTTTTATTTCAAAAATGCAACATCATACAAAACAGTAAAAAGGTTTTTTTATTTTAGTTCAAATAGTATATATAATTCTGATTCAAGTAAAAGTATGAAGCTTAAAGTTCTTCAAAATAAGTTGAGCTTCGTAATACTGATACTCCTTATATTTCTGTTATTGGTCATAAAGTTTGTTTACAGTAATTAAGTTATTTCCTCTATTCATTTTATGAGTCCACAATTAAATGTTCTCTTTTTTAAAAAGTATTAAAATAGTTCTCTAATCATGTGTTGTGAATTTGTGCCAATGATTGCCAAATAATTGGCTTTATTACTAGTATATGAAAAAATGTATATCCCCCATTCGTTTAATTTTTACTGTTCTTACAGGTAGTGCTTTATTTGCAATTTTTACTTCCTATTCCGATGGCCAGGCTACCTCGAATTTAACTGTGTCTGGAGCACCTTTTAATGGTGGGCAAACCTGCGGCACCTGTCACATGGGAGGCAGTTTTGGGGGCAGTATTGTAACTTCACTGATTGACACTAGTACCCGAAAAAAGGTAAATAGCTATATTCCAGAAAAAGTGTATGAATTTGAAATACGCATGAAGAATAAAATTGGTTCACCTTATTATGGCTACCAAACTACAGTAGCTTTACAAGATGAAACACCTGTAAACAATTATAGTGGTTGGAAAAAGAATTCCCAATCTATTATTAGGGGAGGCCGTCAGTATGTTGAACACAAAAAACGGCTACCTAATGGCCGTATCAGAATGTTTTGGACAGCACCTGTGGCTGGTAGCGGAGCAGTTATATTTTATACTGCTGGTAATCTGGTAAATTTTAATTATAGTAGTAGTGGTGACGAACCCGTAAACACCCAACTTGCAATTACAGAATTTGTTCCCCCGGTGGCAGCAAAGCCATTTGATAGAAATATAAAAATAGTCGTATCGTACTATTAACGCTCTGTACCTTTAAATATTACTAATAACTTTGATCTGTAAGTGACTGCATAAATGAAGTAAGTTGTTTCTTCTCATCTACAGACAAAAGTAAACTGTCTGGTGCTAAAGTCTGGTTCACCGGCCGAATGTTCAGGCCCGCACCTCCTCCAATATCGTAAAAATGAATAACTGCATCTAGATCTTTTAAACTACCATTATGCATATATGGTGCTGTTATGCCCACATTGCGTACTGTAGGAGTTTTAAAAGCATTTAGGTAAGGAGCCGATTTGATATAATCATATTTCCCTTTATCATCATCTAAACGATATGGCGCTTTGTTTTCTGCGGGCACACCTAATACCTCACTTTCTATTTTGATATATTCTGGTGGTACATTTCCATTAAATAATGGCATAAAATGACAGGAGCCACATTTTGCTTTACCCATGAAAACATTAAAACCTTTGATGGCATCAGAATGAATTGCTGTGTCATTACCCCTCATGTATGCATCAAAAGCACTATTGAAATTTGACTTTGATCTTATATAAGCCGCCAAAGCTTTTTGAATATGTAAGCCAGATATGCTGTCTGATGGATAAACTTTTGCAAAAAGCGCTTTGTAATTTTCATCTTGTGATAACAATATAGCTGCCTTGCTCAAGTTTCCATGCATCTCATCAGGATTTTCAGTTACCTGTCGGGCTTGGTCTTCTAAGTACGCCACACGACTATCTGCAAATAATACGGGTTGCAATGCTGCATAAAGAATAGTTGGTGTATTTCTCATGATTATACGGCTGCCATCAAAAGTTTTATTTTTCTCTAAGCCATCTGTAAATGCTTTTGACTCCTGATGGCAGCTGCCACAACTTCTTGTGTTATTCCCAGATAGTTTGTTTTCGCTGAAAAGCATTTTGCCTAAAGCAATTTCCGAAGAATTACGTACCTGTTTCAAATCTGGAGCATAAGACCAAGGATTGAAAGCCCCACTGTCAAAAAATGTTTTTGCTTTTTCGCTCAGCAAACGTTTTTCACTAAAAAATGAAATGTTAGCAATTTCTTGGGCTTCGTACATAAGTGAACCGATAGGTTGTAAGAAGTTTCTCAGAAAGTTAACTCGGTCAAAATGGTTAAAATCATTATTTGTATTGGAGTAATCAATGGCTTTGTCAAGATAGGTGAACAAGGAATCGTAAACTTTTTCATCATTATCGTAAAACTGTAAATAAGATTTGATGCTTTCCAGCGAAACCTTAAGTTCATCAATGGCAGCTAGGCTTAAGGGGGTATCATATCCTGAAAGCCCTAATGATGAAATGCGAAACAGCTCAAGTCTTGTGGCATCCCAAACATGAGCATCCGTAAGTTGAAGGGCACTGCCGGTTACTTTTAATCTATTAAAAGTAGCGAGTAACATTTCTACTTCTTGTAAAAATGTGACGGTATCAATATTTACTTCAGGGTAGAGTAAGGCTTCAATTACCTGAAGCCCATGAGGTTCTTGGGGAAAATCTGGATTATCAAACTCCACTTCGGGTATGGCAGGACCATTTATAGTCTTAGCAGTAGTTGGATTATAATATTCAGCAAAAATTTCAATCCGTTTATAACTCTTTCTGACTGAAAGAAACTGCTCTTTTAGTAATGGCTCAGATAGGCCATCTGTAAACATTTGTTTGAGTAGACGAGCTTCATACACGCAGCTGTCCGTATCTGCCTGATATTTTTGTAACGCAAATTCATATCGCTGTTTGTTTTTGCATGATATCATTCCAGTTATTATAAAAAGGCTAAACAAGATTGAGGCATGGGTATTTTTAAGCCAGTTATATTTCCGATATGTATGAAAACAGAGCATAAATTTTTATTTAAATAAATACAAATAGGGCTGCCCTAATGAACAGCCCTTTGGCAAGAGCCTATATTGAAAGAATAATGGAATTATAAATTATTGTGGCAATCCTTTTATTACAACAACTTGACTTGCTTGGTTTTCTGTAAGTCTGATTGTGCCCCCATCAGGATTTTTATAGCGATCTCCTCTCCAACTATGTGGTTGTATGCAAAGCATAAATGTATTTGGAATACCCACACGTAGAGAAATATCTATCATGGCACCATATTCCCAGCTTCCTTTTGAAGAAGAACCAGTTGGATTGTATTTTATTGCATCAGCTTCAGTACGGCGATGATCTAATTCAAAAACAGTTTTCAATTCAGCAGTATTAATGTTGTACTGATAAATATAAGCATCATGGGTTTCATCTCCATAACTGTTTGCATCTTCCTGAATATACACATAGTTTTTTGTTACACAAATGTTATCAGGGTTTTGAAACTTATCAGCAATACCTGGACGAATATCTCCATCTAAAACTACTTCCAAAGATCCTTCCAACGGATTACTCGGATTCAGGCGAAGACGATATACACGACCGTATTTTGTACGTGAAAAATCTGCGTTTGTTCCGGTATAGCTCTGTCCTGTTACTGTAAAATATAATTCCCTATTTTTTTCAGCATTTCCTTTGCGGTAGTCCACATCTTCAACCCGGCCAAATTTGATACAACCTAATGCCGCAGATGTAGTATTTACCTGACGACCAGTCAATGTACTGATATTGTCAATCTTTACGAATTCAACTGGATAAGAATTGCTTGAGGTTATATCAGTTTCCCTTGCATTCAAATCTTTCCTTCTCAAGACATATACTGAACCATTATCTAGATCACCAGTTGCTTCACTAAGATACATCGCTACTTGTCCACCCTCATTACCACTATCATCATCACCCAGAACAATTACCGTTTTTCCAGGAAAAGCGTTCTTATCCAATGGTACTGCATTTTCAGCGTTCCATCTTCCTATAGCAGGAATCTCTTTACTTATTGTGGGGTTAAAAGCACTTTCTAATGGATTTATTCCATGTGTTCTCGATTCCTCACCACTTTCGCCACATGTTAAATAAGTTGGCCCAAAGCCATGTGTGCCTGGCATAGCAAGTGTGGCTGAGCAAAGACGCCATAAACCACCTGTACTATTCAAAAGGTATTCCCCTTTTACAGGTTTAAATGTTTCATCAAGATATATGCGTGACACTGCATAATTATCTTCATGATTCACCACATAAGTAAACATACGTCCATTGGGGGTATTTCTTAGTGGTAATAAGCCCGCTCCATCGGCAGAACCACCAAAAATATAATTTGGTGAACCTTCTAAAGTATCATCACTGCTTAGTAGACTAAATATCTCCATACTTTCAAAGCCAGGCAATTTTTTTAAAAGAGAAGGAGTTACAGAATGATTTTGTAGAACAACGCTTGTAACGGCTTCATTAGTTTCGTCATCAACAAGCTTCCCACTGGCATCCAAATCTGAATTTTTGTTGCACGAAGTACAAGCAAGCAAAACAGCTACTGCAAGTGCATGTTTTGTTGCAATAAATTTTTGAATCATTTTAAATTAATTTGTGTGCAAGGTGCAAGTTGAAAGTTATCAAATTGTGATGTTGATATGAACAAATCTTTAAGTTAGTATTAATCCTAGTTTGAAAAAAAATATTAATTTTTGAAGAGTAAATCACTTTGTTTTTTACCATTTAATAATTATAACATAATAAATAGGTAACATTTAAAATGAAATTTTGTAAAACTATTTTTTATGCTAAAAAGACCAGTACAAGTAGCTGTAATTAGCGATGTACATTTAGGCACGTATGGGTGCAGGGCATCAGAACTATTAAATTATTTGCGCAGCATTCAACCATCTCTCCTTGTTTTAAACGGCGATATAATAGATGGCTGGCAGTTTAGTAAGCGGTATTTTCCCACCGCCCATATGCAAGTAATTAAGGAAATTTTTCACTTGCTCTCTAAAGGTACAAGAGTGGTTTATATTACTGGCAATCATGATGAAATGCTTCGCCGCTATAGCGATATATCCATTGGACAGTTTACCTTGACGGATAAAATGGTAATAGAATTGAATGGTAAAATGACCTGGATTTTTCATGGCGATGTATTTGACCGTACCACCAAAGGAAGTGCCAAAGCAATTGCTAAACTAGGTGGATGGGGATATGATTTTTTGATACTAATTAATAGTGCTGTAAATAAATTGCTAGTGCAGCTGGGTCGTGAAAAATTAAGCTTTTCAAAAACCGTGAAAAACAGTGTAAAAAAAGCGGTGAAATGGATTAGCAACTTTGAAGAAACTGCTGCTGAGCTAGCTATAGAAAAAAACTATGACACTGTAATTTGTGGTCATATTCACCAACCTCAGAAAAAAATTATTGAAACAAAAGATGGGAAAGTGGAATACCTTAATAGTGGAGATTGGATTGAAAATCTTACTGCGTTGGAGTATGACAATAATCAGTGGAATATTTATTACTATGACCCTTCAAAGTTTAATTCCATTACAAAACATATTGATACCAAATTGCCCGAACTAAATGTACTAACAGATGAAGTTTCAATGATTATAGCTGCTATGAGCATGCCTATCTAATTGCCTTATTGACTTAGTCTGATGGCACAGATAAAATTATTGACATAAGGGTTTAATCCATATTGGCTATGTCTTACAATTTCAAGTAAGTAGGTACATTAGCAGATAATATTTTACACTTTTAATTATTGTATCTTTTATATATAATTGCAAATTAATTCACCTTACCTTTCTATGGATTTGAGTGATTATTTTAATATATAATATGAGTACAACGAATGATGCTGGTTTATCTGGAGAGGGCAGACTTTTTGAGGAAACCAATCAAAATGCAAGACGTGAATTCCTTAAAATGGCAGGTACAGCAGGTCTTGGTCTTTATGCCGCACCACTACTGGGCTCATCGCCGGAGCGCACAAGCGGTATATCCTCACAGGGAATAACTCGTAACCTGAATTTCCCCGAAGGATTTTTATGGGGCACCGCCACCGCTTCATATCAGGTGGAAGGAGCCGCCGATACTGACGGTCGTGGCAAATCAATCTGGGATACATTTTCAAAAACTCCCGGCAAAGTTGTAAACAATGATACTGGCGATATAGCCTGCGATTTTTATAACAGATACGCATCCGATATTCAACTCATGAAATCGATGAACACAAAAACATATCGGTTTTCCATTTCATGGCCACGGATATTTAAAGATGGAAAAGGGGCCCCTAATCAAAAAGGAGTTGATTTCTATAACAGACTAGTAGATGAATTATTAGCCAATGGCATACAGCCTTATGCCACTTTATATCATTGGGATTTGCCGCAGGCATTACAAGATAAATATAAAGGTTGGCAATCAAAAGAAACTGCTTACGCATTTGCAGAATACAGTGCATTTATGGCGGAGCAACTCAGTGACAGGGTTAATCATTTTTTTACGCTCAATGAAATGTGGACTTTTATTGAACTTGGTTATGGAAATGGAATAATGGCACCAGGTATACAGTTATCTCCTGCTGAATTATATCAAGCTAGGCATCATGCAGTGCTCGGTCATGGCCTTGCCTTACAGGCTATGAGAGCTAGCTCAAAAGCAGGTACTAAAATTGGTATAGCTGAAAATTTAAAAGTGGCTTTACCCTATATTGAAACTCCAGAGCATATAAAGGCTGCAGCCATAGCTACAAGAGAAATTAATGCAGGATATCTGACCGTAATTATGGAAGGTAAATATACAGAAGCTTTCCTAAAAAAGGCCGGCTCAAATGCACCAAAATTTACTGAGGAAGAATTAAAAATAATAAGTACGCCTACTGATTTTTGTGGCATTAATATTTACAATCCGGAGTGTTATGTTATGGCTTCTGCTGATGAGCAAGGGTATAAGCGCTTTCCTTTTGCAGCCTCCCATCCAACTAGTGTTTCTAAATGGTTATTCATAGGTCCGGAAACAATCTATTGGGGCTCTAGATTTATGAAGGAACTTTGGAAGGTTAATGAAATTTATATTACCGAAAATGGTTGTAGCGGGTCAGACGATTTATCCCCTGAGCATCAAATTTATGATACGGACAGAATCATGTTTATGCGAAATTATCTTACACAGTTGCAAAGAGCTACAACCGAAGGAATTCCTGTAAAAGGCTATTTTTATTGGAGCTTGTTAGACAATTTTGAATGGTCTGCCGGGTACAGCATAAGGTTTGGGCTATACTATATGGATTATAAAACCCTTCAAAGAATACCAAAATTGAGTGTAGATTATTACAAAGCTGTGGCAGAAAATAATGCGGTGATGTAATCTCTTTATAGCGTAAAGTTTATATAGAACCAGAGAAAAATAGATGATTCGTTTGGTGCCTTCCAAAAAGAATCAAGAATTTTCTAATTCCTATAAATATAATTTGCTTAAGATTTTTAGGGAATAATATTATGCTTTATTACAAGAAGCATCATTAAATCAAGTGCTGAAAATCATGGTATCAAATATTTTCTACATCACCTTTTCATTCATTTGCTGCCTTAAAGTCTTGCAATATTCACTCACCTTACTTTTGGCATTTTTGAAAACCTTTGATACTCTCCTGCTACTTTCCAATAAATCAAACTGCACACCTCAAAACGCATTTTACCGTATAATATAATAACACAAAACACCAATTCTTCAAAACTTTAAGTGCAAAAACTTGCAACAACCTATTCATTTTCATTAATTTTGCAATTTAATTTTTGAACAGCCTTTTGAAATCTGTTCCTTAAATCATCGAATGGCATTACCATATCTTACAAAACATATCTATCTAAATGGCTCTGAAGAAGTAATTCGCAGGGGCAAAAAAATATTTCTCAATGGATTTGTAGAGTTAATATCTCACAAGGAATTGCCGGGAAGTGCATCCATTCGCACAAGGGATGATTCCAATAGCATTTATTATAAAGTACATGTTGGCCAATTTAATAACCCAGATACCCTCACCTTACGGTGCTCCTGCCCGTATAATTTGGGAAACCTCTGCCGCCATGAAGTGGCTGCCCTCATGTATCTTCAAGAAATGCTGGACAAAAACTTAGTAGATCACAAAGAAGCAGCATACGATCAAGAGCATACACAAATAACAGTAAAAGATTTTGATGCCAGACTTATAAAAAGAAATTCATCAGCTACCAGTTTTGATAAAGCAGAAGCACATATTCGCACCCACAAAACGCCCCTAGAGCAGGCCTCAAATGATATAGTAAAAGCAGCGATAAATTTTGAAGGCAAAAAATGGCCAGTTGTGCTGCAGCGCAGCGATGATAACAAACTACATACAAAATGCTCCTGCCAAAGTGAAACAAAATATCCCTTATGTGTACACAAAACTATACTTCTCCTGGGCATTTTAAAAGTCAAAGGCGGAAGCTTCTTTCAACAGATTGCCAATAGAGATAAAGAAAAAAATAAGCTACTGGCACTTTATGGTTATAGTCTTGCTGACGATATAAAAGGAAAATTTGATTTTTCTTATCGGGAAGATGGAAAACCTTTCTTAAGGGTATTGGATACAAGCATTAAGAGAGTAAATACAATAGCCGCTGAGCCAAAACCCAATATTGACAATTATACGGATGGTGCACAAGCCAATCAAACAGTATCCGTTGCTCAGGAAGTAGCACTTCAAAAGCTTGGATTGGTAATACAATATGGCACAGCAGAATGGCCACATATTACCATTGACGCTATACAAGGTGAAGCAGCAGATACAGACACTGGCTTTGCAGGATTAGTAGAAAAAATTGATCTGATAAGATATGTAAATACAAGTCTTTTTAGCGAAGAAGATCAGGATGCCATACAGCAAATTCGCAAATTCCTGCCTTCAGAAATTGAAAGGTACCTCAATCGAAATTCACCTTTTGGTACACTTTGGGAAAATGCAGCAACTGAAAAAACAACCGCATTATCTGAGGAAACAAAGCAGTTAAAAGCAGAGTATTTATATCCAAAATATAGAAAACTTTTTGAAGAAAAAAAGGAGCATAAAGGAGTGTTTTTCTTGCCAACGGGCAAACCATTTAAAACAAACCATTTACAACCTGCTACGCTAAGTATCCAACCTGCTAGTTTAAGTTTTATTGTAAAGCAAGTAAAAGGCAACTATCGTGTAGATGCTTCTATCGTAATAGAAGAGGAGCGTTTTGCTTTCAGCGAAAATAAATCAGGTATAGCAACTATCGTTTTAAGACACAATACTTTTCACTTATGGCACAAGGAAGAAGATATTTTCATAGCTGAAAAGTTAGATGCAAAAGGTACACTTGAAATTCCTGCCGAAGTATGGCCATCAATGCTTGAAAATTTTATTTTACCACTGAGTCAGCATTACGAAGTAAATTTTTCAAACCTAAAAAAAACGGAAACAAAAAGCAGCCAGCCTACCATGCAATTATGGCTGTATGAAAAAGGGGAATATTTACTTTTTCAACCCATATTCTATTATCAGGGTTATGAAGTAAAGGGACAGGATAAAGAAAGGATTGTGCTAGCTGACAATGGTAAGCTTAAAATAATGCACCGCAATAAAGAAGCAGAAGAAGCACTTTTTCAAAAAATATCTTCCCTGCATGCTGCATTTGTTCCTTATGGAAATTATGACGAAGCACTGGCTTTGAGAGGTCCTGATATTTTAAAGAATAATTGGTTTTTCCATTTTATAGATCAGCTTAATCAAATGAAAGTGCCTGTAACCGGCATGGATAGTTTAATTAAGTTTCGTTTCAATACAGAGCGGCCCACTACACGCATACAAGTGAGTAATGAAATAGACTGGTTCGATGCAAAAGTGGATATTCATTTTGGCACACAAAAGGTAACAGTGGCCGATATCAAAAAAGCATTATTAGCCAAGCAACAATATGTGCCACTTATGGACGGCAGCTTAGGCATACTACCAGAGGATTGGATCAACAAATACAGTATTCTATTCCGCATGGGCGAAGGAAAAGGTACTGGGCTAAGATTTAGTAAATATCACATTAACCTCATTGATGAATTATATGATCAGCGGGATGATGAGGAACTTTTCTTTAAACTAGAAGAAAAGTATGACAACCTCCGCCACCAATCTGGTATTGAAAAAATAGACCCACCTAAACATTTGGAAAATGTGCTACGCAATTATCAGGTGTCTGGGTATCAATGGCTCAACTATCTTTCCAAGGTAAATTGGGGAGGTATTCTGGCGGATGATATGGGTTTGGGAAAAACCTTGCAGGCACTTACTTATCTCCATTATTATAAAGAGCAAGCAGGTAAGTTAAAAGCATTGGTAGTATGCCCCACTACTTTGATCTATAACTGGGAAAATGAAATAAATAAGTTTACACCAGTATTGTCTAAAATAATACATCATGGACCCATACGCTCACAACAGCTGCCATTCTATGAGGAGGCAGAAATTGTTATTACTACTTATGGCACATTGCGCAGCGATATAAAATTCATGTCAGCAATTCCATTTGATTTTGTGATTTTAGATGAAAGTCAAGCTATAAAAAATCCTACTTCTAAAACCGCAAAAGCCGCCTGTTTGTTAGAAGCAAAAAATAGAATTTGCCTCAGTGGTACTCCTCTGCAGAATAATACTTTTGACATTTTTGCTCAAATGAATTTTCTAAACCCGGGTATGTTGGGAAGTATGGAATTCTTTAAACAAGAATTTGCTATACCTATTGATAAATTTAATGAGAAAGAACAAAAAGAGCATTTGCGCAGGCTCTTATATCCATTCATTCTTCGCCGCACCAAGGAGCAGGTAGCAAAAGATTTACCGGCAAAAACAGAAACCATATTATTCTGCGAGATGGGTGAAGAACAAAGAGAGATTTATGATTCCTGGCGGAATGATTATAGGGATAAAATATTAGGAGCAATCGAATCCAAAGGAATACAGCAATCACAAATTACCATCTTACAGGCATTGATGAAACTGCGGCAAATTTGTGATAGCCCTGCTATCATGAATGAAAAAGATCCATATCCAAATGTATCCGTAAAATTAGAAGAAATTGAAAGAGAAATAACTGAAAACATTGGTGAACATAAAGCATTGATATTTTCACAATTTCTCGGCATGCTGGCACTCATCAGAAAAAAACTAGAAGAATTAGAAATACCATATTCCTACTTTGATGGTAGCACATCTGTACAAGACAGAGAAAAAGCTATACGCAATTTTCAGGATAATCCTGAGTGTAGAATATTTCTAATTTCATTAAAAGCAGGTGGCGTGGGTTTGAACCTTACGGCAGCTGATTATGTGTACATCGTTGATCCTTGGTGGAATCCTGCTGTAGAGCAGCAAGCCATAGATCGTACACACCGCATTGGTCAAACAAAAAACATCTTTGCTTATCGAATGATTTGTAAGGATACCATTGAAGATAAAATTCTTGTACTACAAGCACGCAAAAAGAAATTGGCTTCTGAATTAGTAGCAGATGATACCAGTTTTGTAAAATCTCTTTCAAAAGAAGACGTGGAGTATTTGTTTGGTTAATGTAGTTTGGATGTTAAATCCTCAGTCACTTTATGTATAATCTATCCTCATTGTAGGCATGCAATTACATTCGCCACCATGAAAAAGTATTTATTATTTATAAGCTTTTTTATTTATGCTGAAATGCTGCAAGCCCAGCCCCGATATGAATTTAGGGCAGTATGGGTAGCATCTGTTGTAAATACGGATTGGCCTGCGGCCAAAGGACTTTCTGTAATCGAACAAAAATCGTCTTTTATAAAATTGTTGGATGAATATAAAAGGCTTGGTATGAATGCAGTAATTGTGCAAGTACGACCTTGTGCAGATGCATTCTATCCCAGTACTTATGAACCCTGGAGCGAATGGTTAAATGGTAAACAAGGTATGCCACCACAACCTTATTATGATCCTTTGGAGTTCATGATAAATGCTGCGCATGAAAGAGGGCTTGAGTTTCATGCATGGATAAATCCTTACCGTGCCGTATTTAATATAAATAGTTCTTCTATAGCTCCTACACATATAACCCGGCTACACCCGGAATGGTTTTTAAAATATGGTGATAAAAAATATTTTAATCCCGGCTTGCCGGCTGTGGTAGATTATGTAGAAAATGTGGTAAAGGATTTAATAAGTCGATACGAAATTGATGGCCTGCACATGGATGATTATTTTTATCCCTATCGTATAGCAGGGCAGGAGTTCCCAGACGAATCTACCTATCGTATATACGGCAATGGATTGCCCAAGGATGATTGGAGGAGAAGTAACTGCGACAGTATTGTAAAGCGCATTCACGATGCGGTAATAACTGAAAATCCTACCATTCGTTTTGGTATAAGCCCATTTGGCGTATGGCGAAATTCATCAAAAGACCCCATGGGTAGCCATACCATGGCAGGGGTCAGTAATTATGATGATCTCTATGCAGATATTTTACTGTGGATGCGTAATAAATGGATTGATTATGTGGCACCACAATTATATTGGGAAATTGGACATCCGCTCTGCGATTTTAATGAACTCACAGACTGGTGGGCACGCAATTCTTATGATGTACCGGTTTATGTAGGGCATGGTATTTATCGCACCACAGATAAGCCATCCGCCGCATGGCGAAGTACTACAGAAATACCCAAACAAATAGAGCGTGTGAGGGTTTACAAGGAGATACAAGGCAGTATATATTTTGGTAGCAAAAACCTAATAGCAAATCATAATGGATGGGCAGACTCATTGCGCCAGCATTACTATCAATATCCTGCATTAGTACCTGCTATAAATTGGATAGACAGTGTTGCTCCTTTTCATCCACTTATAAAAATGGATGGCATCAAAGTATCAGAAAAAAGTTTGGACATTAAATGCAGCCCACTGCCTGCTGAAACAGGGCATATAAAACTCTATGCGGTATATGCATCTTCATCCTTGAGTAGTTTACATCTTCATCCGTTGTATGTACAACCCAAGTCTGACCCAAATACTATATTAAAAATACCTTTGGAATTATTGGCAAGCAATGAACAAACAATTTATATAACCATAACCTGTGTAGATTTTGAAAACAATGAAAGTGAGGCTGCACCTGTTATAATACTTAAAAGGTTGAATGATGGTTGGATAGTGGCTAAATGATATTTTATCATACCACTAATTAGTACACAGTCTAAAGAAAGTTGTTACTCCACATTTTTCTGCATTACGTAGTCATTCATAAAGTAACCATTCCCAATATCAATATCCTCTTCTAATACAACCTTAAAACCAAGTTTCTCATAAAATATTTTTGCTGAATTATGCCTGTTTACATTTAGCTTAAGACGGGTTGTATTTCTGTGTTTGAGGTCATTGATAATATAGTCAATCAACATGCTGCCAATACCTCTGCCTTGTGTATCTGGTAGTGCATAAAGTTTTTGCAACTTCCATGTTTTTTCATCTTCTTGATTATAAGCCGCAAATGCTAGAATTTTATGACCCTGTTTTGCCACTAAAAATAAATGACCCTCTTCCATTTGTTTCATCAATGCCTCAGTGGAATAAAATAATTGAAGCATATAATCTAATTGTTGCTGACCAATAATTTTAAGATAAGTATCTGGCCAAGTTATTTGTACTATTTGCTGAATGGCAGGAATATCATCTGACAGGGCAGGTACTATTTTAATTTCTGTTTGCATATTTATTTGCTGAATCCGTCTGTTGATTATTTATGGCTTTAAAAGAAAGCCTTATGGCTATACCGTATGAAATAATAGCACCTGCTGTGAGTAGAGAATCAGATACATATTTATTGACCGTTTCGCTTTCATGTAGAAATAGAAATCCATCAAATATTCCATGAAATAGCGTAGCTAATAAAAGTCCTTTTGCTAGATTGATTGTTTCTTTAGTGCTATCCATTTTGGCTATGCCTACAAAGTAACCCATCAATACTGCAAATGCTCCATGGGCAGGCACACTCAAAAACATCCGCATTACTGCTGTATCCATACCATACTGCATTACATAGCCTACATTTTCAATCGTGGCAAAGCCCATGCTCACCATTACACTATATACTATGCCATCAAAAGGCTCATCAAAGGCTGCATGACGATAGGCGAATTTTTTAAGCATAAAATACTTGCACCATTCTTCTGTAAGGGCTACTATAAAAAAGCTTTCTAATAACAGGTGTGCCACATTTCTCTCAGGCATCCATTTGCTGAGCATATTTCCACCCCATATTTCTATCAGTACTGCTAGAGCTGCACTGAGTACACCCATAAAAAAGCATTTTATTAAAAGTCCAAGGGGTTCTTTATTGTACTTGTCTTTTGCATAAATGTAAAAACAGATAGCAATGCCGGGTGCAATAGATAATGCCAATAATACCATGCGTGTAAATTAATAGCAAGGACTCATAAATGAATAAAATTTATTTTTGTATTGAAACTGCTCAAGCAAAATGAAAATGAAGTAGGGTGGATTCATCCATCAAAATGATTCTAGTGTATTGCATCTAAGTTTTATATTTACGAAAATTATTTTTATGACACTGAACGAATCTTTATGGGCCGAGCTGCAACAGGAAGCCGCAAATACCAGAAAAATATTAGAGCGTGTGCCTTTTGACCAGGGTGATTTTAAGCCCCACGAAAAGTCAATGACGCTTAAGGGGCTTGCAAAGCATTTAGCAGAAATTTCAGGATGGTGGAAAGAATGTCTTGTGCAGGATGAGCTTGATTTTGCAAAGGGGGATTATACACCTAAAGCGATTGATTCATTAGAGGACATTCTTGCTCTGCACGATAAAAATATTGCACAAGCAGCGCAGATTTTGAAGGATACACCTGAATCCGAATTTGCAAAACCTTGGACTATGCGTAATGGGGAGCAGGTCTATTTTACAATGCCAAAAGCAGCTGTAGTGCGTACTTGGTGTTTGAATCATTTATACCATCACAGGGGGCAGTTAACGGTTTATCTGCGTTTGTTGGATGTGCCAGTACCGGGCATGTATGGTCCAACTGCTGATGAGCCAAATATGTAGGAGTTAAGAAACGATAACTTTAATAGTGATTATGAATTTTTAAATTACGTAAATTCATTATTCATTTTTTTCTTAATCGAAGGATTTTTTTTATTTTATTCTTGAATTATTCCCCTATGAGATCCATCGCAATACGGTGGATTTTTTGTTTGCTTACATCTACAAAGCCAGACATCTGCATCTTCTTCCATTGTTATTTTAAGGCTTTTAAATGCAGGCTCCTCAATTGTTTTATGCTTGCCATCGCAAAAGGGCTGTTTATCACTAAGGCCGCAGGTGCACCACGCATAAGTTTTATCTTTTTCGAGCCGCACACATATTGGTTCTACATTTGCAATTTTGGGGTATGACATATATTGTTTTGTGCTCTAACAGTTGTTTTCCTTTTTTGTTGTTTATAGATCAGAAATCTATACAAAAGGTATCAAAATACTTTACATATATTTCATTCTGCGCAGCAGCGTTATTACTATTTTCATCATTATTGCATCATTATTTGAAGGATTATTTATGACGGAAGCATTAAAAAAAGACATATTGCAATGGGATGCAGATTCATGGATGCCGGCATTAAATTTTTGGGAGAAAACGATACAATGGTCTAACATACATGCTGCCTGTGAAATAGGCGCAAGACAAGGAGGATTATCCCTTTGGCTGGCACAGAAAAAAACACAAACCCTGTGCTCAGACTTGTGCGATGCAAAAAATACGGCTTCACCACTGCATAATAAATATGGCGTAAGCTCATGGATTCAATATGAGGATATAAACGCGACCTCTATACCTTATGAAAATACATTTGATATAATAGTATTCAAATCCATACTAGGAGGTATTGGAAAAAATAATCATTTCGATCAGCAGCAATTGGTCATTTCTCAAATATATAAAGCACTAAAACCGGGAGGTAAATTATTGTTTGCTGAAAACCTTGCAGCATCGCTCATGCATCAAAAACTAAGAAGGTTATTTGTGCCATGGGGAAGCAGATGGCGCTATTTGCCACTGAGCGAAATGCATGATTTACTCCAAATATTTGATAACTATACACTCCATACTACAGGTTTTCTTGCAGCCTTGGGAAGAACTGAATTTCAAAGATCCTATTTAGCAAAAGCGGACAAAGCGCTTTTTAATAAACTATGTCCACAGTACTGGCACTATATTGCTTATGGTGTAGCGGAGAAGGCTATTTAATCTTCTTTCAAATAAAATGCTTTGAGCATACTTATTTACTATCAATTAAAAATTTTAGTATTATACGATTAAACCCTCTTGTAAAGTTTTATTCGAAACCTATCTAATCATTGCGAAGCAAAAAATAAACTACTATTAAAATCTGTTTATTATTGCGAAGCAGATTTAAAAAATTAATTATGAACGCTTATAAAAAAATGTTGTACCCGGTTTTGTTTTTGGTGTTAGCACAAAGCTGTCGGAAGGATCCTTTGTCTGATTTAACTTTTGATGAAAGCCGCATTTATGTTACGAATAATGATCCTGCTATCAATTATGCTGAGTATGCTAGTTTTAGCATGGGCGATAGTGCGGTTGTAATTGATAATGGATTTTACTATACAGAACTTACTGATGTAGATCAGGCATATATAGATGCCGTAAAAGCTACGATGAAGGCACGTGGATTTGTTGAAGTAACAAAGGATGATACGCCGGATTTGGGAATCAACCTTACCAGATTTTATAGCACATCCACCGGTATTATTGACAATGGGTATGCTGGCGGCTATGGTGGATATTATGATCCATACTACTGGGGTTATGGTGGTTATGGCTATGGAGGCTCACCATATTATACAACCTATTCTTATACAGAAGGTGCTATTACTCTAGATATACTTGATTTAAAAAATGCATCTGAGAATGGTCAAATTAATATTATATGGAATGGCCTTATACGTGGCAGTGGTATATTTAGTAGTACTACAGCTGCAAGCAGTGTAGATGCATTATTTAATCAAAGCCCATATATACAACACTAAAAATATAAAAAAATGAACTTAAAAATTTCAATACTGATTTCCTCTATTTTTTTGAGCACGGCCAGTTGGAGCCAGCCAGACAGGCTACATGTATCAATTCAATATAATTATGCTTTACCACAGGGTAGCTTGAAAAATGATGTGGTAGAAAAGAGCAGTGGTCGTGGTGCGGTATTAGATATACAATATAAAATAAATCCATTGTACAGTATAGGTGTAGGTTTTGGCTGGCAGGATTATTTTGAGAAATTTCCTAGAAAGGAATATCAAAGCGGCGAGAATGAAATTACATCTGCCGTACTTACAAATTCTGTTCAGATTATACCAGTATTGGCCAAGGGACGTTTTTACCCTTTGGGTAATGAGCAAAAGGGATTGATTCAACCTTATTTATCTGCAGGTGCAGGTTTTAGTTTAATCAATTTTGAGCAGTACTTAGGTCAGTTTGGTGGTAGTGGAAATAAATTGGGTTTTTCCTGGCAGGGTGGTGCAGGAGTTGATATTCGGTTTAGCAAAACAAGCCGGGCAGGATTTACAGGAGGGTTAAATTATCTGAATTCCACTTATAAGGAATTTGGGTTTGGAAATTTTAATAGTATCAATATTCAGGCTGGTATTTATATTCCTATGGAATAGTAAATATTCATCAATGTTGATGATCAAATTTTTCTTTTCAAATACTTATAAAGTCACTATTTAGTCTGCATCATAAAATGGTAAAGGACCTTCTCTTACTACAACAATTTTTTCTGATGTAGCATCAATAATGGCAGAAGGAATAATGCCTCCGGGCCCACCATCTACAATAATATCTGCAATATTTTCAAATCGATTTTCAATTATATCCGGGTCTGTATTATCTGCCACATCTGCACCGGGTAGAGATGTACTTAATAGTGGATGGCCTAATGCTGCTGCAATACTCTGAGGAATTGGATTGGCAGGAATACGCAAGCCAATGGTTTTCTTTTTTGTTTGTAATAAGCCGGGTACTTCTTTACTGGCTGGCAATATAAAGGTGAATGGCCCCGGCAAATAATGTTTGAGGATACGATAAAGTGGGGTAGAAATTTGCTTTGTGTATTGACTTAAATGGCTGAGGTCATTACAAATAAAACTGAGCTGTGCTTTTTTAGGGTCAATATTTTTTATCCTGCAAATTCGCTCCACGGCTGTATGTTGAAATATATTACAACCCAGCCCATAAATGGTATCTGTAGGATATATGATTATGCCCCCATCCAACAAACATTCCTTTATGATTTGAATATGGCGCTGCCCCGGATTTTCGGGATGTACATGTAAACGCATGAAGCGAAATTATAGCATATCATTTTTGATTGTTGCTATGTATGTGATTTTGAAAAATTCTTTTTTAAACCCAGATATTGCAATTGACTTTGTGATGAAAATTTGAAAGGCAATATTGATAAGTGCTTGAGGTTAATTTTTGGTTGAAAAAATAGTAAACAATTTATAAGTCAACCATTGAACTCAAATGAATAGCTATGCAGCTTTTTGGCTTTGTAATTCAATTCTACTGCATGCGCTGGATTAAATATTGATAAAAAATTGCTGTTATTTTTGAGCAGATTATCTGGCCAAAACTATGGTCTAATAAACCGAAGAATGTGCTTTTAGGCCATCGATATGTTTATACAGCCCATCGCATCAGTGCCCAAACCTTACAAACAGATGGTCATTTTTTTATTTGCTTCGTTTTACTCGCAATGGGTGGCCGTGCTTGATCATTCCCCGTAGGGGCAAAATAAAAATAATTAATTGACCATTAATGATTGACTGGGTTATGATAGATATGGTAAAATAATAAAATCTAAGCCTCCGGCAATGCATACCATTTCTTATATAAATCATGTATAAAAAGGAAGATGCAAATCATAAAGAATGGGATCTGTAGAAACAGTACTGCTGTCAATAAATTTGTGCTGAACGATTCTGGAATAGGTATTATTTGTGTAATAGTGGCACCACCCTGTTCCATTTTTACAACTTGATTAAGATCTAATAAAAACTTTATAATCAGGGTAGGGTAGGATATGATCATGACCACAAACATATTGAGCACAATGCCATAGTTTGTGCTTCTATATAAACGCTTTCTTTGGGTAAGCAGGATAAGACAAAGTATGATGAAAAAAAATACACTGTATGCTGAATTATCAATGCTTAATTTTATGAGTAGTGCCTGAATAATGATGCCTGCAATTGCATACAAAACGAAGGCATAAAGTAAGGAAAGAAAAAATGCTTTTTTGGTGGTATGTCTAAATATAAAAACGAGTAATGCAATAGTGAGTACTAGGTTATAGTATATGCTAAACAGCGGTATCTGCTGAGTATACAGCCAAGAGCCATTTCTCTGCATCAGGTTATTAAGACCAGATTGCACTTTTACCAAATCATACTTTAAACTGATATCTTCTTTAAATACATCTTCATTTTCATTTTGCTGACGAGCAAAAAGATTTTGAGCATCTGTTCTGTATTTGTTGAGGAGTGAATTGAGGTGAAATTTTGGCTTTATTTTGCTTTTGCCAGATAATTTTTTTGCTTCTTTATAAATTTTTGATGACGGCCATTGGCCATCAATAGCCCCATAAGATGAGGTGCAAAAATTGAGATTAGGCGTTTGTATAAATACATACAGTTTGTCCGAAATTTTTATAATACTATCTCCCCGGTCAATAAACTTTTGCAGATACCAACTATTCATTTTTGGATAGAAGATTCTTCTGTTTTGTGCCTCATTAAATATTTCTGCTTGACCCTCGAAAAAAGAGCTTACATCAGTGTCTAAAATAGTCAAAGCATCTGCTGCATTAATATCTCTGTATGTTTCCGCATCAAATAAGATGACAGTATCCTCCTCCCAATAGGTAGGTATTCGATCTGCTTCTATGGCGGTCAGATAAGTATTGATTTGATTTACATCCTCCACTACTTCCTTTTTCGGATATGCAATTTCAGTATGAATTTGGTCCACAAAAGTGGGTATAAAAGGCAGTAATAAAATAAAAGCAATGTTTACAATATAGAGTACAAATGTGAGCACAGATTGACCAGGACTTACAATGCCAAAGCGTTTAAATACATTAAACCTTAGTAAATACATTATCCATACTACACCACCTATTATGGAGGAAATAGATAACATGGTAATCCAGATTATTCTACTTGGTTGCTCCAGTAAGTCAAGATTTGTAAGCAGATAAAATGCTGCAATAATCAGGTTTGCCATACCCGCATACCACCACACGAGGGGAAAACGGCTACTCCACGATTCGGGATAGCGTAGCAATAGTTTACGATCAAATTTTTTTATAAAACCAGGGCAGAATGGTCTATTGGCGGTTTGAAAATTCATTGTTTAAAAATATCTTTTTGTTGAATGGGTTATATCTCTGGAATAGTTGATTTCAATATTGTTTTCCATCAATATCATAAGCATTTCTTTTGTGCTAAGCATAGAAGAGGTAAGGGTAAAAATGCCACCATTAAATTGTATGGTTGCATTGCCCTGTAGGGCTTGTTCAAGTGCTTCTCTGCTCACTTTGCTTTCAATTTCTAATACTGCATCAACACTATTGGTGCTGCTATCAGACTGATGAATGCACTTTCCATTTTTTATAAAAAACATGGTGTCTGCTACTTTTTCCACTTCGTGCAATTGTTGAGAACTAAGCACAACACCTATTGGCTGGTTTTGAGATTTGGTCATGAATTTTAAATCCATTAGTAAAGTTTGCTGGGCTTTTATATCAAGATTTGCCAAGGGTTCATCTAAAATAAGTAGTTGTGGTTTTTGTAATAGCACTCTTGCTATTTCAAACCTTGTGCGATATCCACTACTTATTTGTGACCAGGTAAGATGTGCATACTTGGTGAGGCCAAGTCTTTCCATCATAAAATTTACATTTCTAATATTCTCTGCATCAAATAGGCCGGCAATGGATGCGGAGAAATTCAGATTATCTTTTAGCAGGCCATACCACTCCGGTATGCGTTGAGGTATAAACGCAACCTTATGTTTTACGGCATAATATCCGCTTTGCGCAATGTCTTTATAAATAATACTTCCTGCTGTAATGGAAAGCATGCCGGATAGACAACCTAAGAGTGTTGTTTTACCATTACCATTTTCTCCCACTACACCAATAATTTTACCTGTATGTATTTTAAAACTGATGGGGTACAGTTTAAAGCTACTGGCAGTATATTGCTTTTCAATTTCTTTTACTAAGGCCAAAACCTTGGGCGTAGATTCTAATACGGGCCTTTGTTTCAGGGCTTCTATTACTACCCCAATCTGCTCTGTATATCTTATTATTTTTTCTGAGTGTTCGTAGTCTTCATCATGTAAAATTGCACTGCATTGGAGGGCAGTATCAATGAGCTTGTTATCAGCAGTGTCTGCTACTGCATCTAAAATGCGTCTGTTGGCAAGGTCAAAATCATCATGTTGTAAATACTCTTGAATTTGTTCTACTATGGGGTTCATTATTATTGAATTGGAAGGTGAAGATATGGGTTATCGAAATAGATGAAAAAGATCCACTGCACCTATTCAATTTAGAAATCTTTTCTTGCATGGAAGAAAAAACCATTTTCACCAAACTGGTTAAAGCTGTATTCAAACCGTAAAACAATATCATAAGCAGCTACAATATCTACACCGGCGCCGCCTGTATATAAGAAACGATTATTGAGGATACTAGTACCCGGGTTTTTATCGTAGGCATAGCCTACATCTCCATACAGTTTTCCCATAATCATAACAGGCACTTCAAATTTCTTTTTGTTTTTTGAGCTAGTGGGTAAGGGTATAATAAAATTGAAAAGTTGTCGTCTTCCCGTTACTCTGCCTACACTTCCGGCTACGCCATCAACTACATAATATTCTAAACCTCTCATAAATATATTGCCATATCCAAAAAGTTGTTTTGTATAAAATGGTTGATTAAAAGGAACACGGAGTATGCCTCCGAATTGATATTGTATTTGTGCCTTGGATGTTATGGGTTGAGTATAAGAAGTTATAACACTTAATGTTGTGGCATCTATGGGTCCTTTAAATCCACCTTGCCTGGAGAGATTTGCTTCTATTTGAAAACCTTTAAGTGGGTATATATTGTAATCAGTATGATAATATTTGAATGAATAAGTGATTTCTGGGAAGCTGATTTTATTTAGCCTATTTGGAAGATAATATGGATTGCGGGCCACTATACTATCAGATATCTGCTCTGTAGTATAGCCAAATCTTAATTGGTGTCTGGAACGTATAGCTGGACGATAAGTTAAGTCCACTTGAAGGCGCATACTTTCTCTTACAAAATCATTAGGATCTTTAAAAAAAAGCTGCTTACTATTATCACTGTTATAATTGAGTTCTTTCTGTTTATTTAAATTCACAAATGCATTATATCCAAATCGTAAAGATTTGAATGCATAAGGTCGCTCATATTTCAAAGCTAACTGTTTGCTATATCCTGTAATAAGCCAAAGGTTAACCTTATCATTTCTGCCACTAAAATTATTATGAATTATTTTAGCACCATAGTTTACCCTTTCCAAACTGGCATTTTGTGTAACCCACCATTCATTAAAATTTCTATCTATTAATTTGAAATAAGGCAAAGGGAATATATACCATCGCTCTTTTACTAAAACCGAAATGAAAATAATATCTTCAAACTGATTTTCTATTCTTACCTCTACTTGAAGAAATAAGCCTGTGTTGATGAGTTGTTTTCTAGCAAATTCGAGTTTATCGGGAAGTTCGGCAGCAGAAACATAGTCTCCCTGCTTAAATGAAAACTCTCTTTCAATGATAAATGGTTTTGTTTTCAGATTGCCATATACTGCAATGCCGGCCACATATTTTAATTTGCTGCTACTATCTGCTGTTATGGTTGTATCAAGCGGAGAAATTATAATGGGAATTGAATCTGATTGGGCATGCAAATGCACCACACTAAAAATCCAAAAAGCGAATAATAAAATAATTTTTTGCAACTTATTCATGCATGCGTTCACAGATAAAAGTTGTAAATATAAGCTTTGAGTAGTTAAGGCTGGCCGAGGTTACTTGTTAAGAAACAAACAATTAGATTTCTAAATAATTCATCAGGTGGTCATAATTTTCCCTCAACTCATTGGCATAATACTCATCACCAAAATAAGCTTTTACTTGGTATTCATATCTTTGAAGGGTAGCAACAATATCAGATACTTCATTTTTATTGACTTTAATACTCACTGTCATCATACCCGTACTAGTATTGGTATAAGTATTTAACTGTGTTATAAATGCATCATTTGTTTCAATCAGCCTACACAATTCTCCAAATGAATATTGGTAAGGATTTACTTCTATCACTACTACGGCACCTGTACTGGAAGCACTCACATATGTACCCACACTTTTTATCAGTTGTGATGATAGTAAAGACCCCATATATTCTTTTGTATCCTGGTGTATTACTGGAATCAAATCTGCATTATAGATAGATATTTTTTTTAATGCCTCAAGGAGATGCTGTTCTGGATAAATATAAATAGGAATGAGGTCAGTAAGTAGTGTTTCTACATTCAAAGCCTGATTGGCAACAGCAATAACTTCCTCATCAATAATGCCAATTAATTTATCGTTTTCAATAATGGGCAATTGTGTAAGCTTGCAATCTTCAAAGGCAATAAGGGCTTCGGCTATAGTATCATCCCTTTTTAAAACTGGAACTTGGGATAATAAAATTTCATTAATCAGCATTTTAAGCGTCTTTAAAATAAGTCAAAATTATCAGGCTAAAGTTGCAGCATTTGCATAAATTTTTGACAGGAAAGAATCCAAAATCCTGTTAAATTCATCAGCTTGCTCCATCATTGGGGCGTGTCCACATTTATCAATAATATGCAATTCACTATTGGGTAGTAGTTTATGAAATTCTTTACCTACAAAAGGAGGTGTTACAACATCCTGATTGCCCCATATCAACAAAGTGGGTTGATTTATCTGATTGAGCTCCTCGCCGAGATTATTTCTGATGGCACTTTTTGCCAAAGACAGGATCCGTATTAGATGTAGTCTATTGTTGCTAGTGGCATAAACTTCATCTACTAATTCTTTTGTAGCTGTAGCGGGATCGTAAAACGTGAGCTCAGTTTTTCTCTTTATATAGGTATAATCTCCACGACGTGGATAGGTATCACCCATACCATTTTCATATAATCCACTACTGCCAGTAAGTGTGAGAGAACGAATATTTTCAGGATGGCGAAGCGTGTGTACTAATGATATATGACCACCTAAAGAGTTGCCGAGAAGATTATAATCTTTAATGCCTTTCCTTTCTATAAACTTATAAATATATTTTTCAAAACCACCAACTGTTGTATGTAGTAAATCAAGCTCAAACGTAGGAAGCATAGGTACATACACCGTGTATTGATGCCTAAAATAGTCAATCAAACTTCCAAAATTACTCAATGCACCAAAGAGGCCATGTAATAATACCAGCGGTGGTCCGCTGCCCTCTTCGATATATCTAAATTTTTCTAATTGTTTGAGTTCAAATTGCATGCATTCAACTTAATCGCTTCGCAAATAAAGCATTTATATTAACATAACCATACAAACAAGAATTAATCACTACTCGCTTTAACGAACTTGTTTGAATAAAAGTTAATAAATGCTTTCAGGAATAGTATTTTTAAAAATGCACAATTGATATAAAATAGATAAGTACATTTTTGTATGGGTGTAAGTGGTATTCAGTTAAGAGTATGGAGATACATATTTTAGCTGTTTTTTTGATTTTCACTTACAGTATAAAATCTGAGATAAAATTGTTAATCTGCTAAAACTATCTAATATTCAAAATGTTTACAAATCAGGTGCTTCATTATTATGATAGAAATTTATTCTGATTTAAGTAGTTTTCGATTCTATATTCCCAAAAAAAGTGGAGAGTTGATTAAATAAGTCTTTGAAGATTGGTAATATTTTTCCAATGCCATCTATTACAAATGGGCCAAATGGTTGTAGTAGATGGTATAGCTTACTTTCAGACGTAGCAGCATCAGTCAAAATACCGAGCTGCTTTAGGTAAAAAAATGCTACACTTATTATTAGCCCATATATAGCCAAGTACATCAATGCACCGCCTCCCTTATTTACCCAACCAAGTAATGCTATGTCAGCTATGTTTTCAATCAGCTTTGCACCCCATTTTATCAGCAGAACTACACCTATAAAAACCAAGGCAAATGAAATGACAGGAAGCCATGTGATACCAATATTTGAATTTTCCTGTAACCATATAGCAACAACTGCAGAAAGTTTTAATGCAGCGGCAATGCCTGCTATAAAAGCAAGTAGGGAAAACACTCCCATTATTAATCCTTTCTTCAGACCCTTAAAAAATCCGATAGCCAAAATGAGGATACAAATAATATCTATTGACATTATTTATCCATAATGGTTAGTAATTCTTTGACCAAAGCAGAAATGGTTTTGCCATCCGCTTTGCCTGCAAATTGTTTTGAAGCCAATCCCATAATTTTACCCATATCAGCAGAGCCGGATGCGCCAGCATTAGCAATGATTTCTTGAAGCATTGATTTGAGTTCAGATATTTCTAACTGTTTTGGCAAAAATGTTTCAATTACTTGAATTTCTTCCCGCTCTTTTTGCGCAAGATCAGATCTATTTTGTTGTTCATAAATTTCTAAAGCATCTTTACGTTGCTTTGTCATTTTTTGTAGCATTTTTATGGCGCCTTCTTCAGAAATAACGCCACTAAAACCAGGCTCTGTTTTGGCTTTTAGTATCTCTGCTTTTATAGCTCTTAAACTACGTAGTGCGGCTTCATTCTTGGATTTCATGGCTTCTTTGAGCTGCTCCATGATTTTTTGTTCCAATTGCATATTACAATTTTGATTGTTGTTGTGTATTTCTAAATTTTTGGTAAAAGGATTTTGCAAATTCTTTTATTTCATTTGAGAGTTCTGGTTGGTTCGTGGCACGTTGATAGGTATCAGCCATAGTCATCATAGTCTGATAAAAAAAATCTGCCATTTCATCAACCATCATCTCTTTTGTCCATAAATCCATACGCAAAGCACTTTTATCCGCCCCATCCCAAAAACTCAAAATCATGCCTTTGGCTACCTGCTTATTTTCAGCTGTAGTTTCGCCGGCATGCCAATGTATGGCTTCTGGTATTTTATCTTCACCAAGAGATACCTCAATTGTTATGTTAGATGTATTCATAATAATATTCAATACAAAGTAAGTAAGCCATTGGGTGGCTAAAAAAATTACAACAATTGTTTTTTAAGTGGTACTATTTTATCAATAGAATAGATTCTGTACCTCATTTATAACAAGTAGTTGTCACTCAATAAAAAAAAATCTAATTTCTAATTCTTTTTAATGGGTACCCATGATATTGCTATACAGAACAAGTATTTGTATAAAATGTCAATATTTATTTTTTAGAAGCTACTTGTGCACTTACCCAATTATAGGTTTTTTGCATACCTTCCAATAAAGATTTTGAAGGCTGCCAGCCAAGCTTTTCAAACATTAATTTATTATCTGAGTTACGGCCTCTAACTCCTGTGGGTCCTGAAATATTCTTTATCGCAATATTTTTACCTGAAATTTGAATAGCCATTTTTGCAAAATCATTGATGGAAATCATTTCTTCACTTCCGAGGTTTACTGGACCTGTAAAATTACTCTGCATTAACCTACAGATGCCTTCTACACATTCATCCACATATAGAAATGACCTTGTTTGTTTACCATCTCCCCATACTTCTATAGTGCCATTTTCATCTGCTTCAGCTACTTTACGACACATAGCTGCGGGTGCTTTTTCCTTACCACCTGTCCATGTGCCTTGTGGACCAAAAATGTTATGAAAGCGAGCAATTCTTACTTCCATACCATGATTCCTATGGTAACTTAAAAAAAGCCTTTCACTAAATAATTTTTCCCAGCCATATTCACTGTCTGGTGCCGCTGGATACGCACTCTCTTCTGAGCATTTAGGGTTTTCGGGGTCTAATTGATTGTATTCTGGATACATACAAGCGCTGCTGCTATAAAATATCCTTTTTATGCCCTCTTGATAAGCTGCTTCTAAAACATTTAAATTACAAAGAGCTGAATTATGCATTACTGATGCATCATTTTCCCCTGTAAAAATATAGCCTGCACCACCCATGTCAGCAGCTAATTGATATACCTCATTCATTCCAATTACAATATTATTTGCAATGGAAGGCTCTCTTAAATCGCCAATAATGAATTCATCAGCGTTCATATTGCCGTATTCATTTTCCTTTAAATCAACTCCCCTAACCCAATATCCTTCTTCTTTTAGTCTGTTTACTAAATGACCTCCGATGAAGCCACCAGCACCACAAACAACAGCTTTTTTTTGCATAAAATCGTATATTTTTTGTGGCTGCGAATATACAAATTACGAATTTTATACCTTTGAAAAATGTTTAAATTAATATAAAATTTACTCGAATATCTTCAAAGCGTAAAATGAATAATATATCAGGGTTGAAATAAATATTTTAAGAAAAAGGTTAAAATGCTATTGGTTTGATTTAACTAAAAAAAGGCTATCATTTGCAGTAAATGATAGCCTTTTTCTAAAGTGGAGCTGGGCGGAGTCGAACCGCCGTCCAAACGTCATTGCAACAAGCTTTCTACATGCTTATTTCTTTATTATTTGTAGGCGATATACAGGGAAAGAACCAACCAATATATCACTTAGCTGAATAGTCTTTTGTCATCTGCACAGCCTAGTATGACAGCAACCTTTATTTGATTTGAGTCGGCGGTGGAGCTTGGTTAAAGGTCAACCTGCTCGACACGGCCCTAATGATTACCCAATCACTGATTAGGCAGCCATAGCGAAGTTTGATTCGCCTTTTGTGTTTTGAATCTTCAGATTAAAGTGCTAATGATACAACGCACTGCATGCTTACACCTGCCTCAACCAACGCTGTCAAAACCAAATACAGCCCCGATATTTTGGAAGTATATTTTCAAAGAACTTATTGAAACAACCTGAACACATCTAAACCTAAAGCATAAACCATTAAACCTAATAATAATACCATGCCAACCGTTTGAGCATATTCCATAAACTTATCACTAGGTTTTCTTCCTGTTATCATTTCAAAGGTACAAAATAATGCATGGCCACCATCTAATGCAGGTATAGGTAATATATTCATAAATGCTAGTATGATGGAAAAAATCGCTGTCATCGTCCAGAAACCACGCCAATCGCTCAATTCACCACTGAATGCATTGCCAATACTAATAACACTACCCAAGGAATCACTTACTTTAATTTCTTTTGAAACAAAAAGTTGCTTTAAATTCTGGATATAATTTGCCAGTGTTTCCCAGCATTTATTCCATCCTGCCGGTACAGATTCTGCAAAACTATAATTGATTTTTTTTGTGCCAAGTGCTATACCAGCAGATTGAAATCCAATATTACTTGCCCCTGTAGAATCATAAAAAACGGATGCTTTAGAAGTGTCACCATTTTTACTAATAAGGGTAAGTATTGCCGTTTGATTTTTGATGGGTTTTACAGAAAATAATTCAGAAGCCCATTGTATCTTATTGTTATTAATTGCTATCAGGGTGTCGCCTTCGTTAATAACTCCTTCTTTTATGTTGACGTTGGCTGCATCAATAGAATCAATGATTGCCGGGAATCTTAAATATGTAAAACCACCACCTCTATTTTTATTGAGTTGTCCAATAAATCCTTCTGGAATGGAGAGTTTCTTTATGGTTCCATTTCTGCTAATCGTTATTTCTTTTGGTTCATTCTGAATAAAAAGTAATGTGGCTGACCCTACTTTTTCATAAGGTACTGTACCTATTGAAACAATCTGATCTCCATCCTGCATGCCAATTTGCCTTCCTAAGCTATCAACAGTAACTCCATATTTCAAATTTTGGGCTGGTATATATTCATCTCCCCATACCCAGGCAATCATAATAAACAAAACAATTGCCAATATAATATTTACAACCACACCACCCACCATTATAATCAATCGTTGCCAAGCTGGTTTGCTTCTAAACTCCCATGGCTGAGGAGGCAATTTCATTTGCTCTTTGTCCATACTTTCATCCACCATGCCGGCTATTTTTACATAACCACCAAAAGGTATCCATCCGAGACCATACTCTGTATCTTTAATTTTCTTTTTGAAAATACTAAACCAAGGGTCAAAAAAGAGGTAAAATTTATCTACCCTGCATTTAAACCATCTAGCTGTAAAAAAGTGCCCCATTTCATGCAGGGTTACTAAAATTGAAAATGACATTACAAACTGGAGCGCTTTTACGCCAACTGTACCCCAATCTATGACTAATAAATTCATATATTCCTCTTGTTCACTTGATTTAAAGTTGGCGAAATTAAGGGCAAAGTAGTTTTGTTAATAAGTTAATGTTTAATCCAATTAAAAACCCTTCGCTAATAGAATTAACGAAGGGTTTTATAAAACATACTTTCTTTTTCTATAAAGTATAAAGATTGTAAAGCAACTTTACAGAAATGATGTTGAAATTAATCTTGTAATAAATCTAACTGTACTTGCAAACTATTCTTAATAACACGTTGCTCTGCTGTCATAGAAGCATCTGGTATAGGATTAAGCTCCCAAATATCTGATCTGGTATTAAAAAAGTTTTTATCTTGATTGTTTTCATCATATAGCTTATACTCATTATTGTTAATGAATCTAATTTCGGGTTTGGCCTCACTATTTTTCCAATAACAAAATACCCAATCCCTATCTGGTCCTTTAGTTTTAGTTAAGTCATCATAAAAGCTAACCCCATCCTGAATACCGTAAGCCGATAGATCTGATACACCTGCTGCATCAGCAAAAGTTTTAAAGAAATCTGTATAATCTATTAACTCATTATTCGTAACTTTTGGAGCAATTGTACCAGGCCAGTATGCTACTAATGGCGTAGTAACACCAGGTCTGGAAGTTTGCGTTTTTGTACCTTGAATAATTTGATTCCTCCATTTGGAATAGATTAACTCCTGTGTGGCATTATCAGCAATAAATAAAATTAGAGTATTTGAAAGCAGTCCTTCGTCTTTAACTTTCTGTATCATTTTGCCAATGATTTTATCCATATATTCCACCATGCTTTTTACATAACCAGTATCCTGTGCAGTTCTATCATTATCAGGATTCCAATTTGCATAATCTGGATGATCTGGACTTGGTACATAGGGCTGGGCAATTAGGTTAAAAGAATATTGAAGATAGAATGGATTGTTTTTATTATCGTCAATAAAATTACTGGCATATTCAAAAAACATATCTTCTGAATAGCGATTGTATGTAACACTATCGGGTAAAAAGTCTCCATCTTGATAAATAAGTGGACTTTTGTATCTCCTGATACGCTGGTCTCCACTAAAGGGTAAAAAAACCTGATATTTTTCAAATCCTGCGCTGAGAATGCGCTCATCTCCACCGTTATTCTGCCACTTGCCTACAAAGCAATTTTTGTAGCCATTATCCTTCAGCATGTTAGCAACTGTAAGTTCATCCTTTGGTAACTGTCCCCATGATTTATAATTTCTGAAATTATACTTTCCTGTGAGATGGGCAAGCCTTGATGGAAAGCCATCCGGATGCGAAAAACACTGGGTAAACTGCATGCCATTGGCTGCCATAAAATTCAATGAAGGTGTATTATAAGATTTTCCTCCAGTAAATTCAGGTACATCATAGCCTACATCATCCGCCATGAATAAAATAATGTTTGGCTTTGATGACCTTAAACTGATGTTTTTTTGGTCCTCATTTTTTTCTACTATTTCATTGGTTTTGCTACAGGAGATGAAAGTAGTCAGAAAAATACAGCATAAAATGAATCGGTTGTTTTTTGATTGGTGTTGTAGTTTCATGTAAATTATTTTTTGTAAAATTACAAAATATTGGGATTAGATATTTTTAAGTTCAAATGATTTTTCTCTTTGCTTCATTTGAAAAGAAAAGCCCGGAACACAACAAAGTTTAGTAGTGCAAAGACAGCCTGCAGGTGCATACTCCCAATATAACTACTGATATCTGAGTAATTGATTTAAACGAAAATTCAAAAAAACAAATATTAAAAGTATAAATTTTAATATTTCCTGACGGAATAATGCACTATTCCCATTTCTTACAATTATCTATTTAAATAAATCAGAGAATTGCTAGTGGAGTTACTCCGCACTTTACTTTGTCATTTAATGCCACTAATGGTTTTGTATGAGGCGGCAACAATATATCTACTCTACTTCCAAATTTTATAAAACCTAATTCATCACCTTGATTGATAGTAGTGTCCTCTTTTGCGTAGTTGCAAATCCTTCTTGCTACTGCACCAGCAATTTGTTTAACCAGTATTTTTCCTTTTTCATTTTCTATAACAATACTGTGACGCTCATTTTCAGTGGATGATTTTGGGTGCCAGGCTACTAAATATTTACCATGATGATATTGAGAATATAAAATTTTTCCATCCATTGGATAACGATTCAAGTGTACATTGGCAGGGCTCATGAAGATACTAATTTGGAGTCTTTTATCATGAAAATATTCATGATCTATAATTTCTTCTATTACCACCACTTTACCATCTGCGGGACATACAATGCTTTCAGCTGTTTTGTTTAACACCCGATTTGGCACTCTAAAAAATGAAATGATAAATAAAAATAAAAAGGTTGTAATAATTAGGATAACGATTGGTGGCCAAATATAAAAACTACCAATAAGATAGAGAGAAAATACATTTATTGACAGCCAAACTATTGCTGCTATTCCAATGGTTTTGTAGCCTTCTTTGTGAATTATCATTGCCTTTAATAGTTGGCAAATATATATGCAAGATTATAATGACACAATGATATATTACCGATGCTTATAGGACCCTTTATTACATACATTAAATGAGGTACGTAATAAATTTGAAATATGTATGTCCGCTTTTTTAATACGTCCAGATCATGTAGTTTACTTTACAATGAAAACTTGAAAAGCAATATAGACAAAAATTAGCGCTTAATTTTTATAGAATGAGATAATAAATCATTTAAAAGTCAACAATTGTTGTCAAATGCGTATGTATGCAACGTTTCAACTTTGTAGTAAAATTTATGTATGATCTGGTTTAACATGCGCAAAATAACTTCCACCAGCAAACCATTATGTTTTACAATATCCAATAGTTTTCACCTATAATAGTTTTCAACACAAAGTGCATAAGAACCTAGGCTAATTTTAATGGAAGGTTATTACTTTACATTCAGTTTTGGTTGACAATCCGCAAAATGCGAATTTCATTAAAAGGGAATCCTGTTAAAATCAGGAACTATCCCCGTAGCTGTAAGCTCTATCAAAGTTGTTTAATCCTCATGCCACTGTCAAAATGGACGGGAAGGCGTTAGACAATAGAGCAAGTCAGAAGACCTGCCAAAATCAAAATTTAGTAACTAAGCTTTCGGGTGAAAGGCATGATACTGATAGTTTACGCGGCTCTATGCTGCTCATTCTTTCAGCACTATACCTCTTCCCTAAGTGTAATTTTTAAAAATAATTATTTATTATGGAACATACTAATGAAATTCTTTTGCAAGAAAATAAAGACCGCTTTGTCATTCTTCCAATAAATTATCCAAAAATTTGGGAACAATACAAACGTCACGAAGCCAGTTTTTGGACTGCTGAAGAAATAGACTTGAGCAGCGACCTTAAAGACTGGGAAAATTTAAACAATGGCGAACGCCATTTCATTAGCCATGTACTCGCCTTTTTTGCGGCCAGTGATGGTATCGTAAATGAAAATCTTGCCGTAAACTTCATGAGTGAAGTGCAGCTGCCGGAAGCAAGATGCTTTTATGGTTTTCAAATAATGATGGAAAACATACACAGCGAAACCTATGCCTTGCTCATTGATACTTACATCAAAGATCCACAAGAAAAACATAAATTGTTTCATGCTATTGATACTGTACCTGCAGTAAAGAAAAAAGCGGAGTGGGCTTTGCGTTGGATAGACAATGGAAATTTTGCAGAAAGGCTTGTGGCATTTGCAGCAGTGGAGGGAATATTTTTCAGTGGTAGCTTCTGTTCTATTTTCTGGATGAAAAAAAGAGGACTAATGCCGGGCCTTACCTTTAGCAATGAATTAATAAGCCGAGATGAAGGGCTGCATTGTGAGTTTGCCTGTTTACTGTACAGTATGCTTAATACCAAATTGACTGAAAAGCAAGTGCAGGATATTATAACTGATGCAGTAACCATAGAAAAAGAATTTATCACAGAAGCATTACCTGTTGATTTAATTGGCATGAATGCAAAATTGATGCAGCAATACATTGAATTTGTAGCAGATCGTTGGCTTAGCGAATTGGGTTGTGCCAAAGTTTATAACGCTACTAATCCATTTGATTTTATGGAGATGATTTCACTCCAAGGCAAAACCAATTTCTTTGAAAAAAGAGTAGGTGATTATCAAAAAGCCGGGGTAATGGGAAATAAAGAATCGCAGGTATTTTCCATAGATGATGATTTTTAATATTAATAACCACACATATAAATTCAATCAAAATGTTTGTAATAAAAAGAAACGGTAAACAGGAGTCTATAAAATTTGATAAAGTAACTGCACGGATTGAAAAACTGAGTTACAGTTTAAGCCCAATGGTAAATGTAATTGATGTTGCCAAAAAAACCATTGAGGGCATTTATGCAGGTGTGCCTACTACAGAATTGGACAATCTAGCCGCAGAAACAGCAGCCTCACTCACCATCACTCATCCTGATTATGCCATTCTTGCATCAAGAATTGCAGTAAGCAATTTGCATAAGAACACAGTTAAAAGTTTTTCGGATACCATGCGAAGGCTTTACAATTATATAGATGCAGCAACAGGAAAAAAATTACCCCTTATTGCTGATGATGTAATGCAGATTATTGAAGAACATGCAGAGTTGCTGGACAGTACCATTATTTACGACCGGGATTTTGGTTTTGATTATTTCGGGTTCAAAACTTTAGAAAAATCATACCTCCTAAAAGTTGATGGCAAAATTGCTGAGCGTCCGCAACACCTCTATATGAGGGTAGCCATTGGGATACACAAAGAAGATATTGAAAGTGCCATTGCCACATATCACCTGATGAGTGAACGATGGATGACACATGCCACACCTACCTTATTTAATGCAGGTAGCCCCAAACCGCAAATGAGTTCTTGTTTTCTTTTAACAATGAAGGAAGATAGCATTGATGGCATTTATGACACACTGAAACAAACAGCAAAAATTTCTCAAAGTGCTGGTGGCATTGGTTTAGCCATTCACAACGTCAGGGCTACAGGAAGTTACATTGGAGGTACAAACGGAACAAGCAATGGCATTATTCCCATGCTTCGAGTTTTTAATGATACTGCCCGCTATGTAGACCAAGGCGGGGGCAAACGCAAAGGTGCATTTGCCATTTATTTAGAACCCTGGCACGCCGATGTATTTGAGTTTTTGGATTTAAGAAAAAATCATGGCAAAGAAGAGATGAGGGCAAGAGACTTGTTTTTTGCCCTATGGATTTGCGATTTGTTTATGAAGCGGGTGGAAGCAAACGGACAGTGGAGTTTGTTTTGTCCCAATGAAGCACCGGGATTAAGCGAATGCTGGGGAGAAGCGTTTGAAACACTCTATGAAAAATATGAAGTCGAGGGTAAAGCAAGAAAAACAGTAAAAGCACAGGATTTATGGTTTGCCATTTTGCAGTCGCAAATTGAAACAGGCACACCATACATGTTGTATAAAGATGCTGCCAATGGCAAAAGCAATCAACAGAATTTAGGAACAATAAAAAGCAGCAACCTCTGTACAGAAATAATGGAATACACCAGTCCAGATGAAGTGGCTGTTTGTAATCTGGCTTCACTGGCTTTGCCAAGATTTGTGATTGATGGAAGGTTTGACCAGCAAAAACTTTATGATGTAACTTATCAGGTTACCAAAAACCTAAATAAAATAATTGATAATAATTATTACCCAATAGAAGAGGCAAAAACATCCAATATGAAGCACCGCCCCATTGGCTTGGGCGTACAGGGTTTGGCAGATGTATTTATTTTATTACGCTTGCCTTTTGAATGTGAACTGGCAAAAATGTTGAATAAAAATATTTTTGAAACCATGTATTTTGCTGCTATGACAGCCAGTAAAGATCTGGCAAAGGAACAAGGGGCTTATGAAACTTTTGCAGGCTCCCCAGTTTCAAAAGGTATCTTTCAATTTGATATGTGGGGAGTAACACCCACCGACCGTTGGGATTGGGCTACATTAAAAGAAGAAGTAAAACAATTTGGTGTAAGAAACTCATTATTACTTGCGCCCATGCCTACGGCATCCACATCGCAGATATTTGGTAACAACGAATGCTTTGAACCCTACACATCAAACATATACACAAGAAGGGTTTTAAGTGGTGAATTCATTATTGTAAACAAACATCTTCTAAAGGATTTGGTGAATTTGGGCTTATGGAATAACAGCATGAAAAATAAAATAATTGCAGCAAATGGTTCCATCCAAAATATTGAAGAAATACCAGCCGTTATAAAAGAACTATACAAAACGGTTTGGGAAATAAAGCAGCGTAATATTATTGACATGGCTGCCGACAGGGGGGCATATATCTGCCAATCACAATCATTGAATTTGTTTGTTGATAATCCAAATACTTCCAAACTTACATCCATGCATTTTCATGCTTGGAAGAAAGGATTAAAAACAGGTATGTATTATTTGCGCACACAGGCTGCAACTCAAGCTGTTCAATTCACTGTTGAGAAGCAAGGTAATAATGAAGTAATACCTGTAATTCCATCAACAGAAATATTAAATCAATCACAAATTAATAACGATATAGAGCCAACTCAAACTGATGGACCCACATGTAGTATGCAGGATGGTTGCATAAGCTGTGGTTCATAAATAAAAACAGCAAAGTGAAAATTGCAACATTTATAATCGCATATTGGTTATTATTTTTAGGCTGTGGTACAACAGCTAAAATCAACCGTCAATCATTAACACAAATTCCGTCTGTGCTATTGGGAAACTTTATGGATGATTATGGCAGCAGCTATACAATTACCTCAAAAATATGGATGCATGGGGCAAAATCTAAATACCAGCTCTTACACTATAGTAAAAAGGGAAATTATTTTATTGCAAAAAATGATGATGCAAATCCTTCTGACGCAGGGTTATATACACGGATAGACATCATGTATTTTAATAACATGGAATCCTGGCAATGGGGTTACTGTTTTACCGCATATAAATCAACAACAGCGCAGGAGGCAATTAATACGATAGCTGCAGACACTGCAAATCCACGCAAAGGCTGCAATGGTTATCCTTTTTCAAGAATGAAAAAGGTGATGGTTAAACAAAATGAACAAAGTGGTTATTGATTTATTATTTTTATGAAATTTATTTTTTATACCTTAAAATATAACAATGGCACATCCACTTTTATGTTGGGATATCTGTTTAGAAGGGTTGCACCTAAGAATGCAATTGTCTGAAGATATTATGGCAATGCAGCAAATAATGAAAACCCAAAAATGGCACGAGCCACTCTTTTCACTTGACAATACTTTGGTTTGGGAAAACAAAGTCATTCTTATAACAGATACTAATCTTAATATCATTCATGCAACTGAAAATATATTTGCTATGAATGGGTACAAAAAATTTGAAGTAGTGGGCAAAAGCCCTAAAATGTTTCAAGGCAATAAAACAGAAATTTCAAAAATGGCTATAATAAGATCGGCCATCGATAAGCAAATTTCTTTTGAAACAATCATTACTAACTACAAAAAAGATGGTAGTATTTACAAATGCCATATTGAAGGTTATCCAATGTTTAACAAGCAAAACCAATTAGTAAATTTCGTTGCCATTGAAAATGCAGCATAGATAATGAATGAAGAAAAAATAGAAAAATCAACCACAAGGATATTTAAAGCGGTATTTCCTGATAGTACTAATCATTACGACACTTTGTTTGGTGGTACTGCAATGCATTTAATGGATGAGGTTGCTTTTATAACCGCTACCCGTTATAGCAGGCAAAGAATGGTAACTGTTAGTAGTGATAGAATAGACTTTAAAATTCCAATACCGGCAGGTACTATAATAGAATTAGTAGGCAAAGTATCCTACACTGGTAACACAAGTTTAAAAATAAGGGTTGACATTTTTGTTGAGCAGATGTACTCTGACTACAGACAAAAAGCAGTAAGTGGAGAATTTACTTTCGTTGCCATTGACGAAAATAAAAAGCCAACAAAAATTCATTGACATGCTGCCCTAAGCCAAGAGTAGAAAGACCAAAGTTTCTAATGCGTACACTCGTGGGGCACTGAAGATTTAGCAGCTTTTGGCAAAAGAAGTATAAGACCAATTGAGAAATATTGTGGAATAGAAATGAATATTTGAATATAAGGTTTCAGATGCCATCAATGGCAAAACGTACAATACGCACCATAATTTAGCAGATATAAAAAAGGTAAGCCATTTATTATGGCTCGTTTTACAGCTAAAAAAAGTAGGAAATTTGGAAGAAGTTTTGTTCTAACCGATAACGTAGTTGAGTATGTTTTGAAAAGTTGAAAGGTGATATTGATAAATGCTTGAGATTACTGCTGAGCTGATGATATAGTAAGCTATTTAAAAATCAACAATTGTTGTCAAAGGCAGATGTGTACAGCATTTTGTCTGTATGATACAATGAAATGCATCACTTGGGTTAACAATCAATTCATAAGGCAATTTTCTGGAAAACCAATATAACCAGCCTAACGGTTTGTTGGATATAAAATTGAGCGAAATCTTATAGCCCCTTTTTGTCCTGCCTTAATATCTATCCATAAAAAAACCGACTTATAAAGCCGGTCTTTCAATTTATTTTAAATCTATTATTTGTTGCTATCCTCCTGTGCAGGGGCTACAGGTATTGGAGATACGGGTGCAGCTTGCTGTTGTGCCGGTGTATTTGTGTTGATATCATTTATCAAAGAATCTTCATTGCCCGCAGGGCTCGTTAAAAATAAACTTGAAACCAAACAAAGTGCAATCAATACAGATACAAATATCCAAGTACCTTTCTCCAAAACATCTGTAGTCTGTTTTACTCCCATAAATTGATTATTAAATCCAGCAAGTGTGCCGCTAAGACCACCACCTTTTGGATTTTGAATTAACACGATAATCCCTAAAATGATACAGGCTATAACTATCAGTATAAAAAATATTAGTGTCATAATTTATTGCTTAGTTCTACAATTTTGCTGGCAAAGAAAGCGTTTTTTGAGGGATTCAAAAAACTTAATTTTTCGTATAGCCTTATTGCTTTCTGGTATTTACCCTGACGCTCCAGTACCTGTGCCATAGCTTCTGTTATAATTTCAGGATTTTCTATGGATTGACCTGCCAAGGCCACAATCTTTTTTTCAGAAGCGGCATCTGTGCCCAAATCTGTTGGATTTGGATTAATGTGGCGTATATGTCTTAGCCAGTCCGTAAACCTTCTTGTTTTGGCCTCTAAAGCATCTCCATCTGCTGTTGGATTTTCAAATTTTATACCCTGAGATGCAAAATAATCCACCCTGTAAAAGGGGGCAGTTTCTATGGGAATAATGGCATCAGCTTCTACCGCTTTTTCAAATACCAATAATTGCTCCTGCAAAATGGAAGAAATTTTTTCTGAAGAAGCCTCCTCGTCAAAGGTTTCTTTCTGCTCAGTTTCGAATTCATTTGGAATTGCTTCCTCCAAATCAGGTTCTTTTTGATATTCGCTTGGTTCCATTATACTGGCAATATGTTCGGTGACTTCATCCTGAACATACTCAATTGTATCGGACTCTTTTTGAAATGGATTTGATGCAGAAAATGTATCGGTGCCATCCAATAAAAAATTTAACCAAGCTTCGTTACTAATTGGTAAAGCTGTTTTTTTTATCGATTGATCATCCCTACTGTCGTCATTATTATGCAGCAATTTTAAAAAGTGACCTACAAAAAAATAAGGATGTGCAGCTGTAATTTCATCCAGGTGCTCCGCTTTTTTGTGGCCTGATAAATGACCAGCGCCTAAGGACTCATAAAGTGATTTGAACAATACGGCTTTATTCATTTGTGCGATGATAGTGGGTGAAGGTAAGTGTAAACGCCTACCAGTTGGAGAATACTCTATTAAACATTTCATCCGAAACATTTCGAATAATATCAGGTAGTAATTGTGCTTCTGCCTGCGGCAATGACAAAGCTGCCGAAAATTCAAAATCACGATTTACATCAAACTCTTTTGTTTCCGGTATTTTGGTATTGATAAAGGTGATATGCACACCAACTGACAACCTATTGTTGGCTGTTTGACCATTGCTAATGCCAGATGTACTTACATTATAATTGCTGATATAACTATTTATGAGGTAATCAGCTTCGTCATTATTTGTTCTTGTAAGTTTTGTATAGTTATTCACTTTTTGCTGAAATGCATCTGTAAGTTGTGGGCTTAACTGTGGGTTAATATACCTCGCTTTGTTTTCGATAAAACCAATTTTTACCGTTTTAACATCAGCAGGTATAGACACATCTCTAAATGTATAAATACCACAGGAACTCCATGCTATTGAACAATATAATAGGATGAATGCAATTTTAGTTTTCATTAGATAATGCTATACTCTTTAAGTTTTCTATACAATGTTCTTTCACTGATGCCGAGGTCTAAAGCGGCTCGGCGGCGCCTCATTTTATGCTTTTTTAATGCCTTCAGTATGAGTTCCTTTTCTCTATCTGCTATACTCAGCGATTCTTCTACTTCTTCATGAGCATCAATTACATCAGTATGCGCATGCATCATGTCTTCATTTTGGTTTGACATAATAACTGCCGGTTGCAAATTTTGGTTGGAAACCATACTCATGAGGTCGTTATTGGGCATTTCTTGCATGAGTTCATTCATATTAAAAGATGAGCTTTGCTGTCCTGCAACAGATGGATTTTTTAAAATTTCCAAAAACATTCTTTTCAATTCTGTTACATCTTTTTTCATGTCGAAAAAGAGTTTGTATAGAATTTCTCTTTCATTGGCAAACTCACTGCCATTCACCGCTGCACTGCCTGCTAATACAGGAAGACGGTTGAAGTTTTTTTCAGGTAAATAAGTTCTCAGTGTTTGGGCATCAATTTGTGTAGTTCCTGCAAGAACTGAAATTTGCTCCGCAATATTTTTTAGTTCACGCACATTTCCCGGCCAGGGATAATTCATTAATAAAATTTTGGCATCTTCTTCTAATTGTACCGGTGTTGTTTTATATCGCTCTGCAAAATCAACCACAAATTTTCTAAAGAGCAATGGTATATCATCTTTCCTGTCCCTTAGTGCCGGCACTCTTATAGGAACACTACTCAACCTATAATATAAATCTTCTCTAAAACGCCCATTATATGTGGACTCCAGCAGGTCTTTATTTGAAGCAGCTATTATGCGCACATCGGTTTTTTGTACCTTACTTGAACCTACTCTTATATACTCTCCGGTTTCAAGCACACGTAGCAAACGGGCCTGTGTACCCAATGGCATTTCCCCAATTTCATCTAAAAAAATAGTGCCACCATTCACCGTTTCGAAGTATCCTTTTCTACTGTCCACAGCACCTGTAAAAGCTCCTTTTTCATGACCAAAAAGTTCTGAATCAATGGTGCCTTCAGGTATTGCGCCACAGTTTACTGCAATAAAGGAATTATGTTTTCTTGCAGATAAAGAATGAATAATTTGCGAAAACACTTCCTTGCCTACACCACTTTCTCCGGTTATTAATACAGACAAATCTGTAGCTGATACTTGCATTGCCACGTTAATAGCATGATTAACTGCTACCGCATTGCCTATAATACCAAACCTGTTTTTTACTGATTGTATTTCTGCCATTATCTTTTTACTATACAATTATTGCTACTTATTTTAAATTATTCCAACCGTTGCAATAACTGCGAATTTTTTTCCGGTTTCTAATTTTTATTCTTAGTAATTAATTACACTGTTAGCTACAAGTACTCTACAAACTTTTACCAAAGCTGATAGCTTATTTTTAAGGTGTTAAACTAACATATCCCCCATCATTGTTGCTTTAGTGCAGTCAGTTATTTTCACCTGTACATAATCTCCTGCTTGTATTGCACCATTTAGCTTAGGAAATATTACCACTTTATTTTGACTATTTCTCCCCCTCCAAAAATGCTCACTACGTTTGCTATTGCCTTCTATCAACACTTCCGAAATGGTGCCAATATCTTTCTGATTGCTTTCTAAACTCAATTTGTTTTGTAAATCCACAATTTCTTGAAGCCGCTGTTTTTTGACGATTTCGGGTATATCATCCTCATATCTTTTTGCAGCCAGTGTGCCGGGCCTTTCACTGTAATAATACATATAACTCATGTCATATCTGCTTTGCCTTATGATGCTGAGCGTGTCTGCATGATCTTCATCCGTTTCAGTACAGAAGCCGGCAATAATATCACTACTTATACCACAATCAGGCATAATCGTTCTTATCTGATTTATCTTTGAAAGATACCATTCCCTTGTGTAAGTGCGATTCATCAATTGAAGTATTCTGGTGCTTCCGCTTTGTACCGGCAGGTGTATATACTTACAAATGTTTTTATAAGCAGCCATCGTCTCCAATACATCTGTGGTAATATCTTTTGGATGAGATGTACTGAATCTTACCCTAAGTAATGGACTGATCATTGCCACTTTTTCTAATAAATGAGCAAATGTTACTGCCACATTTCTGCTATCATCCATCCAGTAATAACTATCTACATTTTGCCCAAGTAGGGTAACCTCTTTAATGCCACTTTCAAATAACTGTTTTGCTTCTGCTATTATGCTTATTGCATCCCTGCTTCGTTCCCGGCCACGGGTAAAAGGGACCACACAGAAACTGCACATATTATTACAACCCCGCATAATGGAAATAAATGCTGTAATGCCATTACTATCTAATCTTACCGGGGAAATATCTGAATAGGTTTCTTCCCTGCTCAGTAATACATTAACAGACTTTTGCCCTGATTCTGCCTCTAAAACCAAAGCGGGTAAACTCCGATAAGCATCTGGACCTACTACCATATCCACGAGTTTTTCTTCCTCCAGCAATTTTGATTTTAGTCTTTCAGCCATACAACCTAATATGCCTACCAGCGTACCCGGTTTTGCTACTTTAAGTTTTCTAAATTCTGTAAGTCTTTTTCTGATGGTTTGCTCGGCCTTTTCACGGATGCTGCAGGTATTTAATAAAATTAGATCTGCTTCTTCCACTATCCGAGTAGCTCCATAACCTTCACCATATAATATACTCGCTACAATTTCACTATCGCCGAAATTCATCTGGCAACCATAACTTTCTATAAAATACTTTTTTGAATAGCTATTTTTATCTAATGCAAATGGTTGGAAAGCCTCCCCTTGCCGTTTTTCATCGTGATATTCTGCTGTATTTATAACAGGCATTATAAAATAATTTGGCTACAAAATTAGTGTAATGTGGTGACAGAATGGCTGCCCTGTACAGAATTAGCATTTTCAAAATTTCATTTCCCACATAGAATTTTATGGACCATCAACCTAAAAATTTAAAGGGCTATATTTATTAAATGTTTGAAATACCTGTCTTGATGACATGTATTAGTTCACAAATAAAATTTGCTTGCACTGAAATAATTTACCAAAGTTGGATAGATTTTCTATGCCTGGTTTTAGTTTTTCAAGAAATGTTGTAAGGATAATTCGGGTTTTAATCACAACTAAAAAAACCGTCCCAACTTGAGGTTAGGGCGGTTAAGCACACGCACATGAGAAAGAAGATTTTATAAACCTATTGTCTTTAATTCTTTTGGAAATCGAAGGGTAGTACTGAGCGTTTGATTGTCTCTTTTATATTTAATGGAATAACTGTCCCCATCTTTTGCATCTTTAAACACATTTCTAATATCATCTGTAGAAGTAATAGTTGTATCATTAACCATGGTGATGATATCCCCAATTTTTAAACCCGCTTTTGCTGCAGGAGTATCATCATCCATCTCCAAAATATTTACCCCGGAATTATCTTCTGTATCCTGCACAATGGCACCCATTCTGGGTTTTCTTGTAAACGAAAATGCGCCTCCTCCTAAGCTTGGTGGCCTAAAATTGAAGCTATAATTATTGTCATTGTTCCAGCCATAAACCTTTACATCTTTATTCTTTGCTAAAATAATGTCTTTTTTCTGAGTCTTGCCATCTCTGGTAAAGGTGATGCTCACTTTATCTTCCGGTTTAAATTTACCAATGGCCTCATACAAATCGTCCGGTCCTTTTATATCAATTTCATTAACTTTTGTTATGTAGTCAGCCTCTTTTAATGCGGCCATGTAGGCAGGGCTTTCATCCGTAACTTTTGTAATTTTTGCACCATCATCTGTGGCTTCGGTAAGCACTCCAAGAAAAGCTTCATTCCTTTTACCGGCTTGAGCCCAGTTTTGACCAAAGTCTCCATCAAAATGTTGCAATTCCTGTAATTTTTCCATTTGCTCAAAGTGCCTTTTATTCAAATCAAAATCTAATGCGGCCAATTCTGGAAATTCAATTTGAGAAATCTCAATGTCATCATTTTTAAAATCATCTATAGGTTTTCCGTTTACTGTAATCTTATCGCCATCCACCACAATTGTTACTTTTTCCTTACTGTCTTTCTTTTTACGAATCATGATTTGATCCTGAGCACACAGGGTATTTGTTTGTAAAAGCCCACCCAGTAAGCATGCTACGATGAATTGCTGAATAATTTTTTGCATATTAATTTTTTTAGTACTAAACATTTCGTAGCAAATGTATGGAGAATGGATTTAATACGAAGCATTTCGGAAATGTTAAAAAAATATTGGAGGCATACTCTAATATTTGTAGAGAGTAAATGCTAAAGTGGGTTTGCAAATTTGCGTTCACAAGTTAAAATTTTGCCTCCTTTTACAAAACTCCAAACCGCTAACAACCGTTATCTTTGCATCATGGAAAATTTTACACAAACTGTTTCATCTCCGGATTTACTTTCTTTTAATCAATTTAAAAATACGGTATTAGCAGACTATAGAATTGTGGTGCTAAGTAGAGAAACCAGTTTGCTGGGTCGTAAAGAAGTGCTTACAGGCAAAGCAAAATTTGGTATTTTTGGAGATGGTAAGGAAGTAGCACAGGTGGCTATGTCAAAATTTTTCAATCCCGGAGATTTTAGAAGTGGATACTACCGGGACCAAACTTTTATGTTTGCTACAGGCATGGCAACTGTGCAACAGTTTTTTGCACAACTATATGCAGACCCTGATGAAAACAATGAACCCTTTAGTGCCGGAAGGCAGATGGTGAGCCATTTTGTAACTCCAAATACTGATGCCTCCGGTAATTGGCTGCCACTAGCCAATCAATATAATGTAGCTGCTGATATGGCACCAACAGCCGGACAAATGCCCAGAAGTGCAGGATTAGCACTAGCTTCAAAATTATTTAGAAATAATACAGCCCTTCACTCATATAAAGATTTAAGTAATAATGGTAATGAAATTTGCTTTGTAACCATTGGGGATGCCTCTACTTCGGAAGGACATTTTTGGGAAACAGTTAATGCAATAAGTGTACAACAAATACCAGCAGCCATATTTGTATGGGATGATGGATATGGCATTTCTGTACCCAAAAAATATCAAACGACAAAGGGTTCTATTTCAGATGCTTTATCCGGTTTTCAAAAAGAGGATGGCACAAACGGTATGCAGATATATAAGCTAAAAGGTTGGGACTACCCCGCCATGTGCGAAGTATTGGAAGAGGCCATTGAGGCAATAAGAACAACACATGTGCCGGCCCTTTTTCATATTGAAGAAATTACACAACCACAAGGTCATAGCACTAGCGGAAGTCATGAAAGATATAAAGATGCCGAAAGACTGCAATGGGAAAAGGAATGGGATTGTGTGAAGCAGATGCGCAGCTGGATTATAGATAGCAATATAGCTTCGGAAGATGAATTACAATCTATAGAAGTACAGACCAAAAGGGATGTGAATGAGTTGCGAACTGCTGCATGGGAAAATTATTTATCTCCTATACGCCTGCAGAAAGAAAAAACTATTGAACTATTCAAAAGTGCACAGGTGCATGATATCAATGTTTATAATGAAATACAAGCAATAGCAAAGGAACTTGAAAATAATAAGGAGCCATTGCGCAGAGAAATAATGCATGCATTGGTAAGGGCAACCGAATGTATTAATAGTCCATTTGCTGATGCTGAAATAAAAGCATATTACAAGGAATTATCTGAGCTCAACACTGCATTATACAATAGTCATCTTTACAATGAAATTGGAAAGTCTGCTCTTGCGGTAAATCCAGTAGCGGCCAGTTTTCAAGATGCTGCACCAGTTGTAAATGGGTATGAAATTTTAAATAAATATTTTGATCAGTTATTTGAAACCAATCCACTGGTGGTAGCTTTTGGAGAAGACTTAGGATTTATAGGTGATGTTAATCAGGGCTTTTCAGGCTTACAGGCAAAACATGGTGTAGATAGAATATTTGACACTGGCATTAGAGAATTGAGCATAATGGGTCAGGGTATTGGATTGGCATTGCGAGGCCTTCGGCCAATAGCTGAAATACAATATCTTGATTATTTGTTGTATGGCCTTCAACCCCTGAGTGATGATGTGGCCACAATGCACTACCGCACAAAAGGAAAACAAAGCTGCCCTATCATTGTAAGATCCCGTGGGCATAGATTGGAAGGCATTTGGCATAGTGGTAGCCCCATGGGTATGATCATTAATGCACTACGTGGTATGCATGTATGTGTGCCAAGAAATATGGTACAGGCTGTGGGTATGTATAATACACTATTGGCTTCGAACGATCCGGGTCTTGTAATAGAATGCTTAAATGGCTATCGTTTGAAGGAAACATTGCCAGACAATTTATTAGCGTACAAAGTGCCTTTTGGAGTGCCAGAAATACTTGAAGCAGGCACAGATATTACTTTGGTTTCCTATGGCAGCACACTACGGATTGTATCTGCGGCAGCTGAGCGTTTGAAAGGAATGCAAATAAGTTGTGAAATAATAGATGTACAAACTCTTTTACCTTTCGATATCAATCACAGCATTCTGTCCTCCCTTAAAAAAACAAACCGCATTTTATTTATTGATGAAGATGTGCCGGGTGGTGCAGCAGCATATATGTTTAATGAAGTAATGGAAAAGCAAGGTGGCTATAAATGGCTGGATGCTGCTCCAAGAACCTTAACAGCAAAAGCACATAGGCCTGCTTATGGCAGTGATGGTGATTACTTTAGTAAGCCAAACGCTGAAGATGTAATTGCTATGGTGCAAGCTATTATGGCAGAATAATTTGATTTTAATGAAGGGTTTATTTGGAGTTTCACTTTGTACCTTTTATAAATTATGTACAGCGTGAGGGATTACGAATGTATTTTTTTTTATTTTGGTATTCGTGAATTTCGCTTTGCTTCATTTGAAGTGGAAAGCCCACAGCTATGAGGTACCAATAGCGAGGACTTGAAACGAAAAGGCCGACCCGCAGGGGCAGGCCCTAAACTGTTCCTTAAATTTTTCACTTTAGCCCAAAATTTGCAATTAATATTGAAACTA